>NZ_CP108423.1:3268750-3613333 GCF_035917235.1 Streptomyces sp. NBC_01294
CCCGACGGGGTGCAGCCGGAGCTGCGGACTACAAGGGTACGGGCGGTACGTCCCCCGCGAGGGGTTCGTACCGCCCGGACACTCAAGAACGCACAGGTGCGTCCGTCGCGTCAGACGCGGCGGCGCTTCGGCGGGCGGCAGCCGTTGTGCGGGGTGGGGGTGACGTCCTGGATCGAGCCGACCTCGAGGCCAGTGGCCTGCAGGGAGCGGATCGCGGTCTCGCGGCCGGAGCCCGGACCCTTGACGAAGACGTCAACCTTGCGCATGCCGTGCTCCTGCGCGCGGCGGGCGGCCGACTCGGCGGCCATCTGCGCGGCGAAGGGGGTGGACTTGCGCGAGCCCTTGAAGCCGACGTGGCCGGCGGAGGCCCAGGAGATCACGTTGCCCGCGGGGTCCGTGATCGAGACGATGGTGTTGTTGAACGTGCTCTTGATGTGGGCGTGCCCGTGAGCGACGTTCTTCTTTTCCTTGCGGCGCACCTTCTTGGCAGCGCCCTGACGACCCTTGGGGGGCATCTATTTCTCCTACGGGAGGTGGTCGGTCCTACAGCGCAAGACCGCTGAACAGGACTACTTCTTGCCCGGCTTCTTCTTACCGGCGATCGCGCGACGCGGACCCTTGCGGGTACGGGCGTTCGTGCTGGTGCGCTGACCGTGCACGGGCAGGCCACGACGGTGGCGGATGCCCTGGTAGCACTGGATCTCGACCTTGCGGCGGATGTCGGCCTGGATCTCGCGGCGGAGGTCACCCTCGGTGCGGAGGTTGGCGTCCACGTACTCGCGGATCTTGACCAGGTCCTCTTCGGCCAGGTCACGAACGCGGGTGTTCGGGTTCACGCCCGTGGCCGCAAGGATCTCCTTGGACCGGGTGCGCCCGACACCGAAGACGTAGGTGAGTGCGATCTCCACGCGCTTTTCGCGCGGGATGTCGACACCGGAAACGCGTGCCATTCAATGGCTCCTGTGTGTTCGGGGGTCTTCAGCAGAACCGTCCCCGACCGCCGACCACACCTGATGGGTGGTGGTACGTCCGGGTCCCCGGCCCCCGCCGGAGGTACCGCCGGCCCCTCTCAGGGCTGGGCGGGTTCTGCGTATGTACGTTTTCTTACGTCGCGCGAAGAACTGCGGAAGGCAGGTCGGTCGGCGTGCGTCAGCCCTGGCGCTGCTTGTGGCGCAGGTTGTCGCAGATGACCATGACCCGACCGTGACGGCGGATCACCTTGCACTTGTCGCAGATCTTCTTGACGCTCGGCTTGACCTTCATGTTGGTGAGGTTCTCCGGGTCAGTGCCACCACCCGCGCCGGGACAAGACGCCCAGACGGGGGTGAAGACAAGATCTACTTGTATCGGTAGACGATCCGGCCACGCGTCAGGTCGTACGGAGACAGCTCCACGACGACCCGGTCATCAGGGAGGATGCGGATGTAGTGCATGCGCATCTTGCCGCTGATGTGCGCGAGGACCTTGTGACCGTTCTGGAGTTCCACCTTGAACATCGCGTTCGGGAGGGACTCGATCACGGTGCCCTCGATTTCGATGGCACCTTGCTTCTTGGCCACGCTTCGCCTTTCGAATCGGCTACCTTGATCGGCCTAGTACGCCATGCAGGCATGGGAGTGCACGAGAGCCGACGAGTCAGTCTACGTCAGGGCATCCAGAAAGACGAATCCGGAAAGTTTGCCCCAGAGTCTAGATCATTAACCGAGGGGGTCCGGAGCCGTGGTGACTCCGTACTCCGCCAGCTTCGCCTTGCCGCAGTCCGGGCTGGTCAGGACGATGGGACCGGCCTCCGTCAGCGCGATGGAGTGCTCCCAGTGCGAGGACCAGGTGCCGTCCGTCGTGATGACCGTCCAGTCGTCCGCCAGCACCTCCGTCTGGGCGGTTCCCAGGGAGACCATCGGCTCGATCGCCAGGCAGACGCCCGGGACCAGCTTGATGCCCTTGCCCCGCTTGCGCGAGACGTAGTTCAGCAGGTGGGGGTCCATGTGCATCTCGGACCCGATGCCGTGGCCGCCGTAGTCCTCGATGATCCCGAACTTGCCGAGGCTGTGCTCACCGGTGGTGGGGCGGGGCTGGCGCTTGATGTACGTCTCGATCGCCTTGGAGATGTCCACGAGGCGGTTGCCGAGCTTCATGGCGGCGATGCCGGCCCACATGGACTCCTCGGTCACCCGGGAGAGCTCCACGAGCTCGGGCGCGTGCCCGGTGCCCACGAAGGCGGTGTACGCGGCGTCGCCGTGCCAGCCGTCCACGATCGCGCCGGCGTCGATCGAGATGATGTCGCCGTCCTTGAGGACGGTCTTGTCGTCCGGGATGCCGTGGACGACGACCTCGTTCACCGAGGTGCAGATCGTCGCGGGGAAGCCGCCGTAGCCGAGGAAGTTCGACTTGGCCCCGGCGTCCGCGATCACCTTGCGGGCCACCATGTCCAGATCCCGCGTCGTGGCGCCCGGCACGGCCGCCTCACGGGTCGCCGCGTGGATCGCGGCGACGACCAGCCCCGCCTCGCGCATCTTCGCGATCTGCTCGGGGGTCTTGATCTGGACCATGGGGAAACAGCCTTCCAGCTTCGAAACGGGTCTTCTCAACAGTACGGCCGCGATGCCCTGGGGACACCGCGGCCGTACCTGCACAACAAGGGTCTACTACTTCTTGAGGGCGTCCATCGCGCGCTTGGTGACGTCCGCGACCTCACCGAGGGCCGGGATGGTCACCAGCAGGCCCTGGGCCTTGTAGTAGTCGATGATCGGCTCGGTCTGCGTGTGGTAGACCTCCAGCCGGTTGCGGACCGTGGCCTCCGAGTCGTCGCCGCGCTGGTACAGCTCGCCGCCGCAGGTGTCGCAGACGCCCTCGGCCTTCGCCGGGGCGTACGTCACGTGGAAGACGTGCGCGGAGTCGTTGCGGCAGATCCGTCGACCGGCGATCCGCTTGACGACCTCGTCCTCCTCGACCTCCAGGTCGAGAACGGCGTCGAGCTTCATGCCCGCCGCCTGGAGCATCACGTCGAGCGCCTCGGCCTGCGAGACGTTGCGCGGGAACCCGTCGAGCAGGAAGCCGCCTACGGCGTCGGGCTGCTCCATCCGGTCCTTCGCCATGCCGATGGTCACCTCGTCGGGGACCAGGTCGCCGGCGTCCATGTACGCCTTCGCCTGCTTGCCCAGCTCGGTGCCCTGGCTGATGTTGGCCCGGAAAAGGTCGCCCGTGGAGATGTGCGGGATCGACAGGTTCTTGGCAAGGAACGCGGCCTGCGTTCCCTTCCCGGCACCGGGCGGTCCGACGAGGACGATTCGCATCAGCGGAGGAACCCTTCGTAATTACGCTGCTGGAGCTGGCTCTCGATCTGCTTCACGGTTTCCAGACCCACACCCACGATGATCAGGATGCTCGTCCCGCCGAACGGGAAGTTCTGGTTCGCTCCGAAGCCGGCCAACGCCATCGTCGGCACAAGAGCGATGAGACCCAGGTACAGCGACCCCGGCCAGGTGATCCGGTTGAGCACGTAGCTCAGGTACTCGGCGGTGGGTCGACCGGCGCGGATGCCGGGGATGAACCCACCATACTTCTTCATGTTGTCTGCAACTTCCTCGGGGTTGAACGAGATCGCCACGTAGAAGAACGCGAAGAAGACGATCAGGAGGAAGTACACCGCGATGTAGTAAGGGTGGTCGCCCTTGACGAAGTGCTTCTGGATCCAGGTGGCCCAGCCCGCGGTGGAACCGCTGAACTGTACGACCAGTGCCGGGATGTAGAGCAGCGACGAGGCGAAGATGACGGGGATGATGCCCGCCTGGTTCACCTTGAGCGGGATGTAGGTCGAGGTACCACCGTAGGCGCGGCGGCCGATCATGCGCTTCGCGTACTGGACCGGGATCCGGCGCTGCGCCTGCTCGACGAAGACCACCAGGCCGACCATGGCGAGACCGACAAGCATGACCACGCCGAACTCGACCCAGCCGTCCGCGATCTTGCCCTGCTCCTTGATGGCCCAGAGGGCGCCGATGAAGCCGGCGGCGATCGAGATGAACATAAGGATCGACATGCCGTTGCCGATGCCGCGGTCGGTGATGAGCTCACCGAGCCACATGACGACGCAGGTGCCGGCGGTCATGGTGACCACCATGACGACCGTGGTGAAGATCGACCGGTCGGGGACGATCTGGCTGGCGACCTGGCAGCCCTGGAACAGGGCCCCCGTGCGGGCGGTGGCGACGAGGCCGGTGCCCTGCAGGATCGCAAGCGCGACCGTCAGATAGCGCGTGTACTGAGTGATCTTCGCCGTGCCGGACTGTCCCTCTTTTTTGAGGGTCTCCAGCTTCGGGATGACCACGGTCAGCAGCTGCAGAATGATGCTCGCCGTGATGTACGGCATGATGCCGAGCGCAAAGATCGTGATCTGCAGCAGCGCACCGCCGCTGAACATGTTGACGAGGCCGAACAGCCCATTGCTGCTGCCTGCCTGTTCAACACAGATCTGTACGTTCTTATAGCTCACGCCGGGTACCGGGATGTGGGACCCGAGCCGGAACAGCACGATGATGCCGAGCGTGAAGAGCAGCTTCTTGCGCAGGTCGGGCGTCTTGAACGCCCGGGCGAACGCGGTGAGCACGGTGCCTCCTGCGACCCCCGCGCTACTGCGTCAGAGGTGACGGTCTGAGGGATCGACGTATACGACAAAGCAAAGGTGCACGCCACCTTACCGGCGAGTGTGCCTTCCGTGGAACGACCAACCGGGGATGCCCCATATGTGAGGCATCCCCGGTCGGGTTTCGAGCTATTCAGCCACTGAAATCGTCTTAGACGAGCTCGGTGACAGTGCCGCCGGCAGCGGCAATCTTCTCCTTGGCGGAGGCGGAAACGGCGTCAACCGAAACCTGCAGCGCCACGGAGAGCTCGCCCTGGCCCAGGACCTTGACGAGGCTGTTCTTGCGAACCGCGCCCTTGGCGACCAGGTCGGCCACCGTGACTTCTCCACCCTCGGGGTAGAGAGCGCCGAGCTTGTCCAGGTTCACGACCTGGAACTCGGTGCGGAACGGGTTCTTGAAGCCCTTGAGCTTCGGCAGGCGCATGTGGAGGGGCATCTGCCCACCCTCGAAGCGCTGCGGGATCTGGTAGCGGGCCTTCTGGCCCTTCGTACCACGACCGGCCGTCTTACCCTTCGACGCCTCACCACGACCGACACGGGTCTTCGCGGTCTTGGCACCGGGGGCGGGACGGAGGTTGTGGGCCTTCAGCGGGCTGTTCTCAGCCATGTTAGTCAACCTCCTCAACCGTCACGAGGTGGCGGACGGTCTGCACCATTCCGCGGAACTCGGGGCGGTCCTCCTTGACGACCACGTCGTTCAGGCGCTTGAGCCCGAGCGAACGCAGAGTGTCGCGGTGGTTCTGCTTGCTGCCGATGTACGACTTCGTCTGCGTGATCTTGAGACGGGCCATTACGCACCCGCTCCCGCAGCACGTGCACGAAGGAGAGCCGCGGGGGCGACGTCCTCGAGCGGCAGACCACGGCGAGCCGCGATCTCCTCGGGACGCTGCAGGCCCTTGAGGGCCGCCACGGTCGCGTGCACGATGTTGATCGCGTTGGACGAGCCAAGCGACTTCGACAGGATGTCGTGAACGCCGGCGCACTCCAGAACGGCGCGCACCGGGCCACCGGCGATAACGCCGGTACCGGGGGAAGCCGGCTTCAGGAGCACGACGCCCGCGGCACGCTCGCCCGTGATCGGGTGAGGAATCGTGCCCTGGATGCGCGGGACCTTGAAGAAGCTCTTCTTGGCTTCCTCGACGCCCTTGGCGATGGCCGCGGGAACTTCCTTGGCCTTGCCGTAACCGACACCTACAGTGCCGTCACCGTCGCCCACCACGACCAGCGCGGTGAAGCTGAAGCGGCGACCACCCTTGACAACCTTGGCGACGCGGTTGATCGCGACAACGCGCTCAACGTAAGCGGTCTTCTCGGCGGCAGGGCCACCGTCGCGACCCTTCCGGTCCCGCCGCTCGCCGCCACCGGCACCGCTTCCGCGGCGCTGGGGTCCAGCCATTGGATTACCTCTCTCTGTTACGTCCGTGAGTCCCGGAACCGGGGCTTAGAACTTCAGCCCGGCTTCGCGGGCGGCGTCAGCCAGAGCGGCAATGCGCCCGGCGTATCGGTTGCCACCGCGGTCGAACACGACGGTCTCGACACCCGCAGCCTTGGCACGCTCAGCGACGAGTGCGCCGACGGCCTGGGCCTGGGCGCTCTTGTCGCCTTCGCCACCGCGGATCGAGGTGTCCAGGGTCGACGCGGACGCCAGGGTGTGACCCTGGAGGTCGTCGATGACCTGAGCAACGATGTTGCGGTTGGAACGCGTCACGACGAGGCGCGGACGCTCCGCCGTACCCGAGACGTTCTTGCGGATGCGGATGTGGCGGCGGGCCTTGGCGGCACGCTTGTACGCGTCGCCCTTGGCGATCTTCACACCGTATGCCATGGCTACTTACCAGCCTTTCCGACCTTGCGGCGGATGACTTCGCCGGCGTACTTGACACCCTTGGCCTTGTACGGGTCGGGCTTCCGCAGCTTGCGGATGTTGGCGGCGACCTCGCCGACCTTCTGCTTGTCGATGCCCTCGACCGAGAACTTGGTCGGCGACTCGACCTTGAAGGAGATGCCCTCGGGCGCCTCCACCAGGATCGGGTGGCTGTAACCCAGCTGGAACTCCAGGTTGGAGCCCTTCGCCAGGACACGGTAACCGACACCGCTGATCTCGAGAGCCTTGACGTATCCCGTGGTCACACCGGTGATCATGTTCGCCACCAGCGTGCGGGACAGGCCGTGCAGGGCCTTGTTCTGACGCTCGTCGTTGGGGCGGGTGACGTTCAGAACGCCGTCCTCACCCTTCACGACCGCGATGGGAGCCTTGACGGTGTGCGAGAGGGAACCCTTGGGGCCCTTCACGGCGACCGTGCTGCCATCGATGGTGACGTCCACACCGGCGGGAACCTGGATGGGGAGCTTGCCGATTCGCGACATTGCTTTTCCTCCGTTCCCGACTACCAGACGTAGGCGAGGACTTCCCCACCTACGCCCTTCTTGCCTGCCTGCTGGCCGGTCAGGAGACCGTGGGACGTGGAGATGATCGCCACGCCCAGGCCGCCGAGGACCTTCGGCAGGTTGGTGGACTTCGCGTACACGCGCAGACCGGGCTTCGAGATCCGCTTGATGCCCGCGATGGAGCGCTCACGGTTCGGCCCGAACTTCAGCTCGAGGACGAGGTTCTTGCCGACCTCGGCGTCCTCGACCTTCCAGCCGGTGATGAAGCCCTCTTGCTTGAGGATCTCTGCGATGTGCGACTTGATCTTGCTGTGCGGCATCACCACGGTGTCGTGGTACGCCGAGTTAGCGTTACGCAGACGCGTGAGCATGTCTGCGATCGGGTCAGTCATGGTCATGAAGTGGCCTTCGGCCTCTCTCGCCGGGGTTTCCTGTATGCGCCATCCCTCTCCCCACTCAGTGGCGGGACGGGTGCGGTGCGGGGACCTACGGCGTAGTAAGTCGTTATGGGCGGTGGACGCCCAACCACACAAGCCTAAGGCATGCGCGGCCGGGCACCCACCGTCCAGATGCTTACCGAGAGTGCCTGGTACCGCTCAAGTCCTTGCGGACGAGAGGGAATTACCAGGAGCTCTTGGTCACGCCCGGCAGCTCGCCACGGTGAGCCATCTCACGAAGGCAGACGCGGCACAGGCCGAACTTGCGGTACACGGAGTGGGGGCGACCGCAGCGCTGGCAGCGGGTGTACGCACGCACACCGAACTTGGGCTTGCGGGCAGCCTTCGCGATGAGAGCCTTCTTCGCCATCTCGCTTACGCCTCCTTGAAGGGGAAGCCGAGGTGACGAAGGAGCGCGCGGCCCTCAGCGTCGTTGGTCGCCGTGGTGACCACGGTGATGTCCATACCCCGGGTACGGTCGATCTTGTCCTGGTCGATCTCGTGGAACATGACCTGCTCCGTGAGACCGAAGGTGTAGTTGCCACGGCCGTCGAACTGCTTCGGCGACAGACCACGGAAGTCACGGATACGCGGCAGCGCGAGCGACAGCGTACGGTCCAGGAACTCCCACATGCGGTCACCACGGAGGGTGACGTGGCAGCCGATCGGCTGACCCTCGCGCAGCTTGAACTGCGCGATGGACTTCCGGGCCTTCGTGACGGCCGGCTTCTGACCGGTGATCGTCGTCAGGTCCTTGATGGCGCCGTCGATCAGCTTGGAGTCGCGGGCGGCGTCGCCCACACCCATGTTGACCACGATCTTCACGAGACCGGGGATCTGCATGACGTTCTCGTAGGAGAACTCCTCACGCAGCTTGCCCGCGATGTCCTCGCGGTACTTCGTCTTGAGACGCGGAGTGGTAGCCATCAGATGTCCTCACCCGTCCGCTTGGCAACGCGGATCTTGTTGCCCTCGTCATCGAAGCGGAAACCGACGCGGGTAACGACCTTCTGGCCGTCCTTCTCCACAACCAGCTGAACGTTGCTGACGTGGATCGGCGCCTCGGTGATCACGATGCCACCGGTCTGCGAGCCACCAGCGGTCTGGCCGGCCTTGGTGTGCTTCTTGACCCGGTTGACACCCTCGACGAGGACGCGGTTCTCAGCGGGGAAGGCGACGATGACCTTGCCCTGCTTGCCCTTGTCCTTACCGGTGATGACCTGAACCAGGTCGCCCTTCTTGATCTTCATGCTTACAGCACCTCCGGCGCGAGCGAGATGATCTTCATGAACTTCTTCTCGCGCAGCTCACGGCCCACCGGGCCGAAGATACGGGTGCCGCGAGGGTCGCCGTCGTTCTTCAGAATGACGGCGGCGTTCTCGTCGAAGCGGATGTACGAGCCGTCCTGGCGGCGACGCTCCTTGACGGTGCGAACGATGACCGCCTTGACGACGTCACCCTTCTTCACGTTGCCACCGGGGATCGCATCCTTGACGGTGGCGACGATGACGTCACCGATGCCCGCGTAGCGGCGACCGGAACCACCGAGAACACGGATGCAAAGGATCTCCTTTGCACCAGTGTTGTCGGCGATACGCAGTCGCGACTCCTGCTGGATCACGTGTATCTCCTGTTTGTCTGCCGGTTCCCGGCGGGGGCTTCACTCCGAGGAGCTGGGCCCCCACCGAGCCTGGCGGAACGAATCTGAGGGAAACCCCTCAGATAATTACTTGGCCTTCTCGAGGATCTCGACGATGCGCCAGCGCTTGCTCGCCGACAGCGGACGCGTCTCCATGATGATGACGCGGTCGCCGACGCCGGCAGCGTTCTGCTCGTCGTGCGCCTTGAGCTTGTTCGTACGGCGGATGACCTTGCCGTACAGGGCGTGCTTCACGCGGTCCTCGACGGCGACGACGACGGTCTTGTCCATCTTGTCGCTGACGACCAGACCCTCACGGGTCTTGCGGAAACCGCGCTCGGTCTTCTCAGTCACGTTCTTCTCGCTCATCAGGCGCTCTCCACCGTCTCGATACCGAGCTCACGCTCGTGCATCAGGGTGTAGATGCGAGCGATGTCCTTACGGACGGACTTGAGCCGGCCGTTGTTCTCCAGCTGACCCGTGGCCGCCTGGAAGCGGAGCTTGAACAGCTCCTCCTTGGCCTCGCGCAGCTTGCCAACGAGCTCCTCGTTGCCGAGCTCACGCAGCTCGGACGCCTTGGTTCCCGTCGCCATCACGACTCACCTGCCTCGCGCCGAACAATCCGGCACTTCATCGGAAGCTTGTGAGCAGCGCGGGTGAGCGCCTCACGAGCAATCTTCTCGTTCGGGTAGGACAGCTCGAACATGACCCGGCCCGGGTGCACGTTGGCGATCCACCACTCGGGAGAACCCTTACCGGAACCCATGCGGGTTTCGGCCGGCTTCTTCGTCAGCGGGCGGTCCGGGTAGATGTTGATCCAGACCTTGCCGCCACGCTTGATGTGGCGGGTCATCGCAATACGAGCCGCCTCGATCTGGCGGTTCGTCACGTACGCCGGGGTCAGCGCCTGGATGCCGTACTCGCCGAACGTGACCTCAGTACCGCCCTTGGCCATGCCACTGCGCTTCGGGTGGTGCTGCTTGCGGTGCTTGACCCTACGAGGGATCAGCATGTCGGTCAGGCCTCCGTTCCGGTGCTCTCGGCCGGAGCGGCGGCGGGAGCGTCGGCCTTGGGGGCCTCGACACCAGCAGCCTGCTGCGGCTTGCGGCCACCACGGCCGCCGCGCTCGCCACCACGGCCACCACGGCCGGCGGGACGGTCGCCAGCGCCCTGCGCGCCACGGGCCGGGCGGTTACCCGCACGGGCCGCAGCGTTCTCGGCGCGAACCTCGGCGATGTTCTTGACGTCGCCCTTGTAGATCCAGACCTTCACACCGATACGGCCGAAGGTGGTCTTGGCCTCGAAGAAGCCGTAGTCCACGTTCGCGCGCAGCGTGTGCAGCGGCACACGACCCTCGCGGTAGAACTCGGAGCGGGACATCTCGGCGCCGCCGAGACGGCCGCCACACTGGATCTTGATGCCCTTGGCGCCGGCCTTCATCGTGCCCTGCATGCTCTTACGCATGGCGCGACGGAAGGAGACGCGGGAGGAGAGCTGCTCGGCAACGGCCTGGGCAACCAGCTGAGCGTCGACCTCGGGGTTCTTGACCTCGAGGATGTTCAGCTGGACCTGCTTGCCCGTGAGCTTCTCGAGGTCACCGCGGATGCGGTCGGCCTCGGCGCCACGGCGGCCGATGACGATGCCCGGACGAGCGGTGTGGATGTCCACACGCACGCGGTCACGGGTGCGCTCGATCTCAACCTTCGAGATGCCGGCGCGCTCCATGCCGGACGTCATCATCCTGCGGATGGCGACGTCTTCCTTGACGTAGTCCTTGTACAGCTTGTCGGCGTACCAACGCGACTTGAAGTCGGTGGTGATGCCGAGCCGGAACCCGTGCGGGTTTACCTTCTGGCCCATTACCGGGAACCTTCCTTGCTGCTGACGACCACGGTGATGTGGCTGGTCCGCTTGCGGATCCGGTAGGCACGGCCCTGCGCACGCGGACGGAACCGCTTCAGGGTCGGGCCCTCGTCCACGAACGCCTCGCTGATGACCAGCGTGGAGGCGTCCGGGTGGTTGTAGTTGTGTGCGGCATTGGCAATGGCGCTGTCAAGCACCTTGCCAACCGGCACGCTCGCGGCCTGCGGGGCGAAACGCAGGACCGCCTGAGCCTCCGTGGCATCCATGCCACGGATAAGGTCCACCACTCGGCGGGCCTTCATGGGCGTGACGCGGATGTACCGCGCCTGGGCCCTGGCTTCCATGGTTGTCCCTTCGGTGTAAGTCATAGTCGTAACCACCCCGCCTTTAGCGGCGCTTCGACTTCCGGTCGTCCTTGACGTGGCCGCGGAAGGTGCGAGTCGGCGAGAACTCGCCGAGCTTGTGGCCGACCATCGACTCGGTGACGAACACCGGGACGTGGGTCTTGCCGTTGTGCACCGCGATGGTGTGACCCAGCATGCTGGGGATGATCA
Organism: Streptomyces sp. NBC_01294; assembly: GCF_035917235.1. Lineage (NCBI taxonomy): Bacteria > Bacillati > Actinomycetota > Actinomycetes > Kitasatosporales > Streptomycetaceae > Streptomyces > Streptomyces sp. NBC_01294. The sequence goes on from NZ_CP108423.1 coordinate 3,280,274, forward strand.
TCGAGCGACGGGACCAGGTCTTGATGACGTTCTTGGTGCCGGCTTCGTTCTGGACGTCCACCTTCTTTGCGAGGTGGTCGTCGACGAAGGGCCCCTTCTTGAGACTGCGCGGCATCTAAACCCGCTCCTAGCGCTTCTTGTTCGTCTTGCGGCGGCGGACGATGTACTTGCTCGAAGCCTTCTTCGGCGAGCGAGTACGACCCTCCTTCTGACCCCACGGGGAGACCGGGTGGCGACCACCACTGGTCTTGCCCTCACCACCACCGTGCGGGTGGTCAACCGGGTTCATCGCGACACCGCGGACGGACGGGCGAACGCCCTTCCAGCGCATGCGGCCGGCCTTGCCCCAGTTGATGTTCGACTGCTCGGCGTTGCCGACCTCGCCGACCGTGGCGCGGCAGCGCGCGTCGACGAGACGGATCTCACCGGACGGCATACGAAGGTGGGCCATGGTGCCCTCCTTCGCCAGCAGCTGCACGGAGGCACCAGCGGAGCGCGCGAACTTGGCGCCGCCACCGGGACGGAGCTCGATCGCGTGGATCGTGGTACCGACCGGGATGTTGCGGAGCGCCAGGTTGTTACCGGGCTTGATGTCGGCCGTGGGGCCGTTCTCAATCCGGTCGCCCTGCTTCAGGTTCTTCGGCGCAATGATGTAGCGCTTCTCACCGTCGGCGTAGTGCAGGAGCGCGATGCGCGCAGTGCGGTTGGGGTCGTACTCGATGTGCGCGACCTTGGCCGGCACGCCGTCCTTGTCGTGACGACGGAAGTCGATCACACGGTAGGCGCGCTTGTGGCCGCCACCCTGGTGTCGAACCGTGATCCGACCGGTGTTGTTACGGCCGCCCTTGCTGTGCAGGGGGCGGACCAGCGACTTCTCCGGCGTGGACCGCGTGATCTCGACAAAGTCGGCGACGCTGGAGCCACGACGGCCCGGGGTCGTCGGCTTGTACTTGCGGATACCCATTTCTCAGTCCTCGTCCGATTCCGGACGACTAGACCTCCGTTAGGAGGCCTGGCCGCCGAAGATGTCGATTCGGTCGCCCTCAGCGAGGGTCACGATGGCGCGCTTGGTGTCAGCGCGCTTGCCGAAACCGGTCTTGGTGCGCTTGCGCTTACCCTGACGGTTGATCGTGTTGACCCCGGTGACCTTGACCCCGAAGACCGCTTCCACGGCCTGCTTGATCTGGGTCTTGTTGGAGCCGGGCGCGACGATGAACGTGTACTTGTTCTCGTCCAGCAGCGCGTAGCTCTTCTCCGAGACAACCGGCTTGATCAGCAGGTCGCGCGGGTCGGTGAAGGTCTTGCTGGTAACGGTCGCCTCAGACATCAGGCGTCGCTCCCTTCGGTCTCATCGGCCTTGGGGCCAGACACGAAGGACTCGAAAGCGGCCTGAGTGAAGACCACGTCGTCAGAGACGATCACGTCGTACGTGTTCAGCTGGCCCGGCTCCAGGATGTGAACCTGGGGCAGGTTGCGGGCGGACAGCCACGCGGCCTCGTCGGCGCGGTCGACGACCAGGAGCAGGTTCTTGCGCTCCGAGATCTTGCCGAACAGCGTCTTGGCGGCCTTCGTGGAGGCGGCACCCTCGACCACGCCGGTGATGACGTGGATGCGGGAGTGACGCGCACGGTCCGAGAGGGCACCGCGGAGGGCGGCGGCCTTCATCTTCTTCGGGGTCCGCTGGGAGTAGTCACGCGGCTGCGGGCCGTGGACGACGCCACCGCCGACGAACTGCGGAGCGCGGGTCGAACCCTGGCGCGCGCGGCCGGTGCCCTTCTGGCGGTACGGCTTGCGGCCACCACCACGGACTTCGCCACGACGCTTGGTCTTGTGCGTGCCCTGACGGGCAGCTGCCAGCTGGGCGACAACGACCTGGTGGATCAGCGGAACGCTGGTCTTCGCGTCGAAGATCTCCGCGGGGAGCTCGACGGTACCGGCCTTGTCGCCTGCCGGCGAAAGGATGTCAATGGTGCTCATTACCTCAAGCCCCCTTGGCCGCGGTACGGACCAGGACGAGGCCGCCGTTCGGACCGGGGACCGCACCCTTGATGAGGAGCAGACCCTTCTCCGCGTCAACCGCGTGGATGGTCAGGTTCTGGGTGGTGACACGCTCGTTACCCATGCGACCGGCCATGCGCATGCCCTTGAAGACACGCCCAGGGGTGGCACAGCCACCGATCGAACCGGGGGAGCGGTGCTTGCGCTGCACACCGTGACCGGCGCCGAGGCCCCGGAAGTTGTGCCGCTTCATGACACCGGCGAAGCCCTTGCCCTTGCTGTTGCCCGTGACGTCAACCTTGACGCCGGACTCGAACACCTCAGCAGTGATCTCCTGGCCGAGCGTGTACTCGCTGGCGTCGGAGGTGCGGAGCTCCACCAGGTGGCGGCGGGGGGTCACGTCGGCCTTGGCGAAGTGGCCCTTGAGGGGCTTGTTCACCTTGCGCGGGTCGATCTCGCCGAAGGCGATCTGGACCGACTCGTAGCCGTCGATGTCGTTCGTACGGACCTGGGTAACGACGCAGGGTCCGGCCTTGACCACGGTCACCGGGACGACACGGTTGTTCTCGTCCCAGACCTGGGTCATGCCGAGCTTCTCGCCCAGGACGCCCTTGATCTGCTTTGCCATCTTCTCGACGCCTCTCAGAGCTTGATCTCGATGTCAACGCCGGCCGGAAGGTCCAGGCGCATCAGCGAGTCAACGGTCTTGGGAGTCGGGTCGAGGATGTCGATCAGGCGCTTGTGCGTGCGCATCTCGAAGTGCTCGCGCGAGTCCTTGTACTTGTGCGGCGACTTGATGACGCAGTACACGTTCTTCTCAGTGGGCAGCGGCACCGGGCCCGCGACCGACGCACCAGTGCGCGTCACCGTCTCGACGATCTTCTTCGCCGAGGAATCGATGACCTCGTGGTCGTAGGCCTTGAGCCGGATGCGGATCTTCTGTCCCGCCATGGCTACTCCGTAGTCCTGTCTGTATGTGGAAACGCTCTGGCTCTCGGTCGGCTGCGGGACGGATCCCGCGGCCTCTCCTCCGACCCACGCGGTCGGGCGTGTCGCACTCCCTCTACAGAAAATTCCCATACGGAAATTCCCTCATCCAAGGGGGTGCGGTCCCTGTGACCGCGTTTCGGGGGAGAAACACCCACCGAGCGCCTGGTGGGCACCGTGCTGACACTTCCCAGAAGATTCCCGTACGTCCGCCCCCATTGCTGCCCCGAAAGGCAGATTAAGGACGACGAGTACTGTGGGACTCGCTTCCGGTCCTCCCGGCGGGAGGCGCGCAGCATCGACACTCAGCCGAGCAACTTGAGTAGTCTGCCATACGAGGCACGTACCTGGCCAATCGGGCGGAAGAGAATACCCCGCCACGCTCCGTGGTCAAACCGCACCGCACACTTTGCGGGACGGGGCCTCTCCCCCGGTCGATCACCGGTCGATCACCGGTCGATCCCCTGCCGATCCCCTGCCGATCCCCCGGTCAGGAGCGGGTGACGGTCCCGCATCCTTCGCCCTCGATGCCCCTGCTGCGGTCGTACGGATCCACGGCGGCGCCGGTGGGCGCCGGCCCGGCCGGCGCGTCCGTCGGGAAGTCCGGGTGCAGGAAGCCGTCGGCCGCCTTGCACTCGACGTTCGACCACTCCGAGAGGTAGGCGTGCAGCTGGAGCCGGCCGCGGGTGGCCTGCCAGCGCGCCGGGTCGAGCACGCTCAGGGTGACCTGCCGGCGCACGATGGTGCGCTGCACGCTCGTGCCCCCCTTCGTCATGGGGTGGACGAAGGTGTAGTCCGTGACCACGCGCAGCTCACCGGGCTCCCCCTGCTCCGCGCGCATGCTGCCGCGCACCTTGACGACGTCGCCGACCGGCTTGACCTTGGCCGGATCGAAGCGGGTGAAGAGCAGCGCGGGGGTGTCCTCCTCGGTGGGCTTCGTCAGGTACTGCTCCACCCGCTGCGGGATCTCCGGCTGCCGGGGGTCCAGGAGCGCCAGGGCGGCGGCGGGCCGCTCCCCGCGCAGGGTCGCCGGGTCCAGGTTGGCCGCGACGAGGAACTGCTTGGCCTTCTGCAGCGCGTCCGCGACCTGCTCCTTGGACATCCCGCCCATGGCGGTGGCCTCGGGAACCTCGATCCCGGCGGCGCCGTCGGCCCACTGGAGGGCCGGGGAGCCGCGGAAGGGTTCCTGCACGGTCGGCTGGTCGGGGGCCACCGGGGGCGGCGGCGCAGTCGGGCGTACGGACTCCGCGGGCAGCGGACCGGCCTTGCGGGCCTCCTGCCGGGCCTCGTCCTTGCCGGTGATCCGGTCGATCACGAGCTCGGGCCGTACGGCGATCAGCGCGAGGCCGGCTATGGCGACGACGGCCAGGACCGCCTTGAGCCGGCCCGGGCGCCTGCGCTCCCGCGGTGCGGGCCCGGTGCGCCAGCCCGGCGGCTCCTGGCCCTGCGTGTCGCGCAGTCGCTCGGTCACCATCCGGGCCCGTGCGGACGGCTCCCGCGGCGCCGGGGCCGTCCCCGCGGCGGCCTCCTCCTGGAACCTGGCCCACTCCTCGTCGGAGGGACCCGTCCCGCCGCCGGCGTTGCTGTTGTTCCCCATGCCCCTGCCCCCTGCGAATCGTGCCGTTGAAACGTGCGAGAGGGGCCCCGCACCTTGTGGTGCGGAGCCCCTCACCTGCGGAAAGACGCGTTCACGCGACTAGCTGAAGTACCCCGTGATGTCCGCGATGAGATCCACGGAACCCGAGTTGTTGTAGAAGCTGACCTTCCCGTCCACGACGGGCACGACCACCAGGTTGGGGATCGTGAGACCGGCGGTGAAGTTCAGGTTCGACGCGCTCGTACGGGTCGAACCGCTCGGGAAGACCGACACGAAGCTCGCCCCGGTCGGGTTGGTCGCCGTCACGTTCAGCACCACGGCCTTGACCCCGGTGGCCGGGATGCCGCCGACGCCCGCCACGGGCAGCGTGACCACGCCGCCCCCGGTGACCGGACCCTGGCGGACACCGAGGCCCGCACGGGTGTCCATCAGGCGCTTCGGACCGAAGTTCGCGTGCATGGCGCCCGCGTCGCCGTCCGAGAAGTAGCCGGTGATGTCCGCTATGAGGTCGACGGTGCCCTGGTTGTTGAAGAAGCTGACCTTCCCGTCCACTACGGGCACGACCACCAGGTTGGGGATCGTCTGGCCCGGGGTGAAGTTCAGGTTCGACGCGCTGGAGCGGGTCGTACCGCTCGGGTACACCGACACGAAGCTCGGCTGCGTCGGGTTGGTCGCCGTCACGTTCAGCACCACGGCCTTGACGCCGGTGGCCGGGACGCCGTCGACGCCCGCCACGGGCAGGGTGACCACGCCGCCGGTGCCGACCGGGCCCTTCGGGACGCCGAGACCCTCACGGGTGTCCATCAGGCGCTTCGGGCCGAAGTTGGTCTGGGTGGCGCCGTCACCGGTCGAGGTGAAGTAACCGGTGATGTCCGCTATCAGGTCGACGGAGCCCTGGTTGTTGAAGAAGCTGACGCTCCCGTTGATGACCGGCACGACCACCAGGTTGGGGATCGTCTTGCCCGGGGTGAAGTTCAGGTTCGACGCGCTGGAGCGGGTCGTACCGCTCGGGAACACCGACACGAAGCTCGGCTGCGTCGGGTTCGTCGCCGTCACGTTCAGCACCACCGCGGTGGGCGTTCCACCGGTGGCGGCGGCCACCGGCAGGGTGACCACTTCACCGGCACCGACCGGACCCTGGCGGACACCGAGACCCGCGCGGGTGTCCATCAGGCGCTTCGGGGCCAGGGGGACGAACTTGGCGCCCTTGACCTCCGCGTCGACCTTGACCGCGAGACTCGTGGAGACCTTGCCGTTCTGGGCGGTCGCGCGGACCCGGACCTCGTGGCTGCCGTCGGTCACGACCGCCGTCGCCTTGCGGGTCGAGGCGTCCGTGACCGCGACGGGCTCGCCGTCGACCAGCACCTCGAACTTGCTCAGCTGCCCGCTGACCGTGCTGGTGGTCCAGTCGACCGTCAGGGCTGCGCCGCTGGGGTGACCGGCGCCCGGCGTGACCGGCGCCCCGTTCACCGAGGCGATCTTCAGCTGGGCCGCGGGACCCGTCTTGCGGAGCGCGTCCAGCTGCGGGTAGAGCGAGTTGCCCGGGCACTGGGTGTTGTAGCCGTCCCGGTGACCCGAGAGCGTCTTGAACTCGTACGTCTGCCCGGTGGTGAAGCTCTTGCCGGTGAAGTTGGTCTGGGTGGCGCCGGCGGTCAGCGTCGTCGTGCCGTTGATGTCGCCGTCGTACTGGCCCAGCTTGTACGCCGCGACCTTGGAGATGCTGTCGAGCGCGGCGGCCGAGGCACCCGCCTTCGTGTAGTCGCCGAGGACGGAGACGCTCGTCGACTCGGCGTTCCAGCCGTAGGTGTGCGCGCCCTGGACGGGCTGGTCCACGCCGCCCTGGCGGCCCTCGAAGATGGTGCCGCACTTGTCGACGAGGAAGTTGTAGCCGAGGTCGCGCCAGCCGTTGCCCTGTACGTGGTAGACGTGCAGGCCGCGGACGATGGCCGCGGACTCGGAGCACTCGTACGGTGCGGTGGCCGCCGTGTGGTGGACGAAGAGCGCCTTGATCTTCGCGCCGGGCAGGTAGACCGGGCCCTCGTTGTTCAGGGACTCGTCCGCGCCCCACTGCACGCGCGAGACCACGTCCGGCCGCGGGGCGGTCGATTCCGGTCCCGGCGTCGTCGGCGCGGGGTCGACCGCGGGCAGGCCGAAGGCGGCCGGCCCGAGGCTCAGGTCGCCCTTCTTCTTGGCCTTCGCGACGCCGGCACCCGGGTCCACCAGGTTCAGGACCATGCCGGCGGGCAGCTCGGTGCCGCCGGCCACCCGTACCTCGGCTCCGTCGGACGGACCGACCCAGACGGGCTCGGTGGAACCGCGCAGGCCGGGGCGCTTGCCGTCGAGGCCGGACTCGGCCTGCTCCAGCACGATCCACTTCGACCACTTGCCGCTGTCGGCGTCGCGGGTGCGGGCCTCGATCTTGCCCTTCACGTCGGCCTCGGGGTCGGCCCAGGAGACGCCGAGCAGCCCGAAGGGCTCGGTGCCCTGCTGGGAGAGGACGGCCTCGCCCTTGCCCTTGGGCTTCAGGGCGAGCTTGTGCAGCTCCCCCTCGACCGGACCCTTCTCGCGGGCGCTGGCGCTGTACGGCGAAACCTCGCCCTCGTCGGAGGAGTCGATGCCGTTGGCGACGCCCTGGATACCGAGAACCGTCACGACACCGAGCGCGGCGGCCAGTGCCGTCCCGCGCACACGACCTAGTTTCAAGTTGTCCCCAACCCCTGTTGTGACTCCGTCAGAAGTCATGGCTAACCGGCCGGATGCTACTGGCCGGTGGTGACGGCTCGAACAGGGGGGGTCGGTCTTGGGAGCGCCGGGGTGCGGTGACGAAAGGGCCCCCGGTCCGCAGCGAACTGCGGGCCGGGGGCCCTCAATTGGGGCGAAGGTTACTTCTTCGCCTCTTCTTCCTTCTTCTTCTGCTCCATCTTCAGCAGTTCCTCCGGCGGCGCCTTGTGGCCGCAGACGGCCGGCCAGTTCACGGGGTTGATGCCGCCGCACCAGATGTACCCGCGGTCGGCGTTCTGGCGCCACTCCCTCGTGACGATGTCCTGGCAGTTGCCGGTCGGTGCGTAGCGCGGGCAGCTGCCGTCGGCCTTCTTGATGATGTGGGCCCGGTAGGCGTCGATGCCCATCGACATCTCGTCGTTCTGCGGCATGTACCGGTTGGCCGACCAGGAGGCGCCCATCGTGGCGAACAGCGCGATCGCGCACACCATGCCGGCCGCGAGCTGCGCGACCACCCGCCGGGGAACGACCCGGGCGCCCGGTGCGGCGCCGCTCGGCCGCAGCGTGCGCTCGGCCCAGCCGGAGCCCCGGTAGACCACGGCCATCATGCCGAGGACGGCCAGGATCATCAGGCAGTACATGATGATCCAGGTGGTGCGCGGGTAGAGCTGCACGGCCTGGTCGCGCGCCATGTGCGAGGCGAACCAGAAGCGGGCCAGCCAGGCGCCGGCCAGGGTGGCGGCGGCGGTCAGGACCATGACGTTGCGCAGCGCCAGGCCGACGCCCAAGCCCACGGCGAACAGCAGCAGCAGGGCGAAGCCGCTCTGGCCCGCCAGCTCGCCGGCCGCCGGCCAGGTCTGGTACTCCAGCGTGCCGGACCGGTCCGACACCCAGCCCAGCACGTACGCCGGGTCCACGTACACGGCCAGGAAGCCGTAGCGGTCCGGGTGCTGGGAACGGAGCCGGGCCATCTGGTAGATCAGCGGGGCGCCGACGAGACCGGCCGTCAGCAGGGTGACACCGACGAACGCGGCGGCCCGCTTGACCACCGTCGCACCGGCGCGCCACGGGAAGAGGAACAGCGCCAGCAGGCCCACGCCGGGCGCGGCCCACACGTACCAGCCGGAGTACCAGAGGAAGACCACGCCGAAGACGAGGCCGAGGACCGCGCCGCGCAGCAGCGTCCCGCGCAGCGGCCGCCCGCCGGCACGGCGCATCTCGCGCAGGGCGCAGCCGAGCAGCGGCAGCAGGACGAGCATGCTGGCGTGGCTGTACGGACGGATCGGGTCGATGAAGAGCACGGCCGACGGCACGGCGATCAGCAGCGCCCAGAACGGACGGAGCAGCAGCCGCCAGGCCAGGTACGTCAGCGGGCCCGCGACGGCCGTGAAGAAGATCTGGAAGTCCTTGAGCGCGAACCCGGTGCCGCCGGGGACGTCGTAGCGGATCTTCGCCCAGACGGCCATCAGGCCGGGGAACAGGGGCGGGTAGATGCCCGACATGCCCTCCCCGTGCAGGAACGAGTTGGCCATGTCGATCAGGGCGCCCGGGTCGCCCTCCTGGCCGCCGAGCCCCCAGGGCGTGCCGCGCAGGGCGACGACCACGCCGCCCGCCACCACGCCGGTGGCGAGACCCGCCAGCGCGGCGCACACCAGGCGCTTCGCCATCTGGTGGCGGCGGAGCGTGCCGCGGTAGGCGGTGTACAGCAGGACCGCGAGCAGGGGCAGGCCGAGTACGGCCACGTACTGCTGGAGCTTGGCGAGACCGCTGACCTGCCCGAGGCGGACGACCGGGTTCACGCTGATGTACGTGCTCAGCAGCGTGAACCCGAGGGCGGCCACCAGGCTGACCACGGCCTCGGCGAGCGGGAGCACCCACCTCCGGGACAGCCATGCCCGGCCCCGTGAGGGCGACGGCCGGCTCGCTGCTTCCGCCGACTCGGCGGGCCGCGTCGCCAGGGCGCCGGCCTCACCGACCTCCTCGGGGGCCAGGTGTGTCATGTCAGTCCGTTTCTTGGGGGTCGGCTCAGTTCTGGCCGGAGGTGAACACGTGCTTCGCCAGGGTGCGGGCGCCGTCCTTGTGTCCGCGGCGCAGTGCGCCGGGGAGCATGGTGAGCGCGTGCATGCGGGAGGCGCTGTGGAAGCGCGCCGCGCGGGCCGCCTTCGGCCAGCCGCGGGCGTCCATGCGCTCGGCCACCGCGGAGAAGTACCGCTCGGCCTCCACGAAGCGGGTGCCGGAGAAGGCCTGGACGGACGATTCGCTGACGGCGTGCCGGCGGTACTGGAAGACGGTGGCGGAGTTGTCGATGACCATCTCCTCACCGCCTTCGAGCAGGTCGATCACGAGCGCGAGGTCCTGGATCACCGAGTAGTCGTCCCGGAAGTTCACCTTGCGCAGCACCTCGCCGCGCCAGGCGATGGACGGGAAGTAGAGCCAGTTGCCGCGCAGCACGCTGGCGGCCAGCTCCTCGCCGCCCATCAGCCGGCGGCCCTTGACCCGCGGCGAGTAGAGCCGCTGCTTGGTGTTGTCCGCCAGTCCCTGGGTGACCCGGCCCTCGCCGTCGATCACCTCGACGCCGGGCTGGACCATGCCGACGCCCGGGTGGGCGCCGATGATCCCGCGCACGGTCTCCAGGTAGCGCGGGTGCAGCAGGTCGTCGCAGCCCATGATGACCACGTAGTCGGCCTCGGAGAGCCGCACGCACTTCTGGAAGTTCTTGGTGATGCCGACGTTCTGCTCGTTGCGCGTGTAGTGCACCCGGTCGTCACCGAGCTGCTCGAACCAGCCGGGTACGTCCGGCTCCTTGCCGTCGTCGATCACGACGAGGCGGAAGTCCGGGTCCGTCTGCGCCAGGATGCTGCGGACGGCGTCCTGCATCAGCTGCACGTCCCCGTAGTAGGGGAGCATAAAGTCGAAGGTCGCCACGGAGCTTCAGGCCTTCACGGAGTCGGAGTCGGCTGCGGGAGCGGACGCAGGAGCGGGAACGGCAACGGTCTCGGCAGCGCCGACGGCGGCCGGGCCGGCGAGGTCGTCCTGCCCGAGGCGCTCGTCGTTGTGCCGCAGGCCCTCGTTGATGGCCACCGTCCGCGCCAGGTCGGTGATCTTCTTCTCCAGCGAGCGGAAGCGCAGGAAGGTGTTGAGCGTGAGGAAGCCCATCGCGAGCACCATCACGTAGAGCACCAGGTCGGTGCCTCGACCGACGCCGAGCTGCTGGGCGAGCCAGGTGACGTCCGTCGGGCGGAGCACCGCGTAGACGTTGACGACGACGAAGGCCGAGAACGCTATGCGCTTCCACGCACGGTTCTTCGCCTGGCCCCAGGTCCGGATGAACATCAGTGCCATGGACACCGAGCCGACGATCAGCAGCAGCTGAATCCAGAAGTACTTCATCGACGCCCACGCTCCCGCAGCGAAATGTCAAAAAGGATGTTGACGCCGTTGATCAGGGACTGACCCTTGGCGCGTGAGTAGTCGGTGTAGAGGATGTCCACCGGCACCTCGGTGACGCGCAGCGAGGAGCCGGCGAGGAAGCCGACCAGTTCGGAGGCGTGGGCCATGCCGTTCATGGTGATGTTCAGCTGCTCGGCGGCCTCACGGCCCAGCACGCGCAGGCCGTTGTGCGCGTCGGTGAGCTTGAGCTTGCGCGCGGTCGGGCTGACGGCGGCGGCCGTGCGCAGCACGACCTGCTTGATCCACGGCACTTGGCCGTTCTGTTCGATGAAGCGGGAGCCGAGCACCACGTCGGCCTCGTCGCGGCGCAGCACCGCGACCATCGTCTCGACGTCCTTGGTCTGGTGCTGACCATCGGCGTCGAAGGTGGCGAAGTAGCGGGCGCCGGGCTGGGCGAGCGCGTACGTGAGGCCGGTCTGCAGGGCCGCGCCCTGGCCAAGGTTGACCGGGTGGCGCACCAGGTGGGCGCCGGTCGTGGCTATGTGCCGGGCCGAGTCGTCGGTGCTGCCGTCGTCGACGACGACGATGTTGGGGAACGTCTTGCGGGCCCCCTCGACCACGTCGGCGATCACCTGGCCCTCGTTATAGGCCGGTATGACCAGCCAGACATCGTCGTATTCGGACACGGTAGCTCCAGCGGAACGGGGCACAAACGAGTGCTCGGTGATCGGTGTGACGTCGTGGGCCGGCACGGTCATTTCCCGACAGCCCCCACGCCCGGGCTGCTTGCGTCGGCCAGCTGCCGGGGGCCTTCACCGGCTGCCGCGGCGGCTCCGGGGAAGCTCAGCCTCAGGGCTGCCAGCATAGCGAGCACGGTGGCGAGGGAACCGAGAGCGTAGGCAACGATCACGCGCACGGCCACATCGCCCGGGATCAGGGTGATGCCCACCAGGACCGCGGTACCGAGGGCCCAGCAGAGCAACTGCAGGTTGTGCCGCTTGAATACCATGAGGGCCTGTCCGAGCACCATCGCGAACATGTATGCCACGGTGCCCGCGGACATCAGGAAGAAGTCGAAACTGCCCAGCACCGGCTCGGCCTTGAAGAGCACCTGGATCAGCCAGGGCCCGAGCACCGTGGCGGGCACGCCGCCGAGCAGCCCGAGCGCTCCGACGACCACGCCGATCCGGCGCAGCATCGCCCAGAACGCGGCCCGGTCGCCGGCCGTGAAGGCGGCGGTCAGGCCGCTGAGCAGCGAGGCCTGGAGCGAGCCGAAGACGAAGAGCGGCACCCGGGCCAGGACCAGCGCGCTGAGCAGGGCCGCGATCAGGGCGCTGTCGTCGGGGGCCAGCAGCTTGGTGCTCATCACCGCGGCGTTGACGACGAGCTGGGACAGCAGGGTCGCGCAGACGAGCAGGCCCAGTCCGCCGTACAGCTCCCGCCAGGCGATCGGTTCGCCGGGCCCGACGGCGCGCAGCAGCGCCGGCAGGGTGACGAGGGTCGCCACGATCGGCGCGATGGCCAGGACCAGGCTGAAGGCGAGGGCGGAGTGCAGCCCGAACACCGCGCAGCCGACGGCGAGCACGATGCGCAGGCCGCCGTCGACGGCGAGCTGGGCGCCGTACGCGCCGAACCGGCCGAGGCCGGCCAGCACACCGCGGGTGAGGTAGCAGACGGCCATGCCGGTGAAGGCACCGCCGAGCGCCGCCACCAGACCGCGGTCGCCCTGGAACAGCAGGTCGGCGATCGGGCCCGCGAGGAGGCCCAGGACGAGCAGGGTCACGCCGAGGATCCCCGCGGTGAGCACGGTCGCCCGGCGGAGCACCGGGGCGGCGCCCTGGCCGAGGACCGCACGGGCGGAGACGATCCGGGTGAGCTCCTGCTCGATGGGGAAGAAGACGCCGATGCCGATGGACATCACGATCGTCCACAGCACCGAGACGTTCGCCATCGCCGTGTCGTACCCGGCGAGGCTGTGACCGGCCACGCCCAGGTGGACGTACGAGGCCGCGCCGAGCACGACGGTGCCGCCGGCCACCGCGACGGTGCCCGGCGGCAGCGCCGCGCTCAACTTGTTCAGCAGGGCTTTCATCCCGCTCGGCCGTCCCGCGCCTGGTCGGCCAGTGCGGTGAAGCCGGGGGCGGTCAGTGCCTCGGCCAGCTGTACGTGCCAGTCGGCCAGCGGGGGCAGGCCCGCCTCGGCCCAGCGGTCGTGCCCGAGCACGCTGAAGGCGGGGCGGACGGCCGGGCGGACGTACGCGTCGGAGGTGGTCGGCCGGATCCGCTCGGGGTCGAGCCCGCTCAGCCGGTAGGCCTCGCGCGCCAGCCCCATCCAGGTGGTCCGGCCGCCGGCCGTGCCGTGGTAGACGCCGGCCGGGGCCTTGCCGTCGAGCGCGGCCCGGCCGAGCGCGACCAGGTGGCGGGCCAGCGCGTAGGACCAGGTGGGCTGGCCGTGCTGGTCGTCGACGACGTCGAGGGAGTCGCGCACGGCGGCCAGCTTCAGCATGGTGGCGACGAAGTTGTGCCCGTGCTCGCCGTACAGCCAGGCGCTGCGGACGACGTAGCCGTCCTGCGGCAGCACCTCGGCGACGGCCTGCTCGCCGACCAGCTTGGTGCGCCCGTAGGCGTTGACCGGGCCGGTCGCGGCGTTCTCGGAGTACGGCTCGGAGGCGTCGCCGGGCAGCACGTAGTCGGTGGAGATGTGGAGCAGGCGCGCGCCGGCGGCGGCGCAGGCCTCCGCGAGGACGCGCACGGCGGTGCCGTTGACGGCCGTGGCGGCTTCCTCGGCGGTCTCGGCGCCGTCCACGTCGGTCCAGGCGGCGCAGTTGACGACCACCGCGACGCCTTCGACGGCGGCGCGGACCGCGGCCGGGTCGGTGATGTCGAGGTCCGTGCGTCCGAGGCCGACGGCCTCGATGCCGGCGTCCTTGAGCGCGGTCAGGACGTCCTGGCCGAGCATCCCGGCGGCGCCGGTGACGAGCCAGCTCCGCGCGGAGGCGTTCCCGGGGTGCGTGCTCACTTCTGCAGGGCCGCCTTCGCCTTCAGCGGCTCCCACCAGGCGCGGTTCTCGCGGTACCAGTCGATGGTGGCCTTGATGCCGTCCTCGAAGGTGACCTGCGGGGCGTAGCCCAGCTCGGCGCCGATCTTGCTGATGTCGATGGAGTAGCGGAGGTCGTGGCCCTTGCGGTCCTCGACCGGCTCGACCATGTCCCAGCCGAGGCCGGCGGCCTCCAGCAGGACGCCGGTGAGCTCCTTGTTGGTGAGCTCGGTGCCGCCGCCGATGTTGTAGACCTCGCCGGCGCGGCCCTTGCGCATGGCCAGGTCGATGCCGCGGCAGTGGTCGGAGACGTGCAGCCAGTCGCGGACGTTGCCGCCGTTGCCGTACAGCGGGACCTTCTTGCCGTCCATCAGGTTGGAGACGAACAGCGGGATGACCTTCTCCGGGAACTGGTAGTGCCCGTAGTTGTTGGAGCAGCGGGTGACCACCACGTCCATGCCGTGGGTGCGGTGGTAGGCCAGCGCCAGCAGGTCGGACGACGCCTTGGAGGCGGAGTACGGGGAGTTGGGCACCAGCGGCCACTCCTCCGTCCAGGAGCCCTCGCTGATCGAGCCGTAGACCTCGTCGGTGGAGATGTGGACGAAGCGGCCGACGCCGTGCTTGCGGGCGGAGTCCAGCAGGACCTGCGTGCCCACGACGTTGGTCATCACGAACGGGCCCGCGCCGGCGATCGAGCGGTCCACGTGGGACTCGGCGGCGAAGTGCACGACGACGTCGTGGCCGGGCATGACCTGGTCGACGGCCTCCGCGTCGCAGATGTCGCCCTTGACGAAGGTGTATCCCGGGTGATCCGCGACCGGCGCCAGATTCGCTTCGACGCCGGAGTAGGTCAGCTTGTCGAAGACCGTGATCCGGGCCGAGGCATCTGCGCCGAGCTGCTGGCGGACGAATTCTGAACCGATGAAGCCGGCGCCGCCGGTCACGAGGATGCGCATAATACGAAGAGTCTAGCGGCCTGCCGAACGTCACATTCCCTTGGCTCGGCTCCCCTGCACCCTCTCGCATAGGGTTCACCCATGCGTGGAATCCTTTTGGCCGGTGGCACCGGATCGCGACTCTGGCCGTTGACCCGGGCCGTTTCGAAGCAGCTGCTGCCCGTCTTCGACAAGCCGATGATCTATTACCCCCTCTCCACCCTGGTGATGGCGGGTATCAGCGAAATCCTGATCATCACCACCCCCGAAGACCGCGACCAGTTCGAGCGACTGCTCGGCGACGGTTCGCAGTTCGGCCTGCGGCTGGAGTACGCCGTCCAGGAGCGTCCGGAGGGCATCGCCCAGGCGTTCGTCCTCGGCGCCGACTTCATCGGCGACGAGTCCGTCGCGCTCATCCTCGGCGACAACATCTTCCACGGCAGTGGCCTCGGCACCCGCCTCGCCCAGCACACCGACGCCAAGGGCGGCCGCGTGTTCGCGTACCCCGTGGCGGACCCCACGGCGTACGGCGTGGTCGAGTTCGACGAGAAGGGCCAGGCCATCTCCATCGAGGAGAAGCCGGTCAAGCCCAAGTCCCGCTACGCGGTGCCGGGCCTCTACTTCTACGACAACCAGGTCGTCGAGATCGCCCGCGGCCTGAAGCCCAGCGCCCGCGGCGAGCTGGAGATCACCGCCGTCAACGACGCGTACCTCCAGGCCGGCGAGCTCAATGTCACCATCCTCGACCGCGGTACCGCCTGGCTGGACACCGGCACCTTCGTCTCGATGGTGCAGGCCTCCGAGTTCGTCCGCGTGATCGAGGAGCGTCAGGGCTTCAAGATCGGCTGCATCGAGGAGGCGGCCTGGCGGGCCGGCCTGATCGACTCCGCGCAGCTGCGCGCGCTCGCCGAGCCGCTGACGAAGAGCGGCTACGGCGACTACCTGCTGACGCTGCTCGACGAGGAGAACGCACGATGAAGTTCCGCGAGCTCTCCATCGCGGGCGCCTTCGAGGTCACCCCGCAGCTGCACGGCGACCCCCGCGGCCTGTTCACCGAGTGGTACCGCTTCGACCGGCTGGCCGAGGTCGTCGGCCACCCGCTGAACCTGGCGCAGGCGAACCTCTCGGTCTCCGCCGCGGGCGTGGTCCGCGGCGTCCACTTCGCCGACGTGCCGCGCGGCCAGGCGAAGTACATCACCTGCGTACGCGGCGCCGCGCTCGACGTCGTCGTGGACCTGCGGGTCGGCTCCCCCACCTTCGGTGAGTGGGAAGGCGTCCTCCTCGACGACGTGGACCGCCGCGCGGTCTACATCCCCGAGGGCTTCGGCCACGGCTTCTGCGCGCTGAGCGACGACGCCACGCTGTCCTACCTCTGCTCGGAGGCGTACAACCCGACCGGCGAGCACGGCGTGCACCCGCTGGACCCGGAACTGGGCATCGCGTGGCCGGCCGAGGTCCCGCAGCTGTCCGCCCGTGACGAGGCCGCCCCGTCGCTGGCCGACGCCATCGCGTCCGGGCTGCTGCCCGACTACGCCACCTGCATCGAGTTCACCGAGTCCCTGCGCGTGAGCTGACCCCACCGCCGTACGAGAGGGCCGCACCCCGTCCGGGGTGCGGCCCTCTTCCGTACCCGGCCGCGTACGGGCCGGGCTCATACTCGGGCAGCGTCGACAGCGACGGAGACCGGCAACGCCGAAGGGCCCCGCCCCACCGCCGAAGCGATGGGCCGGGGCCCTTCAGTGCGACTTGGTGCCCGGAGACCGGGCTACCAGGTCAGAGCACGAACTACGCCGTGATCTTGGTGACCTGGCCGGCGCCCACGGTACGACCACCCTCACGGATGGCGAACTTCAGGCCCTCCTCCATGGCGACCGGCTGGATCAGCGCGACCGTCATCTCGGTGTTGTCGCCCGGCATGACCATCTCCGTGCCGGCCGGCAGGGTGACGACACCCGTGACGTCCGTGGTACGGAAGTAGAACTGCGGGCGGTAGTTGTTGAAGAAGGGGGTGTGACGGCCACCCTCGTCCTTCGACAGGATGTACGCCTGAGCCTCGAACTCCTTGTGGGGAGTGACCGAACCCGGCTTGATGATGACCTGGCCGCGCTCGACGTCCTCGCGCTTGATGCCACGGAGGAGCAGACCGACGTTCTCGCCCGCCTGGCCCTCGTCGAGCAGCTTGCGGAACATCTCGATACCGGTGACCGTGGTGGTGGTCTTCTCTTCCTTGATGCCGATGATGTCGACGGTCTCGTTGACCTTCAGGACACCACGCTCGATACGGCCGGTGACGACCGTACCGCGACCGGTGATCGTGAAGACGTCCTCGACGGGCATGAGGAACGGCTTCTCGGTGTCACGCGGCGGGGTCGGGATGGCCTCGTCGACGGCAGCCATGAGGCCGAGAAGCTTCTCGCCCCACTCCTTGTCGCCCTCGAGGGCCTTCAGCGCGGAGACGCGGACGACCGGCAGGTCGTCGCCCGGGAAGTCGTACTCGGAGAGCAGCTCACGGACCTCGAGCTCGACGAGCTCCAGGATCTCCTCGTCGTCCACCATGTCGGCCTTGTTCAGGGCGACAACGATGTAGGGAACGCCGACCTGGCGGGCCAGGAGCACGTGCTCCTTGGTCTGCGGCATCGGGCCGTCGGTGGCGGCGACCACGAGGATCGCGCCGTCCATCTGCGCGGCACCGGTGATCATGTTCTTGATGTAGTCCGCGTGACCCGGGCAGTCGACGTGGGCGTAGTGACGCGCCTCGGTCTGGTACTCGACGTGCGCGATGGAGATGGTGATACCGCGCTGGCGCTCCTCAGGAGCCTTGTCGATCTGGTCGAAGGCCGAGGCCTCGTTCAGGTCCGGGTACGCGTCGTGCAGCACCTTGGTAATGGCGGCCGTGAGGGTCGTCTTACCGTGGTCAATGTGACCGATGGTGCCGATGTTGACGTGCGGCTTAGTCCGCTCGAACTTCGCCTTCGCCACGGGGTCCTCCTGGAGAGTGGTTCTGTACGCCTTACTCATCGGCGCCAGGTGATCTTTGCTGGAATGCCGGTTCCCCCGGGGCAACGGAGGGTTACTCCTGTTGCCCCAGAGGCTCCGGTGACAAGCCTAAAGCGTGTACTCGGAAGAGTTACTCGCCCTTGGCCTTCGCGATGATCTCCTCAGCGACGTTCCGGGGAACCTCGGCGTAGGAGTCGAACTGCATCGAGTAGCTGGCGCGACCCGAGGTCTTGCTGCGGAGGTCTCCGACGTAGCCGAACATCTCCGAAAGCGGCACGAGGCCCTTCACGAGACGAGCGCCGTGACGCTCCTCCATGGCCTGGATCTGGCCACGGCGGGAGTTGATGTCGCCGATCACGTCACCCATGGACTCCTCGGGCGTGGTGACCTCAACGGACATCATCGGCTCGAGCAGTACGGGCGAAGCCTTGCGCGCGGCCTCCTTGAAGGCCTGCGAACCGGCGATCTTGAAGGCGAGCTCCGAGGAGTCGACCTCGTGGTAGCCACCGTCGAGAAGAATGACGCGGACGCCCGTCATCTCGTAGCCCGCGAGGATGCCGAACTGCATGGCCTCCTGCGCACCGGCGTCGACCGAGGGGATGTACTCCCTCGGGATGCGGCCACCGGTGACCTTGTTCACGAACTCGTACGCCGGGCCGTCCGACTCGGTGATCGGCTCGATCGCGATCTGCACCTTGGCGAACTGACCGGTACCACCGGTCTGCTTCTTGTGGGTGTAGTCGTGACGCTCGACGGTCTTGCGGATCGTCTCGCGGTACGCGACCTGCGGCTTGCCGACGTTGGCCTCGACCTTGAACTCGCGCTTCATACGGTCGACCAGCACCTCGAGGTGCAGCTCGCCCATACCGCCGAGGATGGTCTGGCCGGTCTCCTCGTCCGAGTGAACGTGGAAGGAGGGGTCCTCCTCCGCGAGACTCTGGATGGCGACACCCAGCTTCTCCTGGTCACCCTTGGACTTGGGCTCGATGGCGACCTGGATGACCGGAGCCGGGAAGTCCATGGACTCCAGGATCACGGGTGCCTTGTCGTCACACAGCGTCTCACCGGTGGTGGTCTGCTTCAGGCCCATGACGGCGACGATGTCGCCGGCGCCGACCGCGGCGATCTCTTCACGCTTGTTCGCGTGCATGCGGTAGATCTTGCCGATGCGCTCCTTCTTGCCCTTGACGGAGTTCAGCACCGCAGTGCCGGCCTCCAGGCGGCCCGAGTAAACCCGGACGAAGGTGAGCTTCCCGAGGTGCGGGTCGCGCATGATCTTGAACGCCAGCGCCGCGAGGGGCTCCTCGTCGGAAGGCTTGCGCTTCACGACGACCTCGGCGTCACGGACGTCGTGGCCCTCGATGGCCTCGATGTCCAGCGGCGACGGCAGGTAGCGGACGACAGCGTCGAGCAGGGGCTGAACGCCCTTGTTCTTGAACGCCGTGCCACAGAACACCGCGGTGATCGTGGGCTCGCCCTTGCCCTTGCCGGAGCCGAGGATGATGCGACGGACGGCGGCGTGCAGCTGCTCCACGGACGGCTCGTCGCCGTTCAGGAAGAGCTCCATGATCTCGTCGTCGTTCTCGGCGACGGTCTCGACCAGCTTGCCGCGCCACTCTTCAGCAGCCTCGGTGTGCGTGGCCGGGATGTCGACGATGTCGTACATCTCGCCCTTGGTCGCCTCGGCGGACCAGACGAACGCCTTCATGGTGACCAGGTCGACAACGCCCTGGAAGTCCATCTCGGCACCGATGGGGAGCTGCATGACGATCGGAACCGCGCCAAGGCGGTCCTTGATCATGTCGACGCAGCGGTGGAACTCGGCGCCCGTACGGTCGAGCTTGTTGACGAAGCAGATGCGCGGCACGCCGTAGCGGTCCGCCTGACGCCAAACGGTCTCGGACTGCGGCTCCACACCGGCGACACCGTCGAACACGGTGACGGCACCGTCGAGGACGCGGAGCGAACGCTCCACCTCGACCGTGAAGTCAACGTGACCCGGGGTGTCGATGATGTTGATGGTGTGGTCGACGTCCTCGAGCGGCCAGTGGCAGGTCGTCGCGGCGGACGTGATCGTGATGCCGCGCTCCTGCTCCTGCTCCATCCAGTCCATCGTGGCAGCGCCGTCGTGGACTTCACCGATCTTGTAAGACACACCGGTGTAGAACAGGATGCGCTCGGTGGTGGTCGTCTTGCCCGCGTCGATGTGGGCCATGATGCCGATGTTGCGCACCTTGGCCAGGTCAAGCGAAGTGGTAGCCATATCGGCTCAGTCTTCTCTCGGTCTCGATGTGGGTTGGGACTACCAGCGGTAGTGCGCGAAGGCCTTGTTGGACTCGGCCATCTTGTGCGTGTCCTCGCGCTTCTTGACGGCAGCGCCAAGACCGTTGGAGGCGTCGAGCAGCTCGTTCATGAGGCGCTCGGTCATGGTCTTCTCACGACGGGCGCGGGAGTAACCCACGACCCAACGCAGCGCGAGGGTGGAGGCGCGACCGGGCTTGACCTCGATCGGCACCTGGTAGGTGGCGCCACCGACACGGCGGGACTTGACCTCGAGCGACGGCTTGACGTTCTCCAGCGCGCGCTTCAGCGTGATGACCGGGTCAGCGCCGGTCTTCTCGCGGAGGCCTTCCATGGCGCCGTAAACGATGCGCTCGGCGGTGGAGCGCTTGCCGTTCAGGAGGATCTTGTTGATGAGCGACGTCACCAGAGGAGATGCGTAGACCGGGTCGATGATGACCGGGCGCTTCGGGGCGGGGCCCTTACGAGGCATTCTTACTTCTCCTTCTTGGCGCCGTAGCGGCTGCGGGCCTGCTTGCGGTTCTTGACAGCCTGGGTGTCAAGCGCACCGCGGATGATCTTGTAACGAACACCCGGCAGGTCCTTCACACGGCCACCACGCACGAGCACGATCGAGTGCTCCTGCAGGTTGTGTCCCTCACCCGGAATGTAAGCGGTGACCTCGATGCCAGAGGTCAGACGCACACGCGCGACCTTGCGCAGCGCCGAGTTCGGCTTCTTCGGGGTGGTCGTGAACACACGCGTGCAGACGCCGCGACGCTGGGGCGAAGCCTCAAGCGCGGGGGTCTTTGTCTTCTCGACCTTGTCCTGCCGGCCCTTACGGACCAGCTGCTGGATCGTAGGCACTACTTCTCCGGTTTCTGTGTGCCGTGTAGTGAAACTAACCTGGAACTCCCCCGACCCACGCGGTCGGGTGTGTCGAACACTGCACGCTCTCACCGAAGTGAGGCAGGCGCAGATTGCGGTGTGGTCTTCCTCGGCTCCCCGCGGGGTTTGTGTACACGCGGGAGCCCAGGGCACACCCCAGGCACAAGGTCAGAGCGTACCTACCTCACAGAGGTAGGTCAAAACAAATGCCCAGCACGAAAACACACCGTGCGCAAGCCGTACGCGTCCACCTGTACCGGCCCCCGCCGCGGCGGTCCGCCGCGGCCTGCCGGGGCGACGGTCTCCGAACAAAACAACAGGCGCGCAGGGACGGCCTGTTGAGCGGGGCATCCCGCCCAAACGCCCTAAACTGACACCTTGCCCGAGCGCGGAGCGCCCGCGAGTCGATCAGCAGGGAGCAGCACATTGGGGACCCTGGCACCCGAGCCGACCACCGTCGACGCCCGTCCCCCCGCCCCGGCCCGCCTACCGGCCCCCCGCCGGTCCGGACCGTTCCGCGGTCCCCTGCTCGCGTTGCTCCTCACCTCGGCCGCCTTCTGCACGGCCTGGGTGGCACGCGGAACCTTCCCCTTCGGCGCCACCGGCCGGGCCGTGAACGACCAGGCCAACCAGTACGTGCCCTTCCACCGCGGGCTGTGGGACCTGGTCCACGGGCAGGCCGCCGGCGACATGCTCTTCACCTGGCGCGGCGGCTTCGGACAGCAGTTCCTGTCCGACTACCACACCTATCTGGGCAATCCCTTCTCCTGGCTGGCCGTCCTCGTCCCGCGGGCCCACGTCGACCTCGCCGTCTTCGCGATCACCCCGATCACCATGGGCACCGCCGCCGCCCTGATGACCGTGTACCTCGGCAGGCTGCACCCCGGCCCGTGGTGGCAGCGGGGCGTGCTCGGAGCCGCGTACGGCCTGTGCGGCTGGGCGCTCAGCGACGGCTCGTACATCCCGATGTGGCTGTGGGGCCTGGTCGCGCTCCCGATGCTCGGCATCGCCGTCGAGTGGTGCCTGGAGGGCCGCCGCTGGCCGGGCGTGGCCCTGCTGGTCGCGCTCGCCTGGTTCGGGAACTTCTACACCGCGATGATGGCCACGATGGCCGCCTGCGTCCTGCTGGCCATCCGCATGGCCACCCGCGACATGACCGGCGCGCAGCGGCTGCGCGCCCTGTGGCGGGCCGCCACGGCCGCGGGGACCGGGTTGCTGCTCACCCTCCCCCTCCTCCTGCCGTCGTTCCTGTCCAGCGGCGCCGCGCAGCCCACCAGGGCCGCGGCCTTCGACCCCGTACGGATCGAGATCTTCCTCGCGGGCATGCTCCCGGCCACCCACCTGTGGGGCGGCCGCCCGCGGCTCTACGTCGCCTCGCTCGGCCTGATCCTGGCCGGCGCCTTCGTCTTCAACACCCGCATCGCGCGGAGGACCCGCCTGGTGTGGGGGGCCGCGACCCTGCTCGTGGCCGCCTCCTTCCAGTTCCCGCCCACCCAGTACGTGTGGCACGGGCTGGCGGTGCCGAACGGCAACCCGTACCGCGAGGCGTTCGTCTTCAGCGGGATGCTCGTGATCACCGCCTGGCTGGCGCTGGCCCACCGGCCGCGCCCGCTGCACCTGGCCGCGGTCGCATCGCTGCTGGTGGCGGCCACCTTCGCGCTCCGCCGCACCGACGACTTCGGCGGCTGGACCTGGCCGGCCGTCCTCGGCGGCGGGGCGCTCTCGCTGCTGGCCCTGGTCCTGCTGCGGCTCGGCGAGAAGCGCCGGTACCTGATCCCGGTGGCCGCCACCCTGATGATCGGCACCGTCTTCGCCGAGTCCACGGTCGCGGCGGCGAGCGCCGACGCCCGCCGGGCCCGCGAGCGCTGGGCGAAGCCGATCGCCACCTCGAACCGGTCGATCGGCAACCACTTCGAGGCCGTCCGGGAGGTGAACGGCTGGCCCGCGTACCGGACCGACTCGGGGGCGCCCCAGACCTCGTACAACGACGCCCTGGCCCTGCGGGCGGAAGGGCCGCAGTACTACAGCAGCTACCTCCCCGAGGTCACCTACCGGGCCCTGGCGCCCCTCGGATACGGCTTCAAGAACGACGGCCGGACCTTCTTCGGCGCCGACAACCCGGTACTCGACGCGATCTTCTCGATCGGAGCCCGGGTCCGCCCCGGAACCGCGCCGGACACCTGGACGGCCTCGAAGTTCCCGGCTCCCCCGCTGGTCACGGTCCGCACCGGCCCGTACACCTCACCCCACCCCGCGGACAGCGTCTACGCCCGCCAGGAGAACGTCCTGGGCGCCACCGTCTACCAGGTCCCCCGGGTCACCCGCGGGGGCACCGCCACCGAGCAGAGGTACGCGGCCCGGTGCACCCCCGGCTCCGAGGCCTACTGGTCCTCCCCCGCCCTCTACGGCACCCTCCGCGCCGGCGGCACCGAGAAGCGGCTGGAGGACCGGATGACCGGGGTGACCCCCCTGGGCGCCGTGCCGGCCTCGGGGAAGGTCGACGTCACCGTGTCGACCCGGACGCGGGGCGCGGACGCCGGGAACCACCCGCTCGGCTGCCTGGACCGCCCGGCGCTCGCCAAGGCCGTCCGCCACCTGACCACCACCGGGGCCACCTCGGTCCGCACGGGCGGCCACACCATCGAGGCCACCCTCCCCCCGGGCGCCGCGGGCACGGCCGTCCTCGCGATGACGGACATCCCCGGCTGGCGGTGCTCGGCCCCGGTGCGGAGCTTCCACGGCCTGGTCTCCCTCCCCCTCACCCCGGGCACGACCAAGGTCTCCTGCACCTTCACCCCGAAGGGCCTCACCCCGGGCCTGGCGGGCGCCGCCCTCGCCCTGATGGCCCTCACCGCCTCCACCGCCACCACACTCCGCCGCCGGCGCGCCTGACCCGGCGGCCGGCCGCGCTCGGCGAAGCGGCCCCCCTCGGCGAAACGGCCCCGCGGGGGGCGTGCTGGGCCCCGCGGAAACGAAAAGGCCCCCCGCCGCTCCTCTCGGAGCAGCGGGGGGCTTCTTCTTACGAGCTCTTAGCCGTTGTACGGGCCGTAGTCGTAGTCCTCCAGCGGGACAGCCTGGCCGGAGCCGGTGCCGAAGGGCGAGTAGTCGATGTCGTCGTAACCGACGGCCGAGTACATCGCGGCCTTGGCTTCCTCGGTGGGCTCCACCCGGATGTTGCGGTAGCGGGCGAGGCCCGTACCGGCCGGGATGAGCTTACCGATGATGACGTTCTCCTTGAGGCCGATGAGGCTGTCGGACTTGGCGTTGATCGCCGCATCCGTCAGGACTCGGGTCGTCTCCTGGAAGGAGGCGGCCGACAGCCAGGATTCCGTCGCCAGCGAGGCCTTGGTGATACCCATCAGCTGCGGACGGCCGGAGGCGGGGTGACCGCCCTCGGTGACCACACGACGGTTCTCGGTCTCGAACTTCGACCGCTCGACCAGCTCGCCCGGCAGGAGCTCCGCGTCGCCGGACTCGATGATCGTCACGCGGCGCAGCATCTGCCGGATGATGATCTCGATGTGCTTGTCGTGGATCGACACGCCCTGCGAGTTGTAGACCTTCTGGACTTCGCCGACCAGGTGGACCTGGACGGCACGCTGGCCGAGGATGCGCAGCACGTCGTGCGGGTTGGTGGCACCCATGGTGAGCTTCTGGCCCACCTCGACGTGGTCGCCCTCGTGCACGATGACCTTGGCGCGCTTCGAGATCGGGAACGCCGTCTCGTCGCTGCCGTCGTCGGGCGTGATGACGATCTTCTTCGTCTTCTCGGTCTCCTCGATCCGCACGCGGCCGGCGGCCTCGGAGATCGGGGCGACACCCTTCGGGGTACGGGCCTCGAAGAGCTCGACGACACGCGGCAGACCCTGCGTGATGTCGTCACCGGCCACACCACCGGTGTGGAAGGTACGCATCGTCAGCTGGGTACCGGGCTCACCGATGGACTGGGCGGCGATGATGCCGACCGCCTCACCGATGTCGACCAGCTTGCCGGTGGCGAGCGAGCGTCCGTAGCAGAAGGCACAGGTGCCGACCGCGGACTCACAGGTCAGGACCGAACGGGTCTTGACCTCCTCGACGCCGTTGGCGACCAGGGCGTCGATGAGCACGTCACCGAGGTCGACGTTGGCCGGCGCGATGACCTTGCCGTCGATGACGACGTCCTCGGCCAGCATGCGGGCGTAGATCGAGGTCTCGACGTCGTCGGCCTTGCGCAGCACGCCGTCCTCGCCGCGAACGGCGATCTTCAGCTTCAGACCGCGCTCGGTGCCACAGTCCTCCTCGCGGATGATCACGTCCTGCGAGACGTCCACCAGACGACGGGTCAGGTAACCCGAGTCGGCGGTACGCAGGGCGGTGTCCGCCAGACCCTTACGGGCACCGTGCGTGGAGATGAAGTACTCCAGAACGGTGAGGCCCTCACGGAAGGACGCCTTGATCGGACGCGGGATGGTCTCGTTCTTCGCGTTCGACACCAGACCACGCATACCGGCGATCTGTCGCATCTGCATCATGTTTCCTCGGGCACCCGAGTCAACCATCATGAAGATGGGGTTCGTCTTGGGGAAGTTCGCGTTCATCGCCTCGGCAACCTCGTTGGTCGCCTTGGTCCAGATCGCGATGAGCTCCTGCGTGCGCTCGTCCTTGGTGATCAGACCGCGCTCGTACTGCTTCTGGACCTTCTCGTCCATCGCCTCGTAGCCCGCGACGATGGCCTTCTTGGCCTCGGGCACGACGACGTCGGAGATGGCCACGGTGACGCCCGAACGGGTCGCCCAGTGGAAGCCGGCCGCCTTCAGGTTGTCGAGCGTCGCCGCCACGATGACCTTGGGGTAGCGCTCCGCCAGGTCGTTGACGATCTCGGAGAGCTGCTTCTTGCCCACCGAGTAGTCGACGAACGGGTAGTCCTCGGGCAGCAGCTCGTTGAAGAGCGCGCGACCCAGGGTCGTCTTCAGACGGAAGCTGTCGCCCGGCTGGAACTCCTGCTCGCCCTCTTCTGCGACCGGCTGCACCCAGCCGCGCGGCGGGATGGTGCCCACCGGGAAGCGGATGTCGACGGACGACTGGAGCGCGAGCTCGCCGTTGTCGAACGCCATGGTCGCCTCGGCCGTGGAGCCGAACGCGCGGCCCTCGCCCTTGGTGTCACGGAGCTCACCGTCGGTGGTCAGGAAGAACAGACCGAGGACCATGTCCTGGGTCGGCATCGTGACCGGACGGCCGTCGGCCGGCTTGAGGATGTTGTTCGAGGACAGCATCAGGATGCGGGCCTCGGCCTGTGCCTCCGCGGAGAGCGGCAGGTGCACGGCCATCTGGTCACCGTCGAAGTCCGCGTTGAACGCGGTGCAGACGAGCGGGTGGATCTGGATGGCCTTGCCTTCGACCAGCTGGGGCTCGAAGGCCTGGATGCCGAGGCGGTGCAGCGTGGGCGCACGGTTCAGCAGAACCGGGTGCTCGGCGATGACCTCTTCGAGCACGTCGTACACGACCGTGCGGCCGCGCTCGACCATGCGCTTCGCCGACTTGATGTTCTGCGCGTGGTTCAGGTCGACCAGGCGCTTCATCACGAACGGCTTGAAGAGCTCCAGCGCCATGGCCTTGGGCAGACCACACTGGTGCAGCTTCAGCTGGGGACCGACGACGATCACGGAACGCGCGGAGTAGTCCACGCGCTTGCCGAGAAGGTTCTGACGGAATCGACCCTGCTTGCCCTTCAGCATGTCGCTGAGGGACTTCAGGGGACGGTTGCCGGGACCGGTCACCGGACGACCACGACGACCGTTGTCGAAGAGGGCGTCCACGGCCTCCTGAAGCATGCGCTTCTCGTTGTTCACGATGATCTCGGGGGCACCGAGGTCGAGGAGACGCTTCAGACGGTTGTTGCGGTTGATCACGCGGCGGTACAGGTCGTTCAGGTCGGAGGTCGCGAAGCGGCCACCGTCCAGCTGCACCATCGGACGCAGGTCCGGCGGGATCACCGGCACGCAGTCCAGAACCATGCCCTTGGGCTTGTTGCTGGTCTGCAGGAACGCGGAGACGACCTTGAGGCGCTTGAGCGCACGGGTCTTCTTCTGGCCCTTGCCGGTACGGATGATCTCGCGGAGGCGCTCGGCCTCCTCCTCGAGGTCGAAGGACTCCAGGCGCTTCTGCAGCGCGGCGGCGCCCATGCAGCCGTCGAAGTACGTGCCGAAGCGGTCACGCAGCTCGCGGTACAGGAGCTCGTCGCCCTCCAGGTCCTGGACCTTGAGGTTCTTGAAGCGGGCCCACACCTCGTCGAGGCGGTCGATCTCGCGCTGGGCGCGGTCACGCAGCTGCTTCATCTCGCGCTCGGCACCTTCGCGCACCTTGCGGCGTACGTCGGCCTTCGCGCCCTCGGCCTCAAGCTCGCCCAGGTCGGTCTCGAGCTTCTTGGCCCGGCCTTCGAGGTCCGCGTCACGGCGGTTCTCGATCTGCTGGCGCTCGACGGAGACGTGCGCCTCCAGGGACGGGAGGTCGCGGGTGCGACGCTCGTCGTCGACGAACGTGATCATGTACGCGGCGAAGTAGATGACCTTCTCGAGGTCCTTCGGCGCGAGGTCCAGCAGGTATCCGAGGCGCGACGGGACGCCCTTGAAGTACCAGATGTGGGTGACGGGAGCGGCAAGCTCGATGTGGCCCATCCGCTCACGGCGCACCTTGGCGCGCGTGACTTCGACGCCACAACGCTCACAGATGATGCCCTTGAAGCGGACACGCTTGTACTTGCCGCAGTAGCACTCCCAGTCCCGGGTCGGACCGAAGATCTTCTCGCAGAAGAGTCCGTCCTTCTCGGGCTTGAGGGTGCGGTAGTTGATGGTCTCCGGCTTCTTGACCTCGCCGTGCGACCAGGTTCGGATGTCGTCCGCGGTGGCAAGGCCGATCCGCAGCTCGTCGAAGAAGTTGACGTCGAGCACTGTGCGTCAATCCCTCTTTCGGGGTCGAGTCTCAATCATGGTCTGAACGGTCCCGGGGATGACGGGGGGCTCTTGAGCGAGCCCCCCGTCAGGCCCGTCAGACCTCTTCGACGCTGCTCGGCTCGCGCCGGGACAGGTCGATACCGAGCTCCTCCGCCGCGCGGAAGACGTCCTCGTCGGTGTCGCGCATCTCGATGGACATGCCGTCCGAGGACAGCACCTCCACGTTGAGGCAGAGCGACTGCATTTCCTTGATGAGCACCTTGAAGGACTCGGGAATGCCCGGCTCGGGGATGTTCTCGCCCTTGACGATGGCCTCGTAGACCTTCACGCGGCCGGTGACGTCGTCGGACTTGATGGTCAGCAGCTCCTGGAGGGCGTAAGCGGCGCCATAAGCCTCAAGCGCCCACACCTCCATCTCACCGAAGCGCTGGCCACCGAACTGCGCCTTACCACCCAGCGGCTGCTGCGTGATCATCGAGTACGGACCGGTCGACCGAGCGTGGAGCTTGTCGTCGACCAGGTGGTGGAGCTTGAGGATGTACATGTACCCGATCGAGATCGGGTCCGGGAACGGCTCGCCGGAGCGGCCGTCGAACAGGCGCGCCTTGCCGGACGGGAGGACCAGGCGGTCACCGTCGCGGTTCGGGATGGTGTGCTCGAAGAGGCCGGCGAGCTCGTCCTCGCGGGCACCGTCGAACACGGGGGTGGCGACGTTGGTACCGGGCTCGACACGGTCGGCACCGATGACCTTCAGACGCTCGGCCCACTCCTCGCCGAGCCCGGAGACGTCCCAGCCGCGGCTGGCGAGCCAGCCGAGGTGGATCTCCAGGACCTGTCCCGGGTTCATTCGGGACGGGACACCCAGCGGGTTCAGGATGATGTCGACCGGCGTGCCGTCCTCAAGGAAGGGCATGTCCTCGATCGGAAGGATCTTGGAGATGACACCCTTGTTGCCGTGGCGGCCGGCGAGCTTGTCACCGTCGGTGATCTTGCGCTTCTGGGCGACGTAGACGCGGACCAGCTGGTTCACGCCCGGGGGAAGCTCGTCGCCCTCCTCGCGGTCGAAGACGCGGACACCGATGACCTTGCCGATCTCACCGTGAGGGACCTTGAGCGAGGTGTCACGCACCTCGCGGGCCTTCTCACCGAAGATCGCGCGGAGCAGGCGCTCCTCCGGGGTCAGCTCGGTCTCGCCCTTGGGCGTGACCTTGCCGACCAGGATGTCGCCGGCGACGACGTCCGCACCGATGCGGATGATGCCGCGCTCGTCGAGGTCCGCGAGGACCTCCTCGGAGACGTTCGGGATGTCCCGGGTGATCTCCTCGGGGCCGAGCTTGGTGTCACGGGCGTCGACCTCGTGCTCCTCGATGTGGATCGAGGAGAGGACGTCGTCCTGCACGAGGCGCTGCGACAGGATGATCGCGTCCTCGTAGTTGTGACCTTCCCACGGCATGAACGCGACGAGCAGGTTCTTGCCGAGGGCCATCTCGCCCTCTTCGGTCGCCGGTCCGTCGGCGAGGACCTGGGACTCGACGATCCGGTCACCCTCGTTGACGATGACCTTCTGGTTGACCGAGGTGCCCTGGTTCGAGCGGGAGAACTTGGCGACGCGGTACGTGGTGTACGTGCCATCGTCGTTGGCGGCGGTGATGTAGTCGGCCGAGACCTCTTGGACGACACCGTCCTTCTCCGCACGGATCGAGTCACCGGCGTCGACCGCACAGCGGTACTCCATGCCGGTGCCGACGAGCGGGGCCTCCGCCTTGATGAGCGGAACGGCCTGGCGCATCATGTTCGCGCCCATGAGGGCACGGTTGGCGTCGTCGTGCTCCAGGAAGGGGATCATCGCGGTCGCGACGGACACCATCTGGCGCGGGGAGACGTCCATGTAGTCGACGTCGTCGCCGGCGATGTAGTCGATCTCGCCGCCACGACGACGCACCAGCACGCGGTTCTCGGTGAAGCGCATGTCGTCGGACAGGCCGGCGTTGGCCTGGGCGATGACGAAGCGGTCTTCCTCGTCGGCCGTCAGGTAGTCGACCTCGTCGGTGACGACGCCGTCGATGACCTTGCGGTACGGGGTCTCGACGAAGCCGAACGCGTTGACACGGCCGTAGGAGGCGAGCGAGCCGATCAGACCGATGTTCGGGCCTTCAGGGGTCTCGATCGGGCACATGCGGCCGTAGTGCGACGGGTGAACGTCACGGACCTCGAAGCCGGCCCGCTCACGGGACAGACCGCCGGGGCCCAGCGCCGACAGGCGGCGCTTGTGGGTCAGACCCGAGAGCGGGTTGTTCTGGTCCATGAACTGGGACAGCTGGCTGGTGCCGAAGAACTCCTTGATGGAGGCGACGACCGGCCGGATGTTGATCAGGGTCTGCGGCGTGATCGCCTCGACGTCCTGGGTCGTCATGCGCTCGCGGACGACGCGCTCCATACGAGCCAGACCCGTGCGGACCTGGTTCTGGATGAGCTCGCCGACGTTGCGCAGACGACGGTTGCCGAAGTGGTCGATGTCATCGGTCTCGACCACGATCGAACGGCCGGACTCGCCGGTCGTCTCGGTCTCGCCGGCGTGCAGCTTGACCAGGTACTTGATCGTCGCGATGACGTCGTCGGTGGTGAGCACACCGGCGTCGAGCGGCTCGTCGGCGCCGAGCTTCTTGTTCACCTTGTAGCGGCCGACCTTGGCGAGGTCGTAGCGCTTCGGGTTGAAGTAGAGGTTCTCGAGCAGCGTCTGAGCGGCCTCGCGGGTCGGCGGCTCGCCCGGGCGCAGCTTGCGGTAGATGTCGAGCAGCGCGTCGTCCTGACCCTGGGTGTGGTCCTTCTCCAGGGTGGCGCGCATGGACTCGTACTCGCCGAACTCCTCGAGGATCTGCTCGGTGGTCCAGCCGAGAGCCTTCAGGAGGACGGTGACGGACTGCTTGCGCTTGCGGTCGATGCGGACACCGACCATGTCGCGCTTGTCGATCTCCATCTCCAGCCAGGCACCCCGGGACGGGATGATCTTGGCGGCAAAGATGTCCTTGTCGGACGTCTTGTCGATGGAGGAGTCGAAGTAGACGCCAGGGGAGCGGACAAGCTGCGACACGACGACACGCTCGGTGCCGTTGATGACGAAGGTGCCCTTGTTGGTCATGAGCGGGAAGTCGCCCATGAAGACCGTCTGAGACTTGATCTCTCCGGTCTCGTTGTTCGTGAACTCGGCAGTAACGAACAGCGGAGCCGCGTACGTGAAGTCGCGGTCCTTGCACTCGTCGACAGAGTTCTTCGCCGGCTCGAAACGGTGGTCGCGGAAGGTCAGCGACATCGACCCGGAGAAGTCCTCGATCGGCGAGATCTCCTCGAAGATCTCTTCCAGACCGGACTTGGTGGGGACGTCCTGTCCACTCTCAAGCGCCGACTCGACGCGAGACTTCCAGGCAGCATTGCCGAGAAGCCAGTCAAAGCTCTCGGTCTGCAGCGCCAGGAGGTTCGGAACCTCGAGGGGCTCCTTGATCTTTGCAAAGGAGATGCGCAGCGGGGCGGTGCTGGCACCGTTGTTCGTATTGGTCGAGGCGTTGCGCGAGGCGGCCAAGAGGGGGTCCTTCCGAGGGCTCGGACTCACTACGCGCGTACCGGTCCCAGCAGACACAGAAGACAAGCCCCCCAAATCCGGCTTAAAGGCCAGATCAGAGCGGTTCAATCAAGTGTGCTCAAGCGTGGGCATGTCCCTGGCGACGGGCAGGGGACAGCTAACAGGCAGCGCAAAGGGTCAGTGTAGCCACTTGGCTCACTGATGTCCAGACCAGGTTTCCGGAAACCGGCAACAGGCCTTCCCCAACTCGTTCAACCGACACCGTGTTCATCCAACACCGCGTCCAACGCTGCGGCTCCCGTACACAGAGCGCGTATCAGTACTGCCCTCTTCGTAGTCGATCCATGCCTCAGATCTCGGATCGAGGTGGTCGACCTCTCGACGGGTCTGAGAATTGCGCGCCACGTCCCGTTCGTCAAGGCCCCCTGCTCCGAGCGGATCATCTTTCGACCCAGCCTCGAGGCAACGAAGATCACCCTACTCCCCAACGAGACCAGGGCAAGTCAGGCACTGCGGGTACGCCGAAGGGCGACCACCCTTACGGGTGATCGCCCTTCGCAGGAGCCTCAGGGAGGCCCCAGAGGTGTTACTTGACCTCGACAGCCGCGCCGGCAGCCTTGAGGGACTCGGCGGCCTTGTCAGCGGCCTCCTTGGCGACCTTCTCGAGGACCGGCTTCGGAGCGCCGTCGACGAGGTCCTTGGCCTCCTTCAGGCCCAGGGAGGTCAGCTCACGCACGACCTTGATGACCTGGATCTTCTTGTCGCCGGCACCGGTGAGGATGACGTCGAACTCGTCCTGCTCCTCGACCTCGGCAGCAGCGACACCGGCGCCACCGGTGGCGGCAACGGCGACGGCCGCGGCGGCGGTGACGTCGAACTTCTCCTCGAAGGCCTTCACGAACTCAGAGAGCTCGATGAGGGTCATCTCCTCGAACTGGGCGAGGAGGTCGTCCTGAGAGAGCTTCGCCATGATGGGCGATCCTTCCACTAATTCGGCAGGTGCCGGATGTATATAGAGGCGGGCGTAACGGCCCGCTACGACCCACGCACTAGGCGGCGTGGATCAGTGCGCGAGCCGAATTACTCGGCACCGCCCTGCTCGGCGAGCTTGACGCGAAGCGCTTCCGCGGTGCGGACGAACTTCGACGGCAGCGCCTGGAAGAGCGAGGCAGCCTGAGACTGCTTGCCCTTGAACGCGCCGGCCAGCTTGCTGAGCAGAACCTCGCGGGACTCGAGGTCCGCAAGCTTCTTGATCTCATCGGCGGTGAGCGCCTTGCCATCAAGGACACCCGCCTTGATGATGAGATTCGGGTTGTCCTTGGCGAAGTCACGCAGGCTCTTCGCCGACTCCACCGGGTCACCGGTGATGAAGGCGACCGCGGTCGGACCAGCGAAGTGCTCGTCCAGCGCGGTGATCCCGGCCTGGTTGGCCGCAATCTTGGTCAGCGTGTTCTTCACCACGGCGTACTGGGCGTTCTCACCGAGCGAACGACGCAGCGTCTTGAGCTGCGCGACGGTGAGACCCCGGTACTCGGTCAGCACGGCGGCGTTCGAGCTCTGGAACTGGTCCGTGAGCTCGGCTACCGCGGCAGCCTTGTCGGGCCTTGCCATAGAGCGTCGGCCTCCTTCCGGGTGATGAGGACCGCTCAGAAGGGGCTGAACAAAACGAAACGCCCCGGCGCAAGCGCACGGGGCGTAAGCTCGACCGAATCACTCCGGGAGCTTCTCCACGAACACCTGCGCAGGACGTCCGCACTCAGCGGATCCTTCGGCCGCCGAACCCTTGCGGGCACGGCAACGACCAGCGGTCTTTGGCTTCTGGTGAAGCGTACGTGAAGCGGCCGACCCAAGGCAAATCGCCCTCAGGACCGCTTCAAACCTCCCAGTCCGGCGTCCTTCAGCGTCTGGTCGGCCTCCTCCAGCGTCCGCTCGGTCTCCTTTCGGCTCTCCTCGATGCCCTTCATGACCGCGTCGAAGTCGGCCACCTGGTCCGCGGGCGGCGCGACGACCGGCTGGGCCGTCCCGTAACCGGAGAACTTCGCCGAGACCGTCGTGGTGCCCGCGCCGATCGTCCGTACCGTGTCGACGCGGACGGGATAGCCGTCCTTGCCGATCCACAGGTCCACTTCCAGGCTCGTGACGTCCTTCACGGCCTCGCGGAGGTACTGGCGGTTCGCCGCCTCCATCACCTTGGTGGCCTCGTCCGCCTTGACCAGGTCCGCGTTGGTGAAGCTGCCCTTGAAGTGCCGGGCCTCGACACCGTCGGGCTGCTCCGCGCCGACGAGCGTGAGCTTGTCCTGGCCCAGGAGCAGCGCGAGGTACTCGGCCGGGTCGTCGTTGAGCCGGTACCGGGGCGTGCCGTCCTTGTTCAGGTTCATCTTCATCCAGGACTTGCCCTGCACCGGCTTGTCGCTGTGGGTGTAGATGTCGTCGCCGATCAGGATCTGATCGCCCCTGCCCTCGGCCTGGTCCCGGATGGCCGTGGTCGCCGGGTACCAGCCCTTCGTCCCCGTGATCCGCTCCGGCTTGCCGGAGCTGCCGGTGATGGTCATGTCCATCGTGGCGAACTTGGCCGGCACGGTCTTCAGGTACGAGGCCTTCACCGCGTCCGCGGGCGTCTGCCCGGCCTGCGCGGCCTTGCCCCCGTCCGTCTTCCCCTCGTCCCCCGTGCCGGCCTTGCCGCCCCCGCAGGCCGTGAGGCCGCCCATGAGCAGGGCGGCCCCCGCCGCACCGACGCACAACCGCGTCAGGACAGCCGTGTTCATTTGTTCTCCCCCGTGTGCCGATCTGTGTACTGCGGTGGTGCGGCGCCGGTCAGGCGGTGCCCTCGGAGTCCTTCATCATCTCGCCCAGGTCCATGACCTGATCGGCCGGCGGCGCGGTGATCTCGACCGGCTTGTTGAAGTCCAGGAACTTGATGGTGATGTCCATCGGGCCGGAGGTGCCGGTGCCCCGGGTGCGGACCTGCTTGGCCTGGTCGGCCTCGTCGATCCAGATGTCCATGACCAGGCTCTTGATGCCCTCGTCCTCCAGCGCCTTGATGTTCTTCTCCTGGCGCTCCTTGGTCTCGGGAGCGGAGGAGGCGCTGGCGGCCCGCATCTCGTCGAGCGTGACGGTGCCGGTGAGGTGCGTCGTCTTCTGGCCGTCGATGGTCTCCTCGCCGACCTTCTTGAGGTCCTTGGCGGCGCTCAGGCTGTCGGCCGAGTCACCCGGGTTCTGGCCCTGCTGGGCCGAGCCGAGCGAGTCCAGCTGCTTGGCCTGCTCCGGAGCCAGGGTCTTGAGGTCGAACTTCAGCCACTTGTCCCCGGAGCCCATGTACATGGCGCCGTCGATCAGGCGGATGCCGACCTTCTCG
Organism: Streptomyces sp. NBC_01294; assembly: GCF_035917235.1. Classification (NCBI taxonomy): domain Bacteria; kingdom Bacillati; phylum Actinomycetota; class Actinomycetes; order Kitasatosporales; family Streptomycetaceae; genus Streptomyces; species Streptomyces sp. NBC_01294. Next base: position 3,314,967 of record NZ_CP108423.1, read on the forward strand.
CCCGGCTTCTCGGGGGAGTCCATCGTCATCGACATGCCCACGGTGGGCTTGAGCCGCATGGAGACCTCGCCGGTGACCTTCTGCCCCGCGGCGTCGCCGACCATCGTGTAGCGGAGGGAGGTGATCTCCTCCGACTTCTTCTTCGTCTTCTGCAGGTACGCGGCCGGCGTGACCTCCGCCGGCTTCTCCGCCGCCTTGGACGGGGCCGAGGGGGCCCCGTTGTCCTTCTTCGCGTCCTTGCCGTCCTCGCACGCCGTGGCGCCCCCCACGAGCAGGACGGCGGCCAGGACGGCTCCGGCGGTCTTCTTGCGGTACGTGTTCATGTGTTTCCCCACCCCGTTGTGCCGGTCGGTCAGACCGGCTCGGCGACTTTTGCCGACAATCACCCTACGTCGAGCCTCTGACACTAATCGCACAGGGCTCGCACAGCACACGGGAATTCGCGCGGCGCGCACAAGAAAACGGGCCCTCCGCCCCGGTAAGGGGGCGGAGGGCCCGTTCAGCCACTCAGCGAGCCGTCAGGCTCAGACAGCAGCCGGGTCTTCCTCGACGAGGAGGTTCCGGGTGCGGTTGGAGTCCAGCTGGATGCCGGGGCCCATGGTGGTGCTCAGGGCGGCCTTCTTGATGTAGCGGCCCTTCGCGGCGGACGGCTTCAGACGGAGGATCTCGTCCAGGGCCGCGCCGTAGTTCTCGACCAGCTGCTCATCGGAGAAGGAGACCTTGCCGATGATGAAGTGCAGGTTCGAGTGCTTGTCGACGCGGAACTCGATCTTGCCACCCTTGATCTCGGTGACAGCCTTCGCGACGTCCATCGTGACGGTGCCGGTCTTCGGGTTCGGCATGAGGCCACGGGGACCGAGCACGCGGCCGAGGCGGCCGACCTTGCCCATGAGGTCCGGGGTGGCCACAACGGCGTCGAACTCGTTCAGGCGGTTGCCCTTGGCGATCTCGTTGATCAGCTCGTCGTCGCCGACGATGTCGGCGCCGGCGGCTTCCGCGGCCGCAGCACGGTCACCGGTCGCGAAGACCAGGACCCGGGCGGTCTTGCCGGTGCCGTGCGGGAGGTTCACGGTGCCACGCACCATCTGGTCGGCCTTGCGCGGGTCGACACCCAGGCGGAAGGCGACCTCGACGGTGCTGTCGAACTTGGTCGCGGAGGTCTCCTTGGCGAGACGGACGGCCTCGAGCGGGGCGTACTGCTTCTCCCGGTCGATCTTGGCGTCCGCAGCGCGGAGAGTCTTGCTGCGCTTCACTTCTGCTCCTGTGTTGTTTCAGGCGTGGAGTCGTGGTGCGGACCAGCGCTTGGTCCTACCACTGGTGGTGCTGGAGGGGGGCTGGATCAGCCTTCGACCGTGACGCCCATCGAGCGCGCGGTGCCGGCGATGATCTTCATCGCGGCATCGACGTCGTTGGCGTTCAGGTCGGGCATCTTCAGCTCGGCGATCTCGCGGACCTGGGCGCCGGTGAGCTTGGCGACCTTGGTCTTGTGCGGCTCGCCGGAGCCCTTCTCGATGCCTGCGGCCTTCAGGATGAGGCGCGCGGCCGGCGGAGTCTTGGTGATGAAGGTGAAGGAACGGTCGTCGTAGACCGTGATCTCCACCGGCACGACCATGCCACGCTGCGACTCGGTCGCGGCGTTGTAGGCCTTGCAGAACTCCATGATGTTGACGCCGTGCTGACCGAGCGCGGGGCCGACCGGCGGAGCCGGGTTGGCCGCACCGGCCTTGATCTGGAGCTTGATGAGCCCCGTGATCTTCTTCTTCTTGGGAGGCATTGCTCTCTCCGGGTCCTAGTGAGAGTTTTTCGCCGCCAATCCGGTCATCCGGATGGAGGCATACCGCACCACGATAACGGGTATCGGTGCGGGGCTGAAAACCGAGCAGGTCAGACCGCCCTTTACGGGGCGATCTGACCTGTCCGGAAGCTGTGGCTCAGAAGCCGTGACCCACGCGAAGTGGATCAGTTCTTCTGGATCTGGTCGAAGCTCAGCTCGACCGGGGTCTCGCGGCCGAAGATCTCAACGAGGCCCTTGACCTTCTTCGAGTCGGGGTTGATCTCGTTGATGGTCGCCTGCAGCGTCGCGAACGGACCGTCGGTGACGGTGACCGAGTCGCCGACCTCGAAGTCCAGCACCTCGATCGTCCGCTTGACGGCGGGCGCGGGCAGACCGGCCTCTTCCGCGGCGGCCTTGGCGGCCTTCTCCTGCGCCTCCGGGGCGAGCATCTTGACGATCTCGTCCAGCGTCAGCGGGTACGGGTCGTACGCGTTGCCGACGAAGCCGGTGACGCCAGGCGTGTTGCGGACGACGCCCCAGGACTCGTTCGTCAGATCCATGCGGACGAGAACGTAGCCGGGCAGCTTGTTCTGCCGGACGTTCTTGCGCTCGCCATTCTTGATCTGGACGATCTCTTCCTCGGGCACCTCGGCCTGGTAGATGAACTCCTCGACGTTCAGCGAGACGGCACGCTGCTCCAGGTTGGCCTTCACGCGCTTCTCGTAGCCGGCGTAGGTGTGGATCACGTACCACTCGCCGGGCAGGAGGCGAAGCTCCTCGCGGAGGGCCTGGATCGGGTCGACGGGCTCCGCGGGCTCGACCTCGGCGGCCTCTTCGGCCTCCTCGTCGACCTCGGCAGTGACCTCGACGTCGGCATCGGCCTCGTCGGCGACCTCTTCGACCTCGGCGTCGTCCTCGATCTCGGCGTCAGCCGCGCTCTCGTCCTCGACGTGCAGCGCGGCCTCCTCGGCTGCGACACCCGCCTTGGCGTCGGCGTGCTCGGCCTCATCGGGGTCCACAGCGTCTGCCGCCTCGACGATGTCGAGCTCGTCCTCGACGGACTCGACGGAGTCGTGGCTCACGTTCAGGTTCGGGTCAGACACGGTGGCTGCTTCTTCCTGGATACAAAAGGTGGTGGAACATGCGAAAACGGGCGGCACCCATCAAGGCGCCGCCCTCCGCGGGGATCAGCCGAAGACGAACTTGATGGCTTCCTGGAACCCATAGTCAATCACGGTCACCAGACCGATCATGATGACCACGAAGACAATCACCACGGTGGTGTACGTCGTGAGCTGGTTGCGAGTGGGCCAAACAACCTTGCGGAGTTCCGCGACAATCTGGCGGTAGAAAAGCGCGAGCCGGCCCAGAGGACCCTTCTTGCCGCGCTTGCCGCCCTTGCGGGCCTTCTTCTCGCGCGTCTCGTCCTCGGCGTCAGGCATGTCGATGGAGCCCAGGGCGTCCGTCACGTCTCTCACCTGAATCCGGGTCATGGCCGTACCGCGCCCGGTTGCGCCGCACGGCGTTGCATCTAAGTACGTACCTGCGCACACACATCCGAGAAGGAGTGTGGAGCAGGGCCGGAGGGACTCGAACCCCCAACCGCTGGTTTTGGAGACCAGTGCTCTACCAATTGAGCTACGACCCTTTGTGTCCCCCAACCTACCGCATCCGAGCGAGTGCACGGAGTGCTCACGCTTTGAGCGGCTGGCGAGGTCCAACGACAGGTGAGTGTACGTGAACCACGCCCTGTCGTCGAACAGCACCCGACCTGACATGCACCAGTCCGTTGACTGAAACGGTGTGCGGCGCTTCTTGACCGTCTGGGACGATTGCTCGCATGACCTCTGCAACGCCTTCCTCCGAGCGCCGGGTGTCCGCCCGTATCGGCGCCATTTCCGAGTCCGCGACCCTCGCAGTCGACGCCAAGGCCAAGGCCCTCAAGGCCGCAGGGCGCCCGGTGATCGGCTTCGGCGCCGGCGAGCCCGACTTCCCGACCCCGGACTACATCGTCGAGGCCGCGGTCGAGGCCTGCCGCAACCCCAAGTACCACCGCTACACGCCGGCCGGCGGCCTGCCCGAGCTGAAGACCGCGATCGCCGCCAAGACGCTGCGCGACTCCGGCTACGAGGTGGACGCGTCCCAGGTCCTGGTGACCAACGGCGGCAAGCAGGCGATCTACGAGGCCTTCGCGGCCATCCTGGACCCGGGTGACGAGGTCATCGTCCCGGCCCCGTACTGGACCACCTACCCGGAGTCGATCCGTCTCGCCGGCGGTGTCCCGGTCGAGGTCGTCGCCGACGAGACCACCGGCTACCGGGTCTCCGTCGAGCAGCTGGAGGCCGCGCGCACCGAGCGCACCAAGGTCGTCCTCTTCGTCTCCCCGTCCAACCCGACCGGTTCGGTCTACAGCGAGGCCGACGCCCGCACGATCGGCGAGTGGGCCGCCGAGCACGGCCTGTGGGTGCTGACGGACGAGATCTACGAGCACCTCGTCTACGGCGACGCCAAGTTCACCTCGCTGCCGGTCCTGGTCCCGGCCCTGCGCGACAAGTGCATCATCGTCAACGGCGTCGCCAAGACGTACGCGATGACCGGCTGGCGCGTGGGCTGGGTCATCGCCCCGCAGGACGTCATCAAGGCGGCGACCAACCTGCAGTCGCACGCCACCTCCAACGTCTCCAACGTGGCCCAGGTCGCCGCGCTGGCCGCCGTCTCGGGCAACCTCGACGCGGTCGCGGAGATGCGCAAGGCCTTCGACCGCCGCCGCCAGACGATGGTGAAGATGCTCAACGAGATCGACGGCGTCTTCTGCCCGACCCCCGAGGGCGCGTTCTACGCGTACCCGTCGGTCAAGGAGCTCATCGGCAAGGAGATCCGCGGCAAGCGCCCGCAGTCCTCCGTCGAGCTCGCCGCCCTGATCCTGGACGAGGTCGAGGTCGCGGTCGTCCCCGGCGAGGCCTTCGGCACCCCCGGCTACCTGCGCCTCTCCTACGCCCTGGGCGACGAGGACCTGGTGGAGGGCGTCTCCCGCATCCAGAAGCTCCTGGCCGAGGCCAAGGCCTGACCACACCCCCCTGAGCGGCGCCACCCCGGTCGGGGCGGCGCCGCTCTTTCATCCCCGCCGGCGTTTGAGGCGCGGGGTCCGGGGCGGCGCCGCTTTTTCAGCCCCGCCGGCGATCGAGGCGCGGGGTCCGGGGCGGGGCCGCTTTTTCAGCCCCGCCGGCGATCGAGGCGCGGGGTCCGGGGCGGAGCCCCAACCTCTCAGCCCCGCCGGCGTTTGAGGCGCGGGGTCCGGGGCGGCGCCGCTCTTTCATCCCCGCCGGCGTTTGAGGCGCGGGGTCCGGGGCGGCGCCGCTCTTTCATCCCCGCCGGCGATCGAGGCGCGGGGTCCGGGGCGGAGCCCCAACCTCTCAGCCCCGCCGGCGTTTGAGGCGCGGGGTCCGGGGCGGAGCCCCGATCTTTGAGCCCCGCCGGCGATTGAGGCGCGGGGTCCGGGCGGCACCCGGCGGCCCCGGCGGCCCGCTCTCGCGTTCGGGCAAGCCCCCAAAAGGCAAAACCCCCTCCCGCCAAGCGCAGCGGTACGGCAGGATCAACAAATGGAGCACGCACGCGATCTCACGCTTCTGCCGAAAGCCCACCTCCACCTGCACTTCACCGGGTCGATGCGCCCATCGACCCTCCTGGAGCTCGCCGACAAGTACGGCGTGCGCCTCCCCGACGCCCTCACCGCCGGGGAGCCCCCCAAGCTGCGCGCCACCGACGAGCGCGGCTGGTTCCGCTTCCAGCGCCTCTACGACGCCGCCCGCTCCTGCCTGCGCGAGCCCGACGACATCCGCCGCCTGGTCCGCGAGGCCGCGGAGGAGGACGTGCGCGACGGCAGCGGCTGGCTGGAGATCCAGGTGGATCCCACCTCCTACGCCCCCCTCCTCGGCGGGATGATCCCGGCCGTCGAGATCATCCTCGACGCCGTCGACGCGGCCTCCCGCGAGACCGGCCTCGGGATGCGGGTCCTCATCGCCGCGAACCGCATGAAGCACCCCCTCGACGCCCGCACCCTGGCCCGCCTGGCCGTCCGCTACGCCGACCGCGGCGTCGTCGGCTTCGGCCTGTCCAACGACGAACGCCGCGGCATGGCCCGCGACTTCGACCGGGCCTTCGCCATCGCCCGCGAGGGCGGCCTCCTCGCGGCCCCGCACGGCGGGGAGCTCACCGGCCCGGCCTCGGTCCGCGACTGCCTCGACGACCTGCACGCCGCCCGCATCGGGCACGGCGTGCGGGCCGCGGAGGACCCCCGGCTGCTCAAGCGCCTCGCCGACCGGCAGATCACCTGCGAGGTCTGCCCGGCCTCCAACGTCGCCCTCGGGGTGTACGAGCGGCCCGAGGACGTGCCGCTGCGCACTCTCTTCGAGGCCGGGGTGCCGATGGCGCTGGGCGCGGACGACCCGTTGCTGTTCGGGTCCCGGCTCGCGGCCCAGTACGAGATCGCCCGCCGTCACCACGGCTTCACGGACGCGGAGCTCGCCGAGCTGGCCCGCCAGTCGGTGCGCGGTTCGGCCGCGCCCGAGGACGTACAGGCCAAGCTGCTGTCCGGGATCGACCACTGGCTCACCGGGTGAGCCGCAGGTCCCCCTCGTAGCAGTCGGCGCGCACCCGGCCGCCGTCCGGGAAGCCGATCTCCAGGTGGGTGCGGCCCTGCTCGGGCAGCGCGAACTCGGCGACCGACGAGACGGTCTCGCCGACGTGCCGCAGGAAGGGGTGGTCGCCGAGGTCCTCGCCGACCTCGATGCGGCCCCACTCCCCCATGTCGTACGCCTCGTGCGGCGCGGACGACTCGACGATGAGGCACTGGTCGGAGCCGGTGGTGATCCGGATGGAGTCGCCGACGCTGTCGATCAGCCAGACGTCGAGGGGCGCCTCGGAGCGTTCCCCGTCGCTGATGTGCCAGGACGCGACGACTCTGCTGAGTGTGCGACCCACGAGGCGGGTGGGGTCCGTACCGGCCCCGTGCCTTGGACAGAGCATGGGCGGCCGGGGCTCCTCAGATGCTGACGCCGACCGTCACCGGCTCGTTGACCAGGGTGACGCCGAAGGCCGCGTGGACGCCCGCGACGACCTCGCGAGCCAGGGTGAGGAGGTCCTCGGTGGTGGCCTCGCCGCGGTTGGTCAGCGCGAGGGTGTGCTTGGTGGAGATGCGCGCGGGGCCGGCGCCGTAGCCCTTGGTGAAACCGGCCTTGTCGATCAGCCAGGCCGCGCTGGTCTTCGTACGGCCGTCGCCGGCGGGGTACGCGGGCGGGGCGGTGTCGGGGCCGAGGCGGTCCTGGGCGCGGGCGAGGAAGGCGCTGTAGGCCTCGTCGGTCAGGATCGGGTTGTGGAAGAAGGAGCCGGCCGACCAGGTGTCGTGGTCGGCGGGGTCCAGGACCATGCCCTTGCCGGCGCGCAGGCGCAGCACGGTCTCGCGGGCGGTGGCGGCGGGGACCCGGTCGCCGGCCTCGACCCCGAGGGCGCGCGCGGTCTCGGGGTACTTGATCGGCGCGGAGAGCCCGCCGGCGTCCTCCAGGGCGAAGCGCACGCGCAGCACGACGTAGCGGTCGGGCTGGTCCTTGAAGGTGCTGTTGCGGTACCGGAAGGCGCACTCGGCGGCGCCGAGGGTGACCGTCTCGCCGGTGGTGCGGTCGTAGGCGACGACCTCGGTGATGGTGTCGCAGACCTCCTGGCCGTACGCCCCCACGTTCTGGATGGGCGTGGCACCGGCCGAGCCGGGGATCCCGGCGAGGCACTCGATGCCGGCGAGGCCGGTCTCGACGGTGCGGGCGACGGCGTCGCTCCAGTTCTCGCCGGCGGCGAGTTCCAGCCGCGTCCCGTCCAGGTCGAAGCCGGTGGTCGCGATGCGCAGGGCGGTGCCGTCGAAGCCCTGGTCGCCGATGACCAGGTTGCTGCCGCCGCCGATGATCAGGAGCGGGGTGCCGCTCTCGTCCGCGGCGCGCACGGCGGCGACCACCTCGGCGTCGGTGGTCGCGGTGACCAGGCGGGCGGCGGGACCACCGAGACGGAAGGTGGTCAGCGGGGCGAGGGGGGCGTCGTGGAGTTCCTGCACGTGGACAAGAGTACGGTCCGTGCCCCTCGCATCCCTGCGGGGCCACGGACCGTCCTCGCTCGTCCCCCGTGCCGGCGGAATCAGTACTCCGTCTTCTGCTCGGCGAGGCGGCGCTCGGCCTCCGCCCAGCCGAGGGGCAGTTCGCCGGCCCGTGCGGTCCAGAAGGTGAAGGCCGATTCCCTCATGTACGCGCTGGCGGCGCGGGAGCTGGAACGGTGGGGCTCGCTGCGGGCGAAGCGGTACAGCGCGTCCCGGTCCTCCCAGGCGGAGAGGGTGAGGAAGGTGCGGCTGAAGACGCGCGCCCGCAGGGCGACGCCGTGGGCGCCGGGGGCCTTGCGGATCTGGCCGATGATGCCGGGGGCCTTGAGGAAGAACCTGACGGCGCCGGCGAGGGTCTCGGTCTCGAAGCGGGAGGCCATGACGTAGACCTCGGCGTCGGGGGCCGGTGCGGTGGGCGTGGACCAGGGGATGTCGGGCATGACGGGCACTCCTTCACGATGAGTCGTACGGATCTTCGTGCGCGGGCGGTGCTGCGGTTCTCCCGGCCGGCCCCCACGCGGGCCGCACCGGCGAGCGGGGTCGGGCGGCGAGGGCAGGCGGCGGGGTCGGCCTGCGAGGTCGGGCGGCGGGGGCAGCCGGCGGGCTCGGGCGGCCGAGGTCAGGCGGCGGGCTCGGGCGGCCCCGTCAGCCTGCGGCGGGCACCTTCTCGGGCGCCGCGACGGCCTCGCCGACGGCGGCGGGGAGCGGGGAGGGCGTCGCCCGGCGCGGCAGGAGCAGGGCGAAGGCGGCGGCCAGGGCGACGGCGCCGGCGCCGATCCACAGCGCGGGGATGGTGCCGTCGGTGAAGGCCTGCGGGGATTCGAAGCCGCCCTGGGCGGAGAAGACCGAGGCCAGGACCGCGACGCCGAGGGCTCCGCCGACCTCGCGCAGGGCGTTGTTGGCGCCGGAGGCCTTGCCCTGGTCGGCGGGCGACACCGTGGACATCAGAACGTTGGCGGCGGGGGCGAAGTAGAGGGCCATGCCGATCCCGCTCAGGATCAGCGGCGGGAGCTGGGCCGCGTACGAGACGTCGGTGCTCAGGATCGCCGCGAACCAGCCGAGGCCGAGGGCCTGGAGGGCCAGTCCGGCGACGACGACGGGGCGGCCGCCGATGCGGTCGGAGAGGATCCCGGCCAGCGGGGCGACGATCATCGGCATGCCGGTCCAGGGGAGCATGCGCAGTCCGGCCTCGGTGGGCGAGTGGCCGGCGACGCCCTGGAGGAACTGGCTGAGCAGGAAGATCGAGCCGAACATGCCGAGGAACATCAGCAGGCCGGCCAGGTTGACCCCGAGGAAGCCGCGGTTTCGGAAGAGCCGCATGGGGAGCATGGGGTTGGCGTTGTGGAAGCCGTGGTGGATGAAGCCGCCGACGAGCGCGGCGCCGACGATCAGGCCGGTGAGGACGGGGGCGCTGGTCCAGCCCTCGGCGTTGGCGTTGACCAGGGCGTAGACGATGCCGAAGAGGCCGCCGCTGATGAGCAGGGTGCCGGGGAGGTCGAGGCGGGCCCCGGGGGCGGTGGACTCGGCGAGGCGCAGCCGGGCGAGCGGGATCAGGGCGAGGCCTATGGGGACGTTGAGCCAGAAGATCCACTGCCAGGAGATGTGCTCGGTGAGGCTGCCGCCGATGAGGGGGCCACTGGCGACGGCGATGCCGCCGACGGCGCTGAAGATGCCGAGGGCCATGCCGCGGCGGGCGGCCGGGACGGCGGCGGTGAGCAGGGTGAGGGTGAGCGGCATCATGACCGCGGCGCCGACGCCCTGCACGGCGCGGGCCGCGATCAGCGCGTCGATGCCGGGCGAGAGGGCGGCCGCGGCGGAGGCGCCGGTGAAGACGGTGAGGCCGGCGATGAAGAGCCGGCGGCGGCCGAAGCGGTCACCGAGGGCGGCGCCGAACATGAGGAGGACGGCAAAGGTGAGCGTGTACGCGTTCACCGTCCATTCCAGGTCCTCCAGCCGGCCGCCGAGGTCCTCGCGGATGGCGGGGAGGGCGGTGGTGACGACCAGGTTGTCGAGTGCGGCCATGAAGCTGGCCGTGCCGGTGAGGACGAGGGCCCAGACGGCCGGCCCGCGGAGCCTGGTGTCCGAGTCTTGTGTGTGCACGATTCCCCCTGCGAGTTGTTAGTTATCGCTGACTAACTTGCACGGTCATGAGGATGCACCGGCAGATCGCACGCACCCTCACTTCTCCGGGTGGCCCTTGGCCCGGGCCGACGGGTAGAGCCCCTCCCAGACCCGGTGTCCGGGCGGGAACCCCATGGCGGCAAGGGTGTTGATCAGCATCCCGTACGCCATGAAGGTCGTGGTCTCCTTCGCGTCGCCGCCCAGCGGCAGGTGGGCGGTGTCCCAGAGCTCCATCCAGCCGGCGCGGACGGCCTCGCCGAACGCGTGGTCGCCGGCCGCTTCGGCCGCGGCCACCGTGACGTAGACCTGGAGCTGCATCTGGAGCTTGTCCGGGTCCTCGGCGATCAACCGGGTGTACGCGGCGGCCATGGCGTGCAGCGCCTCCTCGCCGTGCAGCCCTTCGGCCGCGTCGGCGAAGACCTCCCGCGTGTCCTTCAGGCAGCGCTCGGAGGCGGCCAGGAAGATCGCCTGCTTGTTGGGGAAGAGCCGGAACAGGTACGGCTGCGAAACCCCCACCCGCTTGGCGATGGCGTCGGTGGAGGTCCCGTAGTAACCACCGCGCGCGAACTCGTGCATCGCCGCGCGGATGACGCTCTCACGCCGCTCGTCCGCACTCATCCTCACCATGGAAACAAAGTTAGTACTCAATCACTAACTAGGCAAGGGCGGGCACACCCGGGGCTCGGGCGGAAACGGGAGGAGGGCCGAGCCCCGAGCGCCGAGGACCAAGGACCGAGGGCCGAGCGGCGCAGGAGGGAGGGGTGGAGGGGCGAAAGGGCAGGACGCCCCCGCCCCGCCACCCCACCTCCGCGCGCGCCCCGGGCAAGCCCCAGGCGGCGTCAGACAGCCCCAGGCAGCCTCAGGCCGGTTCAGGCAGCCTCAGGCCAGCTCGACCACGGCGCGGGACATGCCCAGGACCTTCTGGCCGGCGCTCATCGCCGTCAGGTCGACCCGGACACGGTTGTCGTCCAGCTTGGCGGCGACCTTGGCGGTGACCTCGATCAGGCCGCCCTGGTCGTCGTTCGGGACCACGACCGGCTTGGTGAAGCGCACGCCGTACTCGACGACCGCACCCGGGTCGCCCACCCAGTCGGTGACCACACGGATCGCCTCGGCCATGGTGAACATGCCGTGCGCGATCACGTCCGGCAGTCCGACCTCCTTGGCGAACTTCTCGTTCCAGTGGATCGGGTTGAAGTCGCCCGAGGCGCCCGCGTACCGGACGAGCGTGGCGCGCGTCACGGGGAAGGACGCCGCCGGCAGCTCGGTGCCGACCTCGACGTCGGCGTACTGGATCTGCGCTGCCATGTCAGGCCTCCTCGGGGGCGCGGGAGACGAGCTTCGTCCACGCCGTCACCACGTGCTCGCCGGTCTCGTCGTGGACCTCGCCGCGGATGTCGATGATGTCGTTGCCCGCGAGCGACTTCACGGCCTCGATGGTGGAGGTCACCGAGAGCCGGTCACCGGCGCGCACCGGGCGGGAGTACGCGAACTTCTGGTCGCCGTGCACGACGCGGCTGTAGTCCAGGCCCAGCTGCGGGTCCTCGACGACCTGGCCGGCCGCTGCGAAAGTGATGGCAAACACAAAGGTCGGCGGCGCGATCACGTCGGAGTAGCCGTACGACTTGGCGGCTTCGGGGTCGGTGTAGACGGGATTGGCGTCACCCACCGCGACCGCGAATTCGCGGATCTTCTCCCGGCCGACCTCGTACGGATCGGTGGGCGGGTAGCTCCGCCCCACGAAGGACTGGTCGAGAGCCATGCTCACTACCTCCTGCTGAAGGAACACGAAAGACGCAAGAACAAAGACGGAAGAGACAGGTGCGGAAACGACACAAGGCCGCCCCCAATGAAGGGGACGACCTCATGACGGTGCCTGTTAAACGAGACTTCGCTGGGGTCAGCGGGTCTCGCGGTGCGCGGTGTGCGAGTTGCAACGCGGGCAGTGCTTCTTCATCTCAAGACGGTCCGGGTTGTTACGCCGGTTCTTCTTGGTGATGTAGTTCCGCTCCTTGCACTCCACGCAGGCCAGCGTGATCTTCGGGCGGACGTCGGTGGCAGCCACGTGAGTGCTCCTTGACGGAAATTGGGACGGATGAACGCATACAAGAGTAGCCGACCGGGAGACCGACCCCGCAATCGGCTACTGTGTGTAGCGGCGACCGGACTTGAACCGGTGACACAGCGATTATGAGCCGCTTGCTCTACCGACTGAGCTACGCCGCTTTGATGTGATCAGCTCCCCACCCGAGGGTGGGGAACCTCTCTCACCAGAGCCCCAATGCGGAATCGAACCGCAGACCTTCTCCTTACCATGGAGACGCTCTACCGACTGAGCTATTGGGGCGAGCGATGAAGACATTACACGGTTGCCTGCCGATCGCCCAAATCCTTTGCGGGGACAGGGCTCCGAGGGGGTTCGGCAACCCTTCCCGATCAACCCGTGCGCCCCTTCCGACCCGCTTCTCGGGCGAAATGTGTGTGGGCTCACACCTCCATGCGTGCCGATCGGAGCCACCGGGACCGGCCGGCGCGCTCGGGCGCGCCGCGGCGTACGGGCACCACACCGGTACGACTATTGCGCTCTTCCGTGAAGCGGGGTGCGCCGCACCCTAGGCTCTGAGCACGCTGCGTGATCTTGGGCCGCGGGCCGCGGCCACGGCTCCAGGAACCGCCCGAGCCACCGCAGGAGCGCGATGTCCGACAGCCAGCCGCAGCAGCCGTCCCAATCCCCCCGCAGCGGCAACGGCAACGCGGCCGCCGCCGAGGCCACCACCCTGCTGCTCGCCGGGGCCCGCCTGACCGACGGCCGTACCGTCGACGTCCGTCTCGGCGGCGGCCGCATCCAGGCCGTCGGCACCGCGGGCAGCCTGCCCTCCCCCGCGCTGTCCCGGGTGGACCTGAGCGGCTACCTGCTGCTGCCCGCGCCCGCCGAGCCGCACGCCCACGGGGACACCGCGCTGACCGCCGACGGCGAGGGGCCCGTCTCCTACACCCCCGACGAGGTCCAGCGCCGGGCCACCGAGGCGGCCCTCCTCCAACTCGGCCACGGCGCCACCGCCGTGCGCTCCCACGTACGGATCGGCGACGTGCACGGCCTCGGCCCGATGGAGGCCGTGCTCCAGGCCCGCCGCTCCCTGCGCGGGCTCACCGACCTCACCGCCGTGGCCGTCCCCCGGCTGCTGACCGGGGTGGCCGGCGCGGACGGGCTCGCCATGCTGCGGGACGCGGTCAAGATGGGCGCCTCCGTGATCGGCGGCTGCCCGGACCTGGACCCGGACCCGACGGGCTTCCTCGAAGCCGTCCTGGAACTCGCCGACGAGCATGGCTGCCCCGTGGACCTGCACACGGACGGTGACGACCCCGCCCGCCTCTCCCGGCTCGCGGCGATGGCCGGCGGGCTGCGCCCCGGGGTGAGCATCGGCCCCTGCGGCGGCCTGGCCCGGCTCCCGATGGACGCGGCGGCCCGCGCCGCCGACCAGCTGGCCGCGGCCGGCGTACGGGTGACCTGCCTGCCCCAGGGCGACTGCGCGGCCCTGGAACGCCGCGGGCTGCGCACCGCACCGGTACGCCTGCTCCGGGCCGCGGGCGTACGGGTCGCGGCCGGCAGCGGAGCGCTGCGGGACGCCGGCAACCCGGTCGGCCGGGGCGACCCGCTGGAGGCCGCGTACCTGCTGGCCTCCCAGGGCGGCCTCCGGGCGGGCGAGGCCTACGCGTCGGTCAGCACCTGTGCCCGCGAGGCCATGGGCCTGCCGGAGGTACGGGTGGAGGCCGGCTTCCCTGCGGAGCTGCTCGCCGTGCGCGGGGACCGGATCGCGGGCGTGCTGTCCCTCGCGTACAGCCGGATCGTGATCCACCGCGGGCGCGTGGTAGCCCGTACGAGCGCGGTGCGGGAGTACTGCGACTCCGCCGTCGCGGTGGCCCTGGACCTGCCCCGGCAGGGCCGTACGGAGCCCGGACCCTGAAGTTCGCCGTGCGTTCGCGGGCGTGCGTGCCCGGCTCGTCGTACGGTCGGGACATGCGCATCGTCATCGCGGGTGGACACGGTCAGATCGCGCTGCGGCTGGAGCGCCTGCTCGCCGCGCGCGGGTACGAGGTCGCGGGCATCATCCGCGATCCGGCACAGGGCGACGCCCTCAGGGAGGCCGGCGCCGAGCCGGTGCTCTGCGATCTGGAGTCGGCCACGGTCGAGCACGTGGCGGGGATCCTGCAGGGCGCGGACGTCGCGGTGTTCGCGGCCGGCGCGGGCCCCGGCAGTGGCGTCGGGCGCAAGGACACCGTGGACCGGGGCGCGGCGGTGCTCCTCGCCGACGCGGCCGAACGGGCCCGCGTACGGCGCTTCCTGATGGTCTCTTCGATGGGCGCGGACGCGCACCACGACGGCGACGAGGTCTTCGACTTCTACCTGCGGGCCAAGGGCGAGGCCGACGACCACGTACGGACCCGGCTGGGCCTGGAGTGGACGGTGCTGCGCCCCGGCTCGCTGATCGACGACGCCGGGACGGGCCTGGTCCGTCTGGAGGCGCAGACGGGCCGCGGGGCCGTCCCGCGCGACGACGTGGCGGCGGTACTGGCCGAACTGATCGAGACCCCGGCGACGGCGGGACTGACCCTGGAGCTGATCTCCGGTTCCACCCCGGTCCAGGTGGCCGTCAAGGCCGTGGCCGGCAACTGACGGCCCGGCGGGCGGCGGCGGTTCAGAACTCGGCGCTGACCTTGTCGTCGGACCGCCCGACCGAATCCTGCTGGTACCGGTCCTCGTACGCCTGCCGGATCCGCTCGATGCGCGTACTGCGCTCGCCGGCCTCCTTCTCGGGGTAGAGCAGGACCACCTCGTACGAGGCCTCGCGGACGATCTTGCCGTCCTGGCCCCGCCACTGGCCGTACCCGTCGTGGAGGGTGAGCCCCTCGGGGAAGGCGGGGGTGATCTCCCGGTCCAGGAACCGCATGAACTCCTGCTCCCCCACCAGGCCCCTGCCATCGGCGCGTTCGCTGCCGAAGTACAGCCGGGTCTCCTGGTGCGGCTCCCCCACGTCCGTGTGCAGGGCCGCTCCCATCAGGGCCGGAATCCCTGCCCCGAGCAGGGCGATGAGCACACCGCCGCCGACCTTCCCCCGCGTGTCAGATGTCCACTTCACTCACGGTGAACGAACAGGAGCCACCGACGATGCGGCCGATGTCGGCCCGGTGCGCCCCGGCCCCGCACTTTTCACGCCGCGGGTCACACGGACATGCGAGAAGACCCCCGTTACGAATAACGGGGGTCTCACATCGCGTGGCGGCGCCAGGGTTCGAACCTGGGTAGGCTGAGCCGGCAGATTTACAGTCTGCTCCCTTTGGCCACTCGGGCACACCGCCAAGAGCTGCTGCCATTTTTTCCGCCTCGCGGCGGCGCTCCCTGGCAACGACGTAAACGATACCTGATGACCGGGGATGCTTCGCCACCGGATTGATCAGCGCTGCGGGTGAGCGCGGTGGCTACGCTTTGCGGAGCGGGCCGGGGACGTCCGGCCGCGCCCTCCGGGGCGATCACAACCGACTTCAAGGAGCCACAGCACATGGCCGACTCCAGTTTCGACATCGTCTCGAAGGTCGAGCGGCAGGAGGTCGACAACGCCCTCAACCAGGCCGCCAAGGAGCTCTCGCAGCGCTACGACTTCAAGGGCACCGGCGCCACGATCGCCTGGTCCGGCGAGAAGATCCTGATGGAGGCGAACTCCGAGGAGCGCGTCAAGGCCGTCCTCGACGTGTTCGAGACCAAGCTGGTCAAGCGCGGGATCTCGCTCAAGGCGCTGGACGCCGGCGAGCCGCAGCTGTCCGGCAAGGAGTACAAGATCTTCGCCACGATCGAGGAGGGCATCTCCCAGGAGAACGCCAAGAAGGTCGCGAAGATCATCCGGGACGAGGGTCCCAAGGGCGTCAAGGCCCAGGTCCAGGGCGAGGAGCTGCGCGTCAGCTCCAAGAGCCGTGACGACCTGCAGGAGGTCCAGGCGCTGCTCAAGGGCAAGGACCTGGACTTCGCGATCCAGTTCGTGAACTACCGCTGACCCAGGTCCGCGACCTGCCACCACGCCGGCCCGGCGGTCTTCACCGACCGCCGGGCCGCGGCGGTTGCGGGGTGTGTGAGCGGGGCGTGTGCGGCGCACGCGCCACCGCGGACTCCTGTGGGTACTTGGGCGGCGTCGGGTGCGCCCAGCACGCTGGGGGACATCACATCACCGCGTGACAGGAGGTTCTCGCATGCCTGGGGCCGGCACGTTTCGCGATGACTTCGGGGCGTCCGTCGTCGTCGCGCTGGTCGCATTACCCCTGTGCGTCGGGGTGGCGGTCGCTTCCGGGGTGCCGGCCGAGCTGGGGATCGTCACCGGGGTGGTCGGCGGTCTGGTCACCGGATGGTTCCGCGGCAGCTCGCTCCAGGTGAGCGGGCCCGCGGCCGGGCTGACCGTGCTCGTCTACGAGGCGGTGCAGGCGTACGGTCTGCCCGCGCTCGGGGTGCTGGTGCTGGCCGCGGGCGTGGCGCAGCTGGGCATGGGGGTGCTGCGGCTCGGGCGCTGGTTCCGGGCGATCTCCGTCGCCGTCGTGCACGGCATGCTGGCCGGGATCGGGCTGGTCCTGATCTGCGGGCAGCTGTACGCCCTGGGCGGCGTGGAGGCTCCGGGACAGACTCTGGCGAAACTGCGCGGGGTGCACGAGCTCGGGGCGCAGGCCGACTGGGCCGCCGTCCTGCTCGGGGTCGGGACCATCGCCGCCATGGTCGCCTGGCGCCGGATGCCCGCCCGGCTGCGGATCGTGCCCGGGGCGCTCGTCGGGGTGGCCGCCGCCACCGCCGCGGCCGCCCTGTTGCGGCTGCCGGTCGACAAGGTGCGGGTGACGGGGGTCTTGGCGGCCGTGTCCCCGCCCGCCTGGGGCGACTTCGCGGTGCTGGCCTCCGTCGGCGCGGCCGGGACCGTGGTCGCGCTGGCGCTGATCGCCTCGGCCGAGACGCTGTTCAGTGCCGCCGCCGTGGATCGGATGCACGACGGGCCGCGGACGGAGTACGACAAAGAGCTCATCGCCCAGGGCGTCGGCAACAGCGTGTGCGGGCTGCTCGGGGCGCTGCCGATGACGGCCGTGATCGTTCGCAGCGCCGCCAACGTGGAGGCCGGGGCGCGCACCCGGGCGTCGAGGGTGCTGCACGGCGGCTGGCTGCTGCTCTTCGCCGTGGCGTTCCCCCAGGTGCTGGAGAGCGTGCCGCTGGCCGCGCTGGCCGGGGTGCTGCTGCACGCGGGCTGGAAGCTGCTGCCGGCCAAGGCGGTGGCCGCGCTGTGGCGGACGCACCGGGGCGAGGCGGTGGTGCTGCTGGCCACGGCCTCCGCGATCGTGGTCACCAACCTCTTCGAGGGAGTGCTGGCCGGGCTGGGGCTCGCCGTCGCCAAGGCGGCCTGGGAGACCTCCCACGTGCACATCGAGGAGGTGTGGGAGGGCGAGGAACTGTGCGTGCGGGTCGTGGGGAACGCCAGCTTCCTGCGGCTGCCCAAGCTGCTCGACGCGCTGGACGCGCTGCCGCACGGAAAGCCGGTGCGACTCGACCTGAGCGGGCTGCGCCACCTTGACCACGCCTGCCTGACCGCCCTGGAGGGGTGGGAGCGCACCCGGACGCCGCTCCCCGGCCGGGAGGGCGTCATCTAGCCAGGCTACCCTCCGCGCGTGGAAGACGAGTTGAAGCGCACCCTGGGAGTGTCCGACGCCGTCGTCGTCGGGCTCGGCGCGATGGTCGGCGCCGGCATCTTCGCGGCCCTCGCCCCGGCGGCGGGCGCGGCGGGCGGCGCGCTCCTCGCCGCCCTGGCCCTGGCGGCGCTCGTGGCCTACTGCAACGCGCATTCCTCTGCGCGGCTCGCCGCCCGGTACCCGTCCTCCGGCGGCACGTACGTCTACGGGCGCGAGCGGCTCGGCCCCTTCTGGGGGTATCTGGCCGGCTGGGGATTCGTGGTGGGCAAGACCGCGTCCTGTGCGGCGATGGCCCTCACCGTGGGTGCGTACGTGTGGCCCGGGCAGCAGCATGCCGTGGCCGTCGCGGCGGTGGTGGCGCTGACCGCCGCGAGCTACGGCGGCGTCCAGAAGTCGGCCCGGATCGCCCGGCTGATCGTGGCGGTGGTCCTGGCGGTGCTGGCCGGGGTGGTCGTGGTGTGCCTGTCCTCCGGCGCGGCCGATCCGGGGCGGCTGGGGGGCTCGGACTGGGGTCCGGTGGGGTTGTTGCAGGGCGCCGGTCTGCTGTTCTTCGCCTTCGCGGGCTACGCCCGGATCACCACCCTGGGCGAGGAGGTGCGCGACCCGGCGCGGACGATCCCGCGGGCGGTGCCGCTCGCGCTGGGGCTCGCCCTGCTGGTGTACGCCGCGGTCGCGGTGGCGGCGCTGTCGGTGCTCGGCGCCGACGGGCTGGCGCGGTCGGCGGCCCCGCTCGCCGACGCGGTTCGGGCGGCCGGCCGGCCGGAGCTGGCCCCGGTCGTCCGGGTGGGCGCGGCCCTGGCCGCGCTGGGCTCGCTGCTGGCCCTCGTGCTCGGGGTTTCGCGGACGGCCTTGGCGATGGCCCGGGACGGCCATCTTCCGCGCGCGCTGGCCGCCGTACATCCCCGGTATCAGGTGCCGCACCATGCCGAGCTGGCCGTGGGTGCGGTCGTGGCGGTGCTCGCGGCCACCGCGGATCTGCGGGGCGCGATCGGTTTCTCCTCTTTCGGAGTGCTCGCCTACTACGCGATCGCGAACGCCTCCGCGTGGACTCTCGGTTCAGGTGTCAAGGGGCGGGCCGTGGCAGCGGTCGGGCTGTCCGGCTGTGTGGTGCTGGCGTGTGCGCTGCCCCTCGCGTCGGCGGTGGCGGGGGCGGCGGTGCTGGCGCTGGGCGCGCTGGCCTACGGGGTGCGGAGCCGGCTCAGATCCGGGAGCTGAAATCGGCCCAGGGCGCCGGCTCCAGGTCGCACTCCTCCCCCAGGACGGACTCTTCGCAGAACCAGGCGGTGCCGTCGAGCCAGCCGTGCAGCCAGCCCGCCAGGCTCGGGCCGTCGATGGACCAG
Organism: Streptomyces sp. NBC_01294; assembly: GCF_035917235.1. Classification (NCBI taxonomy): domain Bacteria; kingdom Bacillati; phylum Actinomycetota; class Actinomycetes; order Kitasatosporales; family Streptomycetaceae; genus Streptomyces; species Streptomyces sp. NBC_01294. The sequence goes on from NZ_CP108423.1 coordinate 3,334,045, forward strand.
GCGAGGTCCGGTTCCCCCGGATTCGGGTCGAAGAGCAGGACTTGGGCGGTGTCGGAGCGGCCGTCCACGCAGGCGACCACACCACAGCCGAAGTCGGCTATCGGCAGGACACCCTCGGGCCATCGCCACCCGGAGGACCTCCGCTCCCCGTACTCCCGGACGGCCTGACGCAGCGTCGGCAGACCGCCCCCGGGGCCGAATCCGCCGTCGCCGATGCGGGTGTAGAGCGCGGCGAGCAGCGGCGGCAGGGCGAAGCCGAGTATGCCCTCGGCCCGGGCGATCTCCCCGCCGCCCAGCGGCGCCGGCAGGGCCCTTCCGTGCCCGCGCGCGGAGTTGCGCACGCGGTCTGCGACTTGCTCCAGCAACTGCTCGGTCTCGTTCATGCGTTCATGGTGACGCACCCCACTGACAGCCGCCCGAGCCTGTGGACAACTCAGCCGAGGACGGGGTGCGCAACTACGACGACGCCTTTGTCCCGCAGGAAGCCGACGAGGTCACCGAGAGGCGAACGGGGCGTCCGTCGGGACGATTTCGCGGCCCAGCGGGAGCAGGGCGAGCGGGACCATCTTGAAGTTGGCGATGCCGAAGGGAATGCCGATGAGCGTGATGCAGAGCGCGATGCCGGTGAAGATGTGGCCCAGGGCCAGCCACCAGCCCGCCAGGACCAGCCACAGGACGTTGCCGATGGCGGACCCGGCGCCCGCGTCGTGGCGCTCGACGGTGGTGTAGCCGAAGGGCCAGAGGGCGTAGACCGCGATGCGGAAGGCGGCGATGCCGAAGGGGATGCCGATGATGGTGATGCACAGCAGCACGCCCGCGAGCAGGTAGCCCAGGAACAGCCATATACCGCTGAGGATGAGCCAAATGACGTTCAGGATTGTCTTCACTGGCGGCGGCCTGCCATCTGTTCGAGCCGGGCGATGCGCTCGGCCATCGGAGGGTGTGTGGAGAACATCTTAGAAAGGCCTTCTCCCGGACGGAACGGGTTGGCGATCATCATGTGGCTCGCCGTCTCCAGTCGCGGCTCCGGCGGCAGCGGGAGCTGCTTGGTGCCCGCGTCGAGCTTGCGCAGGGCGCTGGCCAGGGCGAGCGGGTCGCCGGTGAGCTGGGCGCCGGACGCGTCGGCCTCGTACTCGCGCGAGCGGCTGATGGCGAGCTGGATCACGGAGGCGGCCAGCGGGCCCAGGATCATGATCAGCAGCATGCCGAAGAGGCCGGGGCCCTCGTCGTCGCTCGATCGACCGACCGGAATGAGCCAGGCGAAGTTCACCAGGAACATGATCACCGAGGCGAGTGCTCCGGCGACCGACGAGATCAGGATGTCGCGGTTGTAGACGTGGCTGAGTTCGTGGCCGATGACCCCGCGCAGCTCGCGCTCGTCGAGGATGCGCAGGATGCCCTCGGTGCAGCAGACCGCGGCGTTGCGCGGGTTGCGGCCGGTGGCGAAGGCGTTGGGTGCCTCGGTGGGCGAGATGTAGAGGCGTGGCATGGGCTGGCGTGCGGACGTGGAGAGCTCGCGCACCATGCGGTAGAGCTGGGGAGCCTCGAACTCGCTGACGGGGCGGGCGCGCATCGCGCGTAGAGCCAGCTTGTCGCTGTTCCAGTACGCGTAGGCGTTCGTCCCGAGGGCGATGAGGACGGCGACGATCAGGCCGCCCCGTCCGAAGAAGCTTCCGATGAGGATGATGAGTGCGGACAGCCCGCCGAGGAGTACGGCGGTCTTGAGCCCGTTGTGCCGGCGGTGCACGGTACGCCCTCCAAGTGGTGCGGCAGGGGAGCCCCGTCATGGATCTGAGGGTCTACGGTCCAGTGGACCCTCCCTTACTGGTCAACGCGAGGTGAGGGCGTCCGGTTCCCAGGGCGCACCGGGCCGGCCGCCCGCCGCCGCCCCCTCGGGAGGGGCGACGGGGCGGCGGCGGGGCGGCGGCGGGGCTGCCGACGGCTGCTGCGGGCGTTACTCCGTACGGGTCACGAGTACGGGCAACGTGTACGGGTTACGCGTACGGGGCAGCGCGTGCGGGCTACTGCGCGAAGAGGCTGCCCGACGCGAAGCGCAGGACCAGCTGCGGGGCGCCCGAGAGGACGACCGCCGCGGTCGCGGTGAGGACGATGGCCGCCGTCACCGGCCAGGGGGCCTTCGTACGGGCCGCCGCGCCCTCGGTGCCCTGAGCGGCCTCGGCGCCCTCGGCGCCTTCCGGCGCCCGGAAGAGGAGTGCGGTCCACCGCAGGTAGTAGTACAAGGCGATGACGACGTTGATCGCCATGACCACGGCCAGCCAGCCCAGGCCCGCGTCGACCGCGGACCGGAAGACGGTGACCTTGGCGAAGAGCCCGATGATGCCCGGCGGCAGGCCCGCCAGGCAGAGCAGGAAGAAGGCCAGCGAGAGGGCGGCCAGGGGGCGCTCGGCGTACAGGCCCCGGTAGTCGCTGACCCGGTGGAGCGGCTTCGTGCGGGCGACCAGCACCGCCACGGCGAAGGCGCCGAGGTTCACGACGGCGTACATGAGGGCGTAGGCGACGGCGGAGCCGATCTGGTCGCGACCGGTGTACGCGGCGGCGGCGATCGGGACGAGCACGTAACCGGCCTGGCCGACCGAGGACCAGGCCAGCAGCCGTACGGCGCTGTTCGGGCGGTCGGCGGACTGGCGCAGGGCGCCGGCGTTGCCCACCGTCATGGTGAGGGCGGCGAGGACGGCGAGGGCCGGGCCCCAGATGTCGGAGTACGCCGGGAAGGCGATCACCGTGATGACGACGAGGCCGGCGAAGCCGACCGCCTTGCCGGTCACCGAGAGGTAGCCGGCGATGGGCAGCGGGGCGCCGACGTAGGTCTCGGGGACCCAGAAGTGGAAGGGGACGGCCGCGGCCTTGAAGGCGAAACCGACGAGGGCGAGCGCGACACCGGCCATGGCGAGGGTGTCGAGCTGCCCGGGGACGTCTTCGAGCCGGTCGGCGACCTGGGTGAGGTGCAGGGAGCCGGTGGCGGCGTAGACGAAGCTGACGCCCAGCAGCGACACGGCCGTGGCGGTGACGGAGGAGAGGAAGAACTTGAGGGCGGCCTCGGAGGAGAGCCGGTCGCCGCGGCGCATGCCTACGAGGGCGAAGGCGGGCAGCGAGGCGACTTCGAGCGCGACGATCAGGGTGGCGAGGTCGCGGGAGGCGGGCAGCAGGGCCGCGCCGGCCGCGGAGGAGAGCAGCAGGAACCAGTACTCGCCGGCCGGCATGCGCGTCTCGCGGACGGGGATGACCGACAGCAGGGCGGTGACCAGGGCGCCGGCCAGCACCAGGAACTGGATGACGAGCGTGAAGTGGTCGGCGACGTAGCTGCAGGCCGCCGGGTCGCCGGTGAGGCAGAAGGTGCTGCGGTCGCCGGAGCGCAGCGGCAGCAGGGTGGCGATCGCGGCGGCCAGGCCGGCCACCGAGATCCAGCCGAGGAGCGGCTTGCTGCGCTCGGGCACGAAGAGGTCCGCGACGAGGACCCCGAGGCCGACGGCGGCGGTGATGACGACGGGCGCGATGGCGAGCCAGTCGACGGACTGGACGAGGCTGGGCGCCTCGGCGGAGAGGACCGTCAGGGCCGTCATGAGTTGCCTCCTGCGAGGAGCTTCTGAACGGCCGGGTCGGTGAGGCCGAGGAGGACCGCGGGCCACAGGCCGGCGAGGACGGTGAGGGCGACGAGCGGGGTCCAGGCGGCGAACTCGTAGCGCTGGATGTCCGCGACGGCGAGCTCGGGACCGGCTTTCGGGTCTCCCATGCAGACGCGCCGTACGACGATCAGCAGGTAGGCGGCGGTGAGGAGGGTACCGAAGGCGCCGACGGCCGTGTACGTGAGGAACGCGGGGCGGGACAGGCCCTCGGCCGGGTCGAACGCGCCGAAGAGGGCCAGCATCTCGCCCCAGAAGCCGGCCAGGCCCGGCAGGCCCAGGGAGGCGACGGCGGCGAAGGCCAGGAACGCGCCGAAGCGGGGGGCGCGGCCGTAGAGGGCGGCGCCGGTGGCTCCGGCGAGCGTGTCGAGGTCGGCGGTGCCGTAGCGGTCCTTGAGGGCCCCGACCAGGAAGAAGAGGAGGCCGGTGATCAGGCCGTGGGCGATGTTGGCGAAGAGCGCGCCGTTGACTCCGGTGGGGGTCATGCTCGCGATGCCGAGGAGGACGAAGCCCATGTGGCCGACGGAGGAGTACGCGATGAGGCGCTTGAGGTCGCCCTTGTTCCCCTTCCGGGCCAGCGCGAGGCAGGCGAGCGATCCGTAGACGATGCCGACGGCGGCGAAGGCGCCCAGGTAGGGGGCGAAGGTCTGCATTCCGTCGGGGGTGACGGGGAGCAGGATGCGGACGAACCCGTACGTGCCCATCTTGAGCAGGACGCCGGCCAGCAGGACGGAGCCGACGGTGGGCGCGGCGGTGTGGGCGTCAGGCAGCCAGCTGTGCAGGGGCCACATCGGGGTCTTCACGGCGAGGCCGATGCCGATGGAGAGGACGGCCAGCAGCTGGGTGGTGTGGGACAGTTCGCGGCCGTTGTCAGAGGCGAGTGCCACCATGTCGAATGTGCCGCTCTTCAGTCCGATCAGCAGCAGACCGAGCAGCATGACGACGGAGCCGAGGAGCGTGTAGAGGATGAACTTCCAGGCGGCGGCCTGCCGCTGAGCACCGCCCCAGCGGGCGATGAGGAAGTACATCGGGATGAGGACCATCTCGAAGGCGAGGAAGAAGAGCAGCAGGTCGAGGACGGCGAAGGTCGCGAGGGTGCCGGACTCGAGGACGAGGAGCAGTGCGACGAAGGCCTTCGGGGAGGGGCCCTCGGGGAACTTGAAGTAGCTGTAGAGCGCGCAGAGGAAGAACAGCAGCGCGGTCATCAGGAGGAGGGGGAGCGAAATGCCGTCGACACCGAGGTGGATCCGGACGTCGAGCGCCGGGATCCAGCTGATGTCCGTCGTCGCCTGGAAGCGGGACGGGGCGTCGTGGTCGAAGCCCAGGGTGAGGGCGATCGCCGCGGCGAGGATCACGCCGGTCACGGTCACGCCGTGGCGGAGCACGGCCTGCTCGGGGCTGCGGCCCTTGAGGCCGGGCGGGGCCGGCAGGAGGGCCGCGGCGGCGCCGAGGAGCGGTGCGGCCACGATGAACGCCAGAAGGAACTGCATCACGGACGGGCTGATATCAATCACGGCTGACTCACGGCTCACGATCCGGCGTTGACGTTGGCGAGGACGGCGGTGGCGATCGCCAGGACCACGGCGCCGGCGAGCAGGGCGCTCAGGTAGCTCTGCACGTTGCCGGTCTGGGCGCGGCGTACGAGGCTGCCGAGCAGCCGGGTGCCGGTGCCCGCGCCGCGGACGTACGTGTCCACGACCTCGCGGTCGAGGAAGCGGACCAGGCTCGCCGACGCCCGGACGGGGCGGACGAAGAGCCGGTCGTAGACGGCGTCGAGGTGGAAGCCGTCGGCGGCGTGGCGGTGCAGCGGGCCGAGGAGCGCCCTGCCGGGGTCGGGGGCGGATCCGGCCGGGACGGCGGGGTGATCGTGGGTCACCTCGGCCACCTCGGGGGTTTCCGCGGCTGATTCGGCGGCGGCGACGGAGGCGGGTACTCCGACCGCGGCGCCGGCGGCGGCCTTCACGGTGGCGCGCTGCCAGAGGGCGTAGGTGAGCATCACGCCGATGACGGCGGCGCCCGTGCCGAGGACCGAGGTGACCACGGTCGGGGTGAGCGCCCTGCCGTCGAACCAGTCGGCGAGGGGGCCCGCCGCGAGGCCGAAGCCGACCGTCGGGATCGCGAGCAGCCACAGCACGCCGGTCATGGCGAGGGGCTCCTTGCCGTGGTCGGGGACGGCCGCGCCCCTGCCGCGGAAGGCCATCAGCCACAGCCGGGTGGCGTAGGCGGCGGTGAGCAGGGCGGTCAGCACGCCGGCGACCAGCACCACCCAGCCGGCGCTGCTGGGAGCGAATTCCGAGTGGCCGGTCGCGGTCTGCTCGGCGGCGACGAGGACGGCTTCCTTGGAGAAGAAGCCGGCGAAGGGCGGGATGGCGGCGAGCGCGAGGAGCGCGAGCGTCATCGTCCAGAAGGCGTCGGGGATGCGCTTGGACAGGCCGTCCATCCGGGACATGGCGGCCAGGGAGTTCGTACCGGCGGCGTGGATGATCACGCCCGCGCCCAGGAAGAGGAGCGCCTTGAAGGCGCCGTGGGACAGGAGGTGGAAGACGGCGGCGCTGCGGTCGCCGACGGCCAGGGCGCCGGTCATGTAGCCGAGCTGGCCGACCGTGGAGTAGGCGAGCACCCGCTTGATGTCGTCCTGGGCGAGGGCGGCGAGGGCGGAGCCGATCATCGTGACGGCCGCCAGGACGGCCATGACCACCAGGGCCGCGCGGGAGGCAGCGAAGACGGGCAGGAGGCGGGCGATGAAGTAGACACCGGCGGCGACCATCGTCGCGGCGTGGATCAGCGCGGAGACCGGGGTGGGGCCCGCCATGGCGTCGGGGAGCCAGGTGTGCAGCGGGAACTGCGCGGACTTGCCGGCGACTCCGGCGAGCAGGAGCAGCGCGATGAGCGTCGGGTGGTCGAGCCCGCCCGTGGCGACGGTGCCCAGGATCTTCGTGATCTGGAAGGAGCCGGCGTCGGTGGCGAGCGCGAACAGGCCGATCAGGAAGGGGACGTCACCGAGCTTGGTGACGAGGAAGGCCTTCAGGGAGGCGGAGCGGGCCGCTTCGGTCTCCCAGTAGTGGCCGACGAGGAAGTACGAGCAGATGCCCATGACCTCCCAGCCGACCAGCAGCACCATCAGGTCGCCGGAGTAGACGACGAGCAGCATCGCGGAGGTGAACAGTGAGACGAGAGCGGCATACGACGGGTAGCGCGGGTCCTCACGCAGGTACGCCGTCGAGTAGAGCTGTACGCACGTGGCGACGACCCCGACCAGGATGGCGACCAGTGCGGCGAAGCCGTCGATGTAGAGCGAGAGGTCGATCGGCACCGAGCCGGTCGGGGTCAGCTCGGTCGCGGTGCTGATCGCCGGGCCGCCGCCCTGGCGGAAGGCGACGAGCACGGCCAGTACGGCGGCGCCGAGCGTCGGCAGGATCGCGAGCGGCCGGACGAACCCGGGGGCGGTGCGGCCGAACAGCAGTCCCGCGACCGCGCCCAGGAACGGCAGCAGCGGGACGAGGACGGCGAGGGTCGTGGTGCTCACGCGGTGACCTCGCTCTGGTGGTTCGCGGCGGGCTCGTGGCCCTCGGCGGTGTCGCGCAGCCGGTCGACGTCGGAGGTGCCCCGGTTGCGGTACACCATCAGCACGATCGCGAGACCGATGCCGATCTCGGCGGCGGCGATGGCGATGGTGAAGAGGGTGAGGGCCTGGCCGGCGTGCAGGGCGTCGCGCAGCCAGACGTCGAAGGCCACCAGGTTGAGGTTGACGGCGTTGAGCATCAGCTCGACGGACATCAGGACCAGGATGGCGTTGCGGCGGGCGAGTACTCCGTACAGGCCCGTGCAGAAGAGGAGCGCCGCGAGCACGGCGGGGTAGGCGAGGTGCATCAGCGCCGGCCCTTCTTCTCGCCGGGGCCGGCCGGGGTGGCGGCTTCGGCGGGGTCGTTCCTGCGGGACAGCACGATGGCCCCGATCAGGGCTGCGAGGAGGAGGACGGAGAGCGCCTCGAAGGGCAGCACCCAGTGCTGGAAGAGGATCTCGCCGGAGACCTTCGTGGAGCCCTGGACGGGTCCGTCGAGGTCGATCCAGGTCGTCCGGAAGGCGTCGACGACGACCCAGACCAGCGCCACGGCCGCGACGACGGCGACGCCGAGCGCGAGCAGGCGGTTGCCGGAGTCCGCGTCCGGGGAGCGGCCGATGGGCGCCTTGGTGAGCATCAGTCCGAAGAGGAGGAGGACGACCACGGAACCGAGGTAGATGAGGACCTGGACCCAGGCGATGAACTCCGCGGTCAGCAGCAGGTACTCGACGGCGATGCCCCCGAGCGCGACGACCAGCCACAGGGCGGCGTGCACCAGCTGCTTGGTGGTGACCGTGACGAGGGCCGCGCCGAGGGTGGCGAGGCCGACGAGGATGAAGGCGATCTCGACGCCGGTCGGGGAGAGGAAGCCTGGCCCGGTGACGGCGGCTGCGGCCAGGGTGGCGGCGGGGGTCACGCGTCTCCCTCCGGGGTCGGGGTGGTCGGCGGTTCGGTCTCGGCGGCCGGGGCGGCGGCTTCGGCAGCGGCGGCGGCTGCCGCGGCGGCCTCGGCCTTCTCCACTGCCTTGCGGGCGGCGGCGATCTCCTTGGGCTCCTCGGCGGCCGGGTCCAGCGCGGGCGGGGCCGGGACGGTCCACATCCACTCGCGGAGCTTGTCGCGCTCGTGGGTCAGCTCGTGGATGTCGGTCTCCGCGTACTCGAACTCCGGCGACCAGAAGAGGGCGTCGAAGGGGCACACCTCGATGCAGATGCCGCAGTACATGCAGAGGGAGAAGTCGATGGCGAAGCGGTCGAGGACGTTGCGGCTTCGCTCGCGGCCACCGGGGGTGGACGCGGGCACCGTCTCCTTGTGGGAGTCGATGTAGATGCACCAGTCGGGGCACTCACGGGCGCAGAGCATGCAGACCGTGCAGTTCTCCTCGAACAGGCCGATGACGCCGCGGGAGCGGGGCGGGAGTTCGGGCTGGACGTCGGGGTACTGGGCCGTGTGCGAGCGCTTCGTCATCGTGCGCAGGGTGACGGCCAGGCCCTTGGCGAGGCCGGATCCGGGGATGGGCATTACTGGATCGCCACCTTCACGATGCCGGTGAGCGCGATCTGCGCGAGCGCGAGCGGGATGAGTGCGGTCCAGGCAAGCTTCTGGAGCTGGTCCTCGCGCAGGCGCGGGTAGCTCACGCGGAGCCAGATCACGACGAAGGCGAGGATCGCGGTCTTGAGCAGGGTCCAGACCCAGCCGAGGCCGTCGGCGCCGAAGGGGCCCTGCCAGCCGCCGAGGAAGAGGACGGTGGTGAGGGCGCAGAGGACGACGATGCCGGCGTACTCGGCGAGCAGGAAGAGGGCGAAGCGCAGGCCCGTGTACTCGGTGTACGCGCCGAAGATGATCTCGGAGTCGGCGACGGGCATGTCGAAGGGGGGCCGCTGCAGTTCGGCGAGGCCGGCGGTGAAGAAGACGAGCGCGCCGACGATCTGCCAGGGCAGCCACCACCACTCGAAGCTCTCGACGATGCCGGGGAGGGAGACCGTACCGGCGGCCATCGCGACGGAGGCGGCGGCGAGCAGCATGGGGAGCTCGTAGGCGAGCAGCTGGGCGGCGGTGCGCAGGCCCCCGAGCAGGGAGAACTTGTTCGCGGAGGCCCAGCCGGCCATGAGCGAGCCGAGGACTCCGACGCCCATGACGGCGAGCACGAAGAACACGCCCGCGTCGATGACCTGGCCGACCGCGCCCTCGCCCGGGCCGATCGGGATGGCGAGGAGGACGAGGAGGTACGGCAGGAGGGCGACGGCGGGGGCGAGCTGGAAGATCCGGCGGTCGGCGTTGGCCGGGACGATGTCTTCCTTCTGCGCGAACTTCACACCGTCGGCGACGAGCTGGGCCCAGCCGTGGAAGCCGCCGGCGTACATGGGGCCGAGGCGGCCCTGCATGTGGGCCATCACCTTGTGCTCGGTCTGCCCGACGACGAGCGGGAGCACGAGGAAGACGGCGAAGACGACGATCAGCCGCAGGGCCACGTCGAGGACGTCGTTCACGCGTCGCCTCCGTTGTCGGGGGTGGGAGGGGGAGTGGGGGTGGGAGTGGAGGTGGGGGTGGGGCTGGTCTTGGGGTCGCGGGGGGCCGCCTCCGGCGTGTTTGCCTCCGGCGGGGTCTGCGGGGTCTCGGCCTCGGGCCCGGTGGTCTCCGACCCGTTTGCCTCCGACCCGTTTGCCTCCGGCGCGGTCTGCGGGGTCTCCGCCGCGGGCCCGGTGGTCTTCGGCTTCGCCGGGGTCGCCTGCGGGCCGGGCGTCGTCGGCTTCGCCGGGGCCGATGCGTCCTCGGCGGCGGGCTTCGGGGTGCGCGGGGGCGCCTCCGGCGCGGGCGGCGGGGTCTCCGCCTGCGGGCCGGGCGTCGCCTTCGCAGGAGTCTCCGAGGCCGGCGGGGCCTCGAAGGCGGGCTTCGGGTCGTGCCAGGGGGCGTCCGTGCTGCGGGGGGTCGGTCGCTTCGGAGCTGTGGCTTCGGTCTCCGGGGTTGTCGCGGCCTGGCTGGCCGAGCCCTCCGTTACCGAGCGGGTGCGGCGGGGCGGGCGCGGGGCGTCCGTTGTCGGCGATTCCGGGGTTGCCGGGGACTCCGGGGTTGCCGGGGATTCCGGGGTGGCCGCGGCCTGGCTGGCCGAGCCGTCCGTTACCGAGCGGGTGCGGCGGGGCGGGCGCGGGGCGTCGGTTGCCGGGGATTCCGGGGTTGCCGGGGATTCCGGGGTGGCTGCGGCCTGGCTGGCCGAGCCCTCCGTTACCGAGCGGGTGCGGCGGGGCGGGCGCGGGGCGTCGGTTGCCGGCGATTCCGGGGTTGCCGGGGATTCCGGGGTGGCTGCGGCCTGGCTGGCCGAGCCCTCCGTGACCGAGCGGGTGCGGCGGACCGGGGCGCCCTCGCGCGGGGTGCGGGCGGCGGCGCCCGCCGCTCCTGCCGCGCGGGGGGTACGGGCCGGGCGGGCCGGAGCGGGCGGGAGCTGGCCCTTCATCGGGCCCCAGTCGTTGGGGTCGGGGACGCCCGGCGGGAGCATCTGGCGGCGCTTCGGGCCGTCGGGGTCCGCGCCCTCGCCCGGCTCCTTGGCGCCGGGCCAGGCCTTGGCGACGCGCGCCGCCAGGACGAAGTCCTTGCGCAGCGGGTGGCCCTCGAAGTTCTCCGGCAGGAGGAGGGGGACCAGGTGCGGGTGGTCGGTGAAGACGATCCCGAACATTTCGAACGTCTCGCGTTCGTGCCATTCGGCTCCCGCGTACACGGCGACCGCCGACGGCAGGGAGGGGGCGCTGTGCGGGACGGTCGTGCGCAGCAGGAGGCGGCGTACGCGGTGGTTCTCCAGCGAGACGACGTGCGCGCAGATCCGGAAGCCGGCGCCGGCCTCGTCGACCGCGCTCAGCCAGTCGAAGTACGTGCAGCCCAGCTTGTCCCGGGCGATTTCGAGGGAGGAGATCCAGCTGCCGACGGGCACGTCCACCGTGAGGACGTCGTACGAGAAGTCGGCGACGGCCTCGGCGCCGAAGACCGTCGGGGCCGCGTCGGGGAGGGAGTCGTAGAGGTTCACGCGCCGGCCCCCGGAGTGGGCGCGGCCGGGGGCGTGACCAGGCCGCTCGTGAGCTGGGCGACCGACGGACCCTCGGCGTAGCGCTCGGCCAGCGACTCGCGGGCGATCTTCTCCTGGAGCTTGAGGATGCCCTGGAGGAGCGCCTCCGGGCGCGGCGGGCAGCCGGGCACGTAGACGTCGACGGGGATGATCTGGTCGACGCCCTTCGTCACCGAGTACGAGTCCCAGTACGGGCCGCCGCAGTTGGAGCAGGCGCCGAAGGAGATGACGTACTTCGGCTCGGGCATCTGCTCGTAGAGCCGTTTGACGGCCGGGGCCATCTTGTCCGTGACGGTGCCCGAGACGATCATGAGGTCTGCCTGGCGGGGCCCCGGCGCGAACGGGATCACGCCGAGGCGGATGAAGTCGTGGCGGGCCATGGACGCGGCGATGAACTCGATCGCGCAGCAGGCCAGGCCGAAGTTGAAGACCCACAGGCTGTACCGGCGGCCCCAGTTCAGGACCACCTTCATCGGTTCCGGGGCCAGGCGGGAGAGGACTCCGAGGCGCTTGGGCTCCGGGAGCAGTACGCCCTCGGTCGGCGTCACAGCCGGTGTCACGTCCATTCGAGGACGCCCTTCTTGTACGCATAGAGCAGGCCGACGGCCAGGAAGCCCAGGAAGATGAACATCTCCACCAGCGTCGTGGCGCCGTAACCGGCGGCGGCGAACACCGTCGCCCACGGGAACAGGAAGATCGAGTCGACGGCGAAGATGACGTAGAGGAACGCGTAGACGTAGTAGCGGACCTGGGTGTGCGCCCAGCCCTCGCCGACGGGGTCCACACCGCATTCGTACGTCAGCAGCTTCTCGTGAGTCGGGACCACGGGCCGCAGCAGGCGGCCGGCGCCGAACGCCACGGCCACGAAGAGCACACCGAGGGCGGCCAGCAGACCGACGACCGAATAACTCCGGAAGTAGTCCGCCGTGAGCACGGTTACGGTCGATACCGTTGGTTCGGGCACGTCCGTTCCTCGCTCCTCGGTCACTGTCGACGATCTGGTACGGACGGGAGTCTAGGGCCTGCCTCACACGGGGTGGGGTTATCCCCCGTTCACAGCACCCCGGCCACCCCATGGCATGAGCGGGGCGCGCTTGACAGGCTGTGGCGCATGACCACGAGCCACGTCATCCCCGACAATGATCGACCTCCCCCGGTACGCGCCGTATTCAGCGCCGCGACGTGGAGGGAGATCGCCTTTCTGGTGAGCAACCTGCCCGTGGCGATCGTCGGTTTCGTTTACGCAGTTGTCATGGTTGCCGGGACGGGCGGTCTTTCCGTGACCGCGATCGGACTTCCGCTCCTCGCGTGCGGTCTCTATTTGTCTCGGCAATTGGGACGGCTGGACCGGGCACGCGCCCGCTGGCTGCTGGGCGTGCGGGTGGACGAGCCGACCCCGCTCCCCGGCCCGAAGCGGGCCGGCGGATTCTTCCCCTGGCTGTGGACGAGCATCAAGGACCCGGTCGCCTGGCGGACGGTGCTCTACCAGCTCATCCGGCTGCCGTGGGGGGTACTCACCTTCACGGTAGTCCTGGCCGGGCTGTTCGTGCTGTGGCCGGTGCTGCCGTACCTGGTGCGCCTGATGGCGAACGCGGACCGGGCGATGGCGCGGGGGCTCCTGTCGCCGTCCGACGACCTGGAGCGGCGGATCGCGGAGCTGGAATCCGACCGGGGCGTCGTGGTCGACACGGCGGCGGCCGACCTGCGGCGCATCGAGCGGGACCTGCACGACGGGGCGCAGGCGCGGCTGGTGGCGCTGGCGATGGGGCTGGGCCTGGCGAAGGAGAAGCTGCTGGAGGACCCGGAGGGCGCGGCGGCGATGGTCGACGAGGCCCACGGGGAGGTGAAGCTCGCGCTCCAGGAGCTGCGGGACCTCGCGCGCGGGATCCATCCGGCGGTGCTGACGGACCGGGGGCTGGACGCGGCGCTGTCGTCGGTGGCGGCGCGGTGCGTGGTGCCGGTGAAGGTGGCGGTGGACCTGCCGGAGGTGCGACCGGCGGAGGCGATCGAGGGGATCGCGTACTTCGTGGTGTCCGAGCTGCTGCAGAACGTGAGCAAGCACGCGGGGGCGGGGGCGCGGGGCGCGAGCGTGGAGGTGTGGCGGGCGGGGCAGAGGCTGCTGATCCGGGTGTCGGACGACGGTCGGGGCGGGGCGGCCACCTCCGGGGGGAGCGGGCTGGCGGGGCTCGCCGAGCGGCTGGATGCGGTGGACGGGGTGCTGGTGGTGGACTCGCCGGAGGGGGTGGGGACCGTGGTCACGGCGGAGCTGCCGTGGCGGGGGCGGGGGTGAGGCTTGCGGTGCGTGGTGGTGAGCGGGGCCCCTGCCGGGTGGGTGGGGGTCCCGTTCGCGTGGCCGGTGCGGCGCCGCCGCCTCGTGGGGCCGCCCCGGGTCCCGCGCCTCAAGCGCCGGCGGGGCTGGATTTGGCCGGGTGGATTGGCGGGCTTGGTGGGGTTAACCCCCCGGTGGAGATGCCTACTCGCCGCATGGTTCGGCCGGGTGGGGGGCGGCAGGGTGGGGGTGTAGCGGAGGACCGGAAGGGTGGGGTCGGGATCATGGGCAACGGCAACGGCAAGGGCAATGCAGGCGGTGTCGGGGCGGTGCTGCGGGCTCCGGTCGAGGGGCGGACGTGGCGGGAGTTCGGGTACCTGCTGATCGGGCTGCCGCTGAGCACGCTGTACTTCTCGCTCGCCATCACCGGCGTGAGCCTCGGCGCCGGACTGCTCGTCACCTTCCTCGGCGTTCCGGTCCTCGCCGGCGTGCTCGCCATGTGCCGCGGGTTCGGTCACCTGGAGCGGGCCCGGGTGCGGGCGCTGCTCGGGGCGGACATCGCCGATCCCGCGCCGATCCGGGCCGAGAAGGGCGGGGCCCTCGCCGCCATGGGTGCGCTGCTCAAGAGCGGGAGCGCCTGGCGGCACGTGCTGTACTCCGTGGTCCACTTCCCGTGGGCAGTGTTCGGTTTCTGCCTGGCACTGACGTTCTGGGCGACCGGCTGGTCCCTCCTGCTGTACCCGCTCTGGTTCTGGGTCTTCCCGGCCTACACCGACCAGCCCGGCCTGCAGCTCGTCCAGAACGGCGAGTACACCTTCTACCTCGACTCGCCCCTGGCGATCACCCTCACCTGCCTCGCCGGAATGCTCCTCACCCTCGCCACCCCGTGGGTGATCCGGGCCCTGACCACCGTCGACCGGGTCGTGGTCGGCGGACTGCTCGGCCCGTCCCGCCTGGCCACCCGCGTCACCGAGCTGGAGTCCGACCGGGGTGTGGTCGTCGACACCGCGGCCGCCGACCTGCGGCGCATCGAGCGCGATCTGCACGACGGGGCGCAGGCCCGGCTGGTGGCGCTGGCCATGGACCTGGGGCTGGCGAAGGAGAAGCTGGCCGAGGACCCGCAGGCCGCCGCCCGCATGGTGGACGAGGCGCACGGCGAGGTGAAGATCGCCCTCCAGGAGCTGCGCGACCTGGCCCGCGGGATCCACCCGGCCGTGCTGACCGACCGCGGACTGGACGCGGCGCTGTCCTCGGTGGCCTCGCGGTGCGCGGTGCCGGTACGGGTGGCCGTGGACCTCCCGGCCCGGCCCGCGGCGGCGATCGAGGGGATCGCGTACTTCACGGTGTCGGAGCTGCTGCAGAACATCAGCAAGCACGCCGTGGCCCGGTCGGCCTCGGTGGACGTGTGGAAGTCCGGGGACCGGCTGCTGATCCAGGTCGCCGACGACGGCCGCGGCGGGGCCGGCACGGGGCCCGGTACCGGGGCCGGGACCGGGCTGGCGGGGCTGACCGAGCGGCTGGACGCCGTGGACGGGGTACTGGTCGTCGACTCCCCCACCGATGGCGGGACGACGGTCACCGCCGAGCTGCCCTGGCGCGCGTAGATCTCGTAGATCTCGTAGATCTCGTAGATCCACGGATGGACGGCTCGAGGGGCGGGCGGGTCGGCGGGCGGCCGCCGGCGGGCCGGCCCCTTCGTCCGTTCCGGCGCGCGCGGCTCCCGGCGCGCGCCTCCCTCCCTGCACGCCTCCCCCTCCGCTGCACCCGTTTGCACCATCCGTTTGCGGCATCCCTTCGTGGCGGCCGCTTGCGGCGTCCGACGTTCCACATGCGAAAACTCCCCCCGTACGCCCACCTGTTGTCGCGGCTCTGCCTTCAGCGGGGCTTGAGGCTGGGATGCTTGGCTGAGTCGGGTAGTGCGGGAAACGAGTGGACGCGGGAGCTGCTGAATCGTGGACGACAGGGTGCGGGTGGTCATCGCCGAGGATTCAGTGCTGCTGCGCGAGGGCCTGACCCGGTTGCTGACCGACCGGGGGCATGACGTCGTGGCGGGCGTCGGGGACGCGGAAGCCCTGATCAAGACGGTGGCGGAGCTGGCGGCCGAGGACGCGCTGCCGGATGTGGTGGTGGCCGACGTGCGGATGCCGCCGACCCATACCGACGAGGGCGTGCGGGCGGCCGTGCGGCTGCGCCGCGACTACCCCGGGATAGGCGTGCTCGTGCTGTCTCAGTACGTGGAGGAGCAGTACGCCACCGAACTGCTGGCCGGTTCCAGCACCGGGGTGGGATACCTGCTCAAGGACCGGGTGGCCGAGGTACGGGAATTCCTGGACGCTGTCGTCCGGGTGGCCCGGGGCGGTACGGCCCTGGACCCGGAGGTCGTCGCGCAGCTGCTCGGCCGCAGCAGGAAGCAGGACGTCCTGGCGGGTCTGACCCCGCGCGAGCGCGAGGTGCTCGGGCTGATGGCCGAGGGGCGTACCAATTCGGCCGTGGCGAAGCAGCTGGTCGTGAGTGACGGAGCGGTGGAGAAGCACGTCAGCAACATCTTCATGAAACTGGGCCTGTCGCCGAGTGACGGGGATCACCGGCGTGTACTGGCCGTTCTCACCTATCTGAAATCTTGATCGACTGACACTCTGTCAGATATGGCATACCGGTCGGGCTGTCTCAAGGGGCGGTCCTACGGTCCAGAATGTGGTCGCTCCTGGGGACCTGATCCCTACCGACGTAGGGTGGGTTATGGGGGTGTCACGCCTCGAAGGAGGTCCAGTTCAGTGACCAGCCAGGTCAGCAGTCCAGCCGAGCAGGCCGACGGGGCCGGGGGTGCGGTTGTCGGTGGACAGCGCGCCCCGGAGAGCCCGGGCCCCAAGGAAATCCGCCGCCTCGATCGTGTGATCATCCGATTCGCAGGCGACTCCGGTGACGGTATGCAGCTCACCGGTGACCGCTTCACCTCGGAGACGGCGTCGTTCGGGAACGACCTGTCGACGCTGCCGAACTTCCCCGCCGAGATCCGCGCCCCCGCCGGAACCCTGCCCGGTGTGTCCTCGTTCCAGCTCCACTTCGCCGACCACGACATCCTCACGCCCGGGGACGCCCCGAACGTACTGGTCGCGATGAACCCGGCCGCGCTGAAGGCGAACATCGGCGACGTGCCGCGCGGCGCGGAGATCATCGTCAACACCGACGAGTTCACCAAGCGCCCCATGGCCAAGGTCGGCTACGAGACCTCGCCGCTGGAGGACGGCTCCCTGGCCGCGTACAACCTCCACCCGGTGCCGCTGACGACCCTGACGGTCGAGGCGCTGAAGGACTTCGGCCTCTCCCGCAAGGAGGCCGAGCGCAGCAAGAACATGTTCGCGCTGGGCCTGCTGTCGTGGATGTACCACCGGCCCACCGCGGGCACCGAGACCTTCCTGCGGCAGAAGTTCGCGAAGAAGCCCGACATCGCCGAGGCGAACATCGTCGCCTTCCGCGCCGGTTGGAACTTCGGCGAGACGACGGAGGACTTCGCGGTCTCCTACGAGGTCGCCCCGGCCACCCGCGCCTTCCCCACCGGCACCTACCGCAACATCTCCGGGAACCTGGCCCTCTCCTACGGCCTCATCGCCGCGAGCCAGCAGGCCGACCTGCCCCTCTACCTGGGCTCCTACCCGATCACCCCCGCCTCGGACATCCTGCACGAGCTCTCGAAGCACAAGAACTTCGGCGTGCGGACCTTCCAGGCCGAGGACGAGATCGCCGGCATCGGCGCGGCGCTCGGCGCCGCCTTCGGCGGTGCGCTCGCGGTGACCACGACCTCCGGGCCCGGCGTGGCGCTGAAGTCGGAGACGATCGGTCTCGCGGTCTCCCTGGAGCTCCCGCTGCTGATCGTGGACATCCAGCGCGGCGGCCCCTCCACCGGCCTGCCGACGAAGACGGAGCAGGCGGACCTCCTCCAGGCCATGTTCGGCCGCAACGGCGAGGCCCCCGTCCCGATCGTGGCCCCGAAGACGCCGGCGGACTGCTTCGACGCCGCCCTCGACGCGGCCCGGATCGCACTCACCTACCGGACCCCGGTCTTCCTGCTCTCCGACGGCTACCTCGCCAACGGGTCCGAGCCCTGGCGGATCCCGGAGGTCACGGACCTGCCCGACCTGAAGGTCAAGTTCGCCGCCGGCGCGAACCACACCCTGGCCGACGGCACCGAGGTGTTCTGGCCCTACAAGCGGGACCCGGAAACCCTCGCCCGGCCCTGGGCCGTCCCCGGCACCCCCGGCCTCGAACACCGCATCGGCGGCATCGAGAAGCAGGACGGCACGGGCAACATCTCCTACGACCCGGCCAACCACGACCTCATGGTCCGCACCCGCCAGGCCAAGATCGACGGCATCCGGGTCCCGGACCTCGACGTCGACGACCCGGACGGCGCCACCACCCTGGTCCTGGGCTGGGGGTCCACCTACGGCCCCATCACCGCCGCCGTCCGCCGGCTGCGGCTCACCGGGCTCCCCGTCGCCCAGGCCCACCTGCGCCACCTCAACCCCTTCCCCAGGAATCTCGGCGAGGTCCTGAAGCGTTACGAGAAGGTAGTGGTGCCGGAGATGAACCTCGGGCAGCTCGCCACCCTGATCCGGGCGAAGTACCTGGTCGACGCCCAGTCGTACAACCAGGTCAACGGAATGCCGTTCAAGGCGGAGCAGCTCGCCACGGTCCTCAAGGAGGCCATCGATGACTGAGGTGACCGAAGAGGTGTCCGAAGGGGCACGCACCCTGCTCTCGCTGGTGCCCAAGGCCGAGAGCAAGCAGTCGATGAAGGACTTCAAGTCGGACCAGGAGGTCCGCTGGTGCCCGGGCTGCGGTGACTACGCCGTGCTCGCCGCCGTGCAGGGCTTCATGCCCGAGCTCGGGCTGGCGAAGGAGAACATCGTCTTCGTCTCCGGCATCGGCTGCTCCTCCCGCTTCCCGTACTACATGAACACGTACGGGATGCACTCGATCCACGGCCGCGCCCCGGCCATCGCCACCGGCCTCGCCACCTCCCGCCGCGACCTGTCCGTCTGGGTCGTCACGGGCGACGGCGACGCGCTGTCCATCGGCGGCAACCACCTGATCCACGCGCTGCGCCGCAACGTCAACCTCAAGATCCTCCTCTTCAACAACCGGATCTACGGGCTGACCAAGGGCCAGTACTCCCCCACGTCCGAGGTCGGCAAGATCACCAAGTCGACGCCGATGGGCTCGCTGGACGCGCCCTTCAACCCGGTGTCGCTGGCGATCGGCGCCGAGGCCTCGTTCGTCGCGCGCACCGTCGACTCCGACCGCAAGCACCTCACCGAGGTCCTGCGCCAGGCGGCCGACCACCAGGGCACGGCGCTCGTCGAGATCTACCAGAACTGCAACATCTTCAACGACGGCGCCTTCGAGGTCCTCAAGGACCAGAAGCAGGCGCAGGAGGCGGTGATCCGGCTGGAGCACGGCCGGCCGATCCGCTTCGGCGTGGACGACGCCAAGGGCGTCGTGCGCAATCCGGTCACCGGGGACCTGGAAGTCGTCGAGGTCACCGCGGACAACGAGGCGCGGGTCCTGGTCCACGACGCGAAGGCGGCCAGCCCCACGACCGCGTTCGCGCTCTCCCGCCTGGCCGACCCCGACACCCTGCACCGCACGCCCATCGGTGTCTTCCGCAGCGCCGAGCGGCCCGTCTACGACACGCTCATGGCGGACCAGCTCGAAGCGGCCATCGACCGCAGCGGCAAGGGCGACCTCGGCGCGCTGCTGTCCGGCAGCGACACCTGGACCGTCGTCGGCTGACCTGCGTCCGCACGACCGCCGCGACGAAGCCCGGATCCTCCGAGGGGATCCGGGCTTCGGCATGAGGTCCGGCACTCCGCGCACACGGGAACACGGGCACGGGGCACGGGGCACGGGACACAGGAACACAGGACACTTTCGAAAAGTTAGCGCTTACCGTAGGATGGCGCTATCGCATCACATCGCGTCGCCGACCGAGAAGAGCAGCCATGAGCATCGTCGTCACCGCCGCCACCGGAGCCCTCGGGCGCCTCGTCGTCGAGGAGCTGCTGGAGCGGGTCCCCGCCGACCGCGTCGCCGTGGTCGTCCGCAACGAGGAGAAGGCCGCCGACCTGGCCGCACGCGGCGTCGACGTCCGCGTCGCCGACTACGACGACCCCGCGGCCCTGGCCGCGGCCTTCCGGGCCGGCGACCGGGTCCTGCTGATCTCCGGCAACGAGATCGGGCGGCGCGTCGCGCAGCACACCGCCGTACTGGGCGCCGCGCAGGCGGCGGGCGTGGCCCAGCTGGCCTACACCGGCATCCGGGGAGGCCCCGAGGCGGACTTCGACCTGGCCGCCGAGCACACCGCGACCGAGCAGGCCATCCTCGACTCCGGGATCCCGTACACCTTCCTGCGCAACGGCTGGTACCACGAGAACTACACGCGGAACCTGCCCACCGTCCTCGGGCACGGCGCGGTCGTGGCCAGCTCGGGCGAGGGCCGGGTCGCCTCCGCGGCGCGGGCGGACTACGCGGCCGCCGCGGCCGTGGTGCTCACCACCGAGGGCCACCTGAACCGGGTGTACGAGCTCTCCGGCGACACCGCCTGGAGCCTCACGGAGTACACGGCCGAGGTGTCGGCGCAGTCCGGCAAGGAGATCGCGTACACCGAGGTCCCGGCGGACGAGCACCTTTCGATCCTCACCGGCGCCGGGGTCCCCGAGGACTTCGCGGCCATCCTCGTCGACGTGGACGCCGCGATCGCCCGCGGCCGGCTGGCGCACACCAGCGGGGACCTGTCCCGGCTGATCGGGCGCCCGACCACCCCGGTCGCCGAGGCGATCGGCGCTGCGCTGGCCTGACCGCAGCGGGTCCGGCCACGCAAGCCCCCGAAGATGTCATGAGTATCTCCCGATTACGGGCATGACATCTGGCGCGCGCGACGATACCGTCGTGAAGTTGGCTGGAAGTCGTACAGGAGGCCCCCGTGAAGGCAGAGAACGAGCAGCGCACGGGTTTGCTCTACGGATTCGGCGCTTACGGGATGTGGGGGCTCGTGCCCCTCTTCTGGCCACTCCTCAAGCCTTCCGGGGCGGTCGAGATCCTCGCCCACCGCATGGTGTGGTCCCTGGCCGTGGTCGGCCTGGCGCTGCTCGCGCTGCGCCGCTGGGGCTGGATACGGGAGCTGGCACGCCAGCCCCGCAAGCTCGGCCTGACCACGCTCGCCGCCCTGATCATCAGCGTGAACTGGGGCCTCTACATCTGGGCCGTCAACAACGGTCACGTCGTCGAGGCGAGCCTCGGCTACTTCATCAATCCCCTGGTCAGCATCGCCATCGGCGTGCTGGTGCTCGGCGAGCGGCTGCGCCGCGTGCAGTGGGTGGCGGTCGGGCTGAGCTTCGGCGCCGTGCTGGTGCTCGCCATCGGCTACGGGCGGCCGCCGTGGATCTCGCTGATCCTGGCCTTCTCCTTCGCGACGTACGGGCTGATCAAGAAGAAGCTCAACATGGGCGGCCTGGAGTCGCTGACCGCCGAGACGGCCGTGCTGTTCCTGCCGGCCCTCGGGTACGTGCTGTGGCTGAGCGCGCAGGGCCAGTCCACCTTCGCCACGCACGGCGTCGGACACTCGCTCCTGCTGGCCGCGACCGGCCTGGTCACCGCGATCCCGCTGGTGTTCTTCGGGATGGCGGCGATCCGGGTCCCGCTGTCCACGCTCGGGCTGCTCCAGTACATGGCCCCGGTGTTCCAGTTCGGGCTCGGCGTCCTGTACTTCCACGAGGCCATGCCGCCCGAGCGCTGGGCCGGCTTCTCCCTGGTGTGGGCCGCGCTGGCCCTCCTCACCTGGGAAGCGCTGCGTACGGCGCGACGCTCCCGGGCGAGGCTCGAAGTGGCGCCGGTCGTCGCGGCGCCGGTCGTCGCGGCGCCGCCGGCCCGCGAGCCCGCGTAACCGCCGCGGCGGGCCGCCCGGCAGGGCGCGCACCAGCAAACCCCTCACCCTCACGATCCCCGGTACGGACACCCCGTACCGGGGATCGTCCGTTTTCCGAACCACCCTGACCGAATTGTGGTCTTGACGGACAGTCACACTCTCGCTGAACATCAGGCTCGCACTGACGCACTAACGCTCACCTGCTCTATCTCGCTCGTTCCGTCATATCCCCGCGGAATCCCGGAGCCCCCACATGAGCCTGTCCGTCTCCCGGCGCCTTGCCGCCGTGACCGCGTTCGCGGTCGCGGGCCTGTTCGCCGCCACCGCCCCCACCGCCCTCGCCGCCCCCACGGCGGTCGCCGCGGCGCCGACCCCGCCCGACATACCGCTCGCCAACGTCAAGGCCCACCTGTCGCAGTTCTCGACGATCGCCGCGAACAACGGCGGCAACCGCGCCCACGGCAGGACCGGGTACAAGGCCTCGATCGACTACGTGAAGGCCAAGCTCGACGCGGCCGGCTTCACGACCACCCTGCAGACCTTCACCTCCAGCGGCGCCACCGGCTACAACCTGATCGCCGACTGGCCGGGCGGCGACCCGAACTCGGTCCTGATGGCCGGCGCGCACCTGGACTCGGTGACGTCGGGTGCGGGCATCAACGACAACGGCTCCGGCAGCGCGGCCGTCCTCGAAACGGCCCTCGCCGTCTCCCGGGCCGGCCTGCAGCCCACCAAGCACCTGCGCTTCGGCTGGTGGGGCGCGGAGGAGCTGGGCCTGATCGGGTCGAAGTACTACGTCAACAACCTGCCGACGGCCGAGCGCGCCAAGTTCTCCGGGTACCTGAACTTCGACATGATCGGCTCGCCGAACCCGGGCTACTTCGTCTACGACGACGACCCGACCATCGAGCAGACGTTCAAGAACTACTACGCCGGCATCGGCGTCGCGACGGAGATCGAGACCGAGGGCGACGGACGCTCGGACCACGCCTCCTTCAAGAACGTGGGCATCCCCGTCGGCGGTCTGTTCACCGGCGCCAGCCGGACGAAGACGGCGGCGCAGGTACAGAAGTGGGGCGGCACCTCCGGTCAGGCCTTCGACCGCTGCTACCACTCCTCGTGCGACAGCCTGACGAACATCAGCGACACCGCCCTGGACCGCAACTCGGACGCCGTCGCCTACGCGATCTGGAACCTCGGCGCCTCCACCCCGGTCCCGCCCGGCCCGTCCTTCGAGAACACCGCGGACGTGACCATCCCGGACTCCCCCGCGGCCGCGGTGACCTCGCCGATCACGGTCTCCGGTGTCACGGGCAACGCGCCCGCGACCACCAAGGTCGACGTGAACATCGTCCACACCTACCGCGGTGACCTGGTGGTCGACCTGCTCGCTCCGGACGGCACGGTCTACAACCTGCACAACCGCAGTGGCGGCAGCGCCGACAACCTCGTGCAGTCGTTCACCGTCAACGCCTCCAGCGAGGTCGCGAACGGGGTCTGGCAGCTCCGGGTCAAGGACGCGGCCGCGCAGGACGTCGGCTACATCAACAGCTGGAAGATCGCCTTCTAGTCGCGCCCCGGTCCCCACCCCGGGCTCCGGCATGGTCCGATCGGATCGTGCCGGAGCTCAGCCGTCCTCGGTACGGCCCTGCAGCGACGCCGGCAGCGGTTCCTGGATCCGGGCGCGCAGCTCCTCGGCCACGGCCGCGACGTCCGCGCGGCCCAGCTTCGCCGCCTCGACCAGATCGCCGAGCTCCTCGGGCGAGGGAAGCTGTCTGGCCCCGGCCACGCGCAGGTACGAGCGGGTCGCGGCGGCCGCGTAGAACTCGTTCATCGGGGATTCCAGCGCCGGGCACACCGCAAGGGTGTGCAGAAACGCGGCGGCCCGCCACGCGGTGTCCGGGGCGGGCTGTTCGGGTACCAGGACGAGGTCGTTCTGGTGTCGGGCGACCGCGGCGGCCACCCCGGAGGGATCCCACACGGCGGGATCGGAGGGGAGATGGTGGGCCAGAGCGGTCCAGGCCCACTCCATGGTGATCTTCAATTGCCGAACCGCTCCTGGAAGTAGCCCCAGTGGTCGGCGAATTCCTCTATGCCGGACAGGAAGTTCTTCCGGTCCTCGTCGAGTTCGCGTTCCGTGACCTCGGTGATCAGCGCGGTGACCGTCGTCCCCAGAGCCGCCGCACGTGCCTTCAGGCGTTCGTGGAAGTCCTCGTCCAGGCGGATGGTGACGTGTCTCGACATGCCCAACACCGTACAGCGAGTGCGCTGTACGGACAGCAGGAATGCCGGAAGGGTGGGCAGGGACACAGTCCCCGACCCACCCTTCCGGCGCGCGCGCCCGCGGCGCGTGACGTGACTACCGACTACCGACTACCGACCACTGACCACTGACTACTTGTTGGCGTCGGCCGCCTTCACCAGCGCGTCCTTGGTGACCGCGCCGACGTAGACCTTGCCGTCGTCCGTGATCAGGGCGTTGACCAGGCGGGTCGACAGGACGCGGCCCTCACCGAACTTCCCGCTGACCTTGTCCCCGAGGGAGTCGAGGAACTGCTTGGCCTCCTTCGGGGCGTTCTTGTCGTTCTCCAGGTCCTTGAGGCCCTTGCCCTCGCCCGAGTCGATCCGCGCGATGGTCGCCCAGCCCTCGCCGAGCACCTTCAGGTCGCCCTTGCCGTTCGGCCCGCCCATCAGGCCGTCCAGGCCCGGGAAGGACTCCAGCGCCTTGAACGCGTCGTCCTTCTCGCCCTTGGCCGCACCGTCCGTGCCCTCGGTCAGCTTGGCGCCCTTGGGCGGGGTGAAGGCGAAGGTGTCGGCGGACGGCTTGGCGAAGTCCACCTTGGTGAAACCGGCGTCCACGATCGGCTTGCCGCCCTGGGAGGAGAGCAGCTGCACGCGCAGCGGCACGCCGGTCTTGGCGTCCACCGCTATCTGGACCGAGCCGACCGTGGAGCCGCTCTGCTTGGGCTTGAGCACCAGCTGGTAGGCGTCCCGCCCCGCGACCTGCGCGGTGTCGCCCACGCTGACGTCCGTGGTGGTGCCGGCGGCCTTCAGGATCTCCTCGGCCATCTGCTGGGGCGAGGCGGTCAGCCGGTCGCCGGTCTTGTGCTCCTTGCCGGCGTCCTTGCCGTCCTTGCCGCTGCCCTTGCCCGCCTCGGGGTTCTTCTCGTGGAAGACCTCGTTCGACTTGGAGTCGTAGCCCCAGACGTCGTCGCCGTTGTGGATGAGGCTGTACTCGTCCTTGCCGTCGAGGAACGTCAGCCGCTGGCGGTCCGGGCCGTCGGCCGCGACGCGCAGGGTGTGCGTACCGTTCGCCAGCTGCGCGACCTTGTCCTCCGGGTTGGCGGAGCCGCCCGCGACGCCACCACCGCCGAGCAGTCCGGTCGCGATCTTCGGCAGGCCCAGGTCCGTGCTGATCCTGGCCGTGCCCGACAGCTGCTGTACCTCCGAAGCCGCGATCTTCTCGACGAGCTGCTGTGCCGTCACCTTGGGCAGGTCGGGCCCGCCGGCGTTGGCGAATGCCGGGACCATCGCGACGGTCGCCGCGGCCACACCCGCCACCGCAACCGGTACGGCGTACCGGGCGACCTTGCGAGAAGTCTTCGTGTTCGCTGCCATGTCAGTGCCCTGCCCTCTGTGTCGACGGCGGCGACCCCCGTGTCGCCGCGCTCACCCGATCTGGTGGGGTTGATGACTCCATCTGACCAAATCGGCGGCGCGGGGGCGTCAGTCCCCGGACGCAATTGAGCGTACGACCGTGGGATGACATGGAACGGGCCCTCCTCCCCCGACCCGTAGGGGTCGTGGGGCCGAAGGGCCCGCTGCGCAACGGCGGCTGCTACCCGGCGCGGTGCACGACCGCGTCGCAGAGCTCTTCGAGCGCCGACTTCGCGAAGCACTCGGGCAGCGGCGCGAGCGTGGCCCGCGCGTCCTGCGCGTACCGGATGGTGTCGCGGCGGGCCTGCTCCAGGGCGGGGTGCGCGCGCAGCCGGGTGAGCACCTCGGCGTGCCGGGCGTCGTCGGTCAGGTCGCCGTCCAGGAGGCGTACGAGTTCCAGGTCGTCCGGGGCGCCGCCCTGGGCCGCCATCTCGCGCAGCCGCAGCACGGGCAGCGTCGGGATGCCCTCGCGCAGGTCGGTGCCCGGGGTCTTGCCGGACTCGTGGGCGTCGGAGGCGATGTCGAGGACGTCGTCGGCGAGCTGGAAGGCGGTGCCGAGCCGTTCGCCGTACTGGGTGAGGATGTCGACGACCGACTCGTCGGCGCCGGACATGAGCGCGCCGAAGCGGCCGGAGACCGCGATCAGCGAGCCGGTCTTGCCGGCGATGACGTCGAGGTAGTGGGCGACGGGGTCGCGGCCGTCGCGGGGACCGGCCGTCTCCAGGATCTGACCCGTCACCAGCCGCTCGAAGGCCTCGGCCTGGATGCGGACGGCCTCGGGTCCGAGGTCGGCCAGGATGTGCGAGGCCCGGGCGAACAGGAAGTCACCCGTGAGGACGGCCACCGAGTTGCCCCAGCGGGTGTTGGCGCTGTCCACGCCGCGCCGGACGTCCGCCTCGTCCATGACGTCGTCGTGGTAGAGCGTGGCCAGGTGGGTGAGTTCGACCACCACGGCGGACGGAACGATTCCGGGCGCGTACGGATCGCCGAAACGGGACGCGAGCATCACCAGCAGCGGCCGGAACCGCTTGCCTCCGGCCCGGACCAGGTGTTGTGCGGCCTCGGTGATGAAGGGGACTTCGCTCTTGGTGGCTTCCAGCAGACCCGCCTCGACGGCGGCCAGTCCGGCCTGGACATCGGTCTCAAGAGCCTGGTCCCGCACGCTCAGTCCGAACGGCCCGACGACGGTCACGAGGGGTACTCCTGTCTGCTGACGATCACGCTGACGATCACATGGATTGTCGATGTGTCGCTGCCATCACTCAAGCCAGCGTATCGGGTCTGTTTTCGATCACCGAGAGCGCCTTCCCGGCCACCACGCGCGCACTGTCCGAAGCGCACCGGTATGTTCGTGAGGAGCCGAATCAAACGGAGCATACGTTTTGTCCAGAACTGCGACCGGCATGGACGAGCCCGCGGCCTCCGTCTCGGCGGCCGACGGAACCATGGTCTACCTCGTGGCGTCCGCCGGCGGATGGCTCGCCGACCGGATCCCCGGTTCGTACCGGTCCGTGCTCTGGGGCGGCGTCCTGATCGCCCGCGACCGCCACGCCACGGCCGTGATCGCGCCGGCGCCGTGGCCGCGGCGCACGACGCACCCCGTCCACTGAGTTCACCGAGGTGGTGCGCACATGATCATCCGTACCGCGTTCCCGTACGAGACCACCCACGAGGACGTCCGGATCCCGCTGCCCGACGGCGTCGAGCTGTACGCCCGGATCTGGCGCCCGGTGACCGACGAGCCGGTCCCGGCGCTGCTGGAGTACCTCCCGTACCGGCTGACCGACCGGACCGCGCCGCGCGACTGGCAGCGCCACCCCTGGTACGCCGGGCACGGCTATGCCTCCGTACGGGTGGACGTGCGCGGGCACGGGTGCAGCGGGGGCCGTCCGGGCGACGCGTACGACGCCCGCGAGCTGGCCGACGGGGTCGCGGTGGTGGAGTGGCTGGCGGCGCAGCCGTGGTGCACGGGGGCGGTGGGGATGTTCGGGATCGCGTGGGGCGGATTCAACTCCCTCCAGATCGCCGCCCTGGCCCCCGAACCGCTGAAGGCGGTCGTCACCGTCTGCTCCACGGACGACCGCTTCGACAACGACGTCCACTACATGGGCGGCTCGGTGCTGGCCGTGGACATGCACGCGCGGGCGGCGACCATGCTGGCCTTCGCCTCCCGGCCGCCGGACCCGCTGTTCGCCGGCGACGGCTGGCGCCGGCAGTGGCTGGACCGGCTGGAGGCGGTGGAACCGCTCATCCACACCTGGCTGTCGCACCAGACCCGCGACGCCTACTGGCGCCACGGCAGCGTCTGCGAGGACTACGCGGCGATCGGCGCGGCGGTGCTCGCGGTCGGCGGCTGGCACGACCCGTACCGGGACACGGTGCTACGGCTCGTCGAACACCTGCCGTCCGCGCGCGTACGGGGTCTGATCGGGCCCTGGTCGCACCAGTACCCGGACCGCGGGCTGTCGCCAGGGCCGGCGATCGGCTTCCTCCAGGAGACCCTGCGCTGGTGGGACCACTGGCTGAAGGGCGTGGACACCGGGGTCATGGACGAGCCGCTGCTCCGCGCCTGGATCAGCGACGCGCACCCGCCGGCGACCGTGTACGAGGAGCTCCCGGGGCGGTGGGTCGGCGAGAAGGCCTGGCCCTCGGCGTCCGTCATCCCCGTGCCGTACGTGCTCCAGGGCGCGCCGGTGGCCGTCGCCTCGCCGCAGCACACCGGGCTGGACTCGGGCCGGTTCCTCCCCTTCGGCAACGACGCCGACCTGCCGCCGGACCAGCGGGAGGAGGACGCGAAGGCGGCCTGCTTCGAGTTCCCGGTGGGGCGCGAGGAGCCGGTGGAGATCCTGGGCCGGCCCTCGGTGACCCTGCGGCTGCGGCTCGACGTGCCGTACGGGCAGGTCGTGGCCCGGCTGTGCGACGTCGCCCCGGACGGCTCCTCGACGCTGGTCACGCGGGGCGCGCTGAACCTCTCCGCCCGCCAGGGCCGGGACCGGGCGGTCCCGTGGCCGGTGGGCTCGTACGAGGACGTCACCTTCGAGCTGAACGGCATCGGCCACGCCTTCCCGCCGGGGCACCGGATCCGCCTCGCGGTGTCCTCCGCGTACTGGCCGTGGATCTGGCCGCGGGCCGGGTCCGAGGCGGGCTGGACGCTGGATCCGGCGGGGAGCGCGCTGACGCTTCCGGTGCGGGCGGCGTCGTCCTCGTCCGCCGCGTCCGCCGTGGACGGGGGGATCGTCTTCGAGCCGCCGGAGCAGGCGCCGCCGCTGGGTGTCGCCGTCCCGGCCACGCTGGACGAACCGCGCCCGGAACGGCTGGTCGTACGGGACGTCGCGCGCGGGGCGTGGCGGCTGGAGGTGGACCCGCGGTACGGGGGCACCCGGGTGTATCCGGACGGCCTGGAGTACGGCGAGGACGCGGAGGAGGTGTACGAGATCCGGGACGGCGACGCGCTGTCGGCGCGGACGTGGTCGCAGTGGCGGATCCGGCTCCACCGGCCGGAGCTGGGCTGGGACGCGCGGGTGGAGACCCGGTCGGAGATCCGGTGCGACGAGGGCGGCTTCCTGACGTCGAACGAGGTGGTGTGCCGTGAGGGGGGCGAGGTGGTCTTCCACCGGACGTGGGAACGCCGGCTGCCGCGCGCGGCGGGCTGAGCCGGGCCGCCCTGGCGGGCGGTGGGGCCCGGCCGAACCGCCCTGGCGGGCGGCCCCGGGGCTCCGCCCCGGACCCCGCGCCTCAAACGCCGGCGGGGCTGATATTGCCGTAGAGCCGTTCCAGGACCACCGCGATGCCGTCCGCCTCGTTCGACAGCGTCAGCTCGTCCGCGACCGCGACCAGCTCGCGGTGGGCGTTGGCCATGGCCACCCCGTGCGCGGCCCAGGCGAACATCGGGATGTCGTTCGGCATGTCCCCGAAGGCGATCGTCCCGCCGGGGGACGCCCCCAGGACCTCCGCCGCCCGCGCGAGCCCACTCGCCTTGTCGATGCCCGGCGGCTGGAGCTCCACCGTGTGCTCCCCCGCCATCGTGACGTTCACCAGGTCGCCGACCACCGCCCGCGCCACCCGCGTCAGCTCGTCGTCGTCCAGTTCGGGGTGCTGCAGCAGCACCTTGTTGATCGGCGCCGACCACAGGTCCGCCCGCCGCGGCACCCGCACCGTCGGCAGGTGCGGGTGCCACATCCGGTAGCCCGGCCCCATCAGCATCTCCGCGTCCAGCCCCTCCTGGTTCACCGCCGCCCAGACCTCGCCGACCTCCGCCTCGATCTTGCCGAGGGCCACCTCGGCCAGTTCCCGGTCCATGGAGACGGAGTGCAGCAGTCGTCCGCGCGCCGCGTCGTACACCTGCGCGCCCTGCGCGCACACCGCGAGCCCCGTATAGCCGAGACCGTCCAGGACATGTCGGACCTGTGGAACGGGGCGTCCGGTGACGATGATGTGTCGGGCGCCGGCCGCACGGGCCGTCGCGAGCGCCCCGTGGGAGCGGGCCGAGACGGTGTCCCCGGCGCGCAGCAGAGTCCCGTCCAGGTCAGTGGCGATCAAGGCATAGGGGAGGGCCGGAGGCGGGGCGGAAGTCACGGCGCCAAGGATACGGACCCCTTTGGACAAGTCCTACAAATAGAGCCCGAATCCGGCCTCCCACAGGCCCCTTCAGCCACGTAACGTGTCAACCAGCCCCCGGGACACCCCCGGACCGCGTCGAAAGCGAGGCAGTACCCCATGCCCCAGCAGAGCCCCCTCGATGTCCCCGAGGGCGACCCGTTCGGGCCGCACAACCTCCCCTACGGCGTCTTCTCGACCGCCGGCGAGGACCGCCGCCGGATCGGCGTGCGCATCGGCAGGCACGTGCTCGACGCGGGGGCGGCCGCGCTCGCGCTCGGTTCCCCGTACTCCGGGCTGCTCGGGCAGTCCTCCCTCAACCCGCTGCTGGCCGCCGGGCGCACCGCCTGGCGCGACGTGCGCCGCGCGCTGACCGCCTGGGTGACCGACCCCGGCCACCGCCCCACGGTCGAGCCGCACCTGCTGCCGCTCGACGAGGTCACGCTGCACCTGCCGTACGAGGTCGCCGACTACGTCGACTTCTACGCGAGCGAGCACCACGCCACCAACGTCGGCCGGATCTTCCGCCCCGACGGCGACGCGCTGACACCCAACTGGAAGCACCTCCCGATCGGTTACCACGGCCGCTCCGGCACGATCGTGGTCTCCGGGACCGACGTCGTACGGCCCTCCGGGCAGCGCAAGGCACCCGCCGACCCGGCGCCCGTCTTCGGCCCGTCCGTCAAGCTCGACATCGAGGCCGAGGTCGGCTTCGTCGTCGGCACCCCGTCCGAGCTGGGCAGCCCGGTGCCGCTGGGCGCGTTCGAGGACCACGTCTTCGGACTGTTCCTGCTCAACGACTGGTCGGCGCGCGACATCCAGGCCTGGGAGTACGTGCCGCTCGGCCCCTTCCTCGGCAAGTCCTTCGCCACCTCGGTCTCCGCCTGGGTCACCCCGCTGGAGGCCCTGGACGCCGCCCGCGTCGCCCCGCCCGCCCGTGACTTCCCGCTCCTGCCCTACCTGGACGACGCCGAGCTCGACCGCCCCGGCGGCTTCGACCTGCACATCACCGTGTCCATCAACGGGCAGGAGGTGGCGCAGCCGCCGTTCGCGTCGATGTACTGGACCGCCGCCCAGCAGCTCGCGCACATGACCGTCAACGGCGCCTCCCTGCGCACCGGCGACGTCTACGGCTCGGGCACCGTCAGCGGTCCGGAGACCGGCCAGCGCGGCTCGCTCCTGGAGCTGACCTGGAACGGCCGTGACGCCATCGACCTCGCCGACGGCAAGCGCACCTTCCTGGAGGACGGGGACACCGTCACCCTCACCGCCTGGGCCCCGGGCCCGGACGGCACGCGCGTCGGCCTCGGCGAGGTCACCGGCCGCATTGTGGGATCCCGCTAGGCCGACGCCGGCGGCAAACACAGACGGCGGGGTGGCGGATCTTTCCGCCACCCCGCCGAAACCGCAGGTCAGGGCCTTGCATAAGCGTCGTCAGGTGGCGCAACACTGCGGCAACACCACCGACGCCGGGTCCCCGGTACGTTCCCTGCCATGCCAGCCGAACGCACCGTCACGCACACCGTCCCGGTCGCCGCCGCGCGCCGCCGGCGACTGCGCGCGGACCAGGCGCGAGCGCTCGCCGACCTGCTGCGCCACCAGATCCTGGCGGGCGGCTACCCCGGCGGGGTCCTCCCCCTGGAGGGCGACCTCGCCGCCGATTACGGGGCCGGCCGCAACACCGTCCGCCAGGCCCTCGACCTGCTGCGCGGCGAGCAGCTGGTGGAGCGCCGCCCGGGCGTCGGCACCGTCGTCGTCTGCGAGAAGTACCCGCACGGCCTGGACCGCCTGCAAGGCCTGGCCGAGACCCTCAACGAGCACGGCCGGGTGACCAACGAGGTCCGTACGGTCGGCCCCGTCCGCGCCCCCGCCCCGGTCGCCGGCCGCCTCGGCCTGCCCGAGCACACCGACGTGCTCTGCATCGAGCGGCTGCGCCGCCTGAACGGCCTGCCGCTCTCCCTCGACCTCACCTACGTCCCGATGGACATCGGCGCCGGACTCCTGGGCTGCGACCTGGAGAACACCGACGTCTTCCGGCTCCTGGAACAGCTGACCGGGCAGCCCCTCGGCCACGCCGAGATCACCCTCGAAGCCGTCAACGCCGACGCGCACTCCGCCGCCGTCCTCCAGGCCCCGCGCGGGGCCGCCGTCCTGATGCTGGAACGGCTCACCCACCTGGGCGACGGCCGGCCCGTGGACCTGGAGTTCATCCGCTTCCGCGGCGACCGGATCACCATGAGCGGCCTGCTGCGCCGCTCGCTCTGAGCCCTCCGACACCGAACGTTCCCACCTTCCTGGAGACAGCCATGCCCGTGGTCCCCCAGCGCGGCGACGTGCCCGTGACCATCGACGAGTCCCTGTGCATCGACGGCTGCACCCTCTGCGTCGACATGTGTCCGCTCGACTCGCTCGCGATCCGTGAGGACGACGGCAAGGCGTACATGCACGTGGACGAGTGCTGGTACTGCGGCCCGTGCGCCGCCCGCTGTCCCACCGGCGCGGTGACCGTCAACATGCCCTACCTGCTCCGGTGAAAGGCCCCACCCCCATGCGTACCAAGGCACTCGCGCCCGCGCCCTGCTCCTCGCCCCGCTCGCCACGGCCTGCGCGGACGCCTCGGGGGCGGCGGGCTCCAAGACGGTCACCGTGACCGTCGGCTACCAGTCCAAGACCATCAACACCGTCACCGCCGGCACGCTCCTGCGCTCCCTCGGCTACTTCGAGCAGGAGCTCGCGGAGCGCGGCAGGCAGGACGGCGTCACCTACCGGGTCGACTGGCAGGACTACGCGACCGGCGCCCCGATCACCGCCCAGATCACCGCCGGGAAGATCGACATCGGCTCGATGGGCGACTTCCCGCTCCTCCTCAACGCGGCGCGCGGCAAGGAGCTGAAGCAGCCCACCCGCCTCGTGTCGGTGACCGGCTACAACCTGCGCGGCGGTCTCAACACCGAGGTCACCGCGCCCGGTTCGAAGCTGGAGTCGCTGGCCGACCTGCGCGGCAAGAAGGTGTCGACCAGTGTCGGGTCCGCGGCCGACGGCACCCTCGTACGGGCCCTGCAGCGGACCGGGATCGACCCGGAGAGCGGTATCCAGAAGCTCAACCAGCAGCCCAGCGTGGGCGCGTCCGCGCTCCAGGCGGGCAGCGCGGACGGCCCTGTCGCAGTTCGTGGCGTGGCCGGGGCAACTGGCCTTCGAGGGCCGGGCGAAGGCCCTGTACGACGGGGCCGAGCTCGACCTGCCGACCTTCCACGGGGTGACCGTGCGCGAGAAGTTCGCGAAGGAGCGGCCGGGCGTACTGGACGCCTTCCTGCGGGCGCAGCGCAAGGCCACCGACCAGCTGAGGACCGAGCCGGTGGCGGCCGCCGAGTCGGTGGCCAAGGAGACCGGCCTGCCGGCGGAGGTGGTGTACCTCTACAACGGCGCGAACGGCATCGCGACCTTCGACCCGGCCCTGCGGCCGGAGCTGATCGACGCGCTGAAGCAGGACGTGCCGGTGCTGAAGGCGGCCAAGCTGGTCGGCGACGTGGACGTGGACGCCTTCCTCGACCCCGAGCCCCTGAAGCGGGCGGCGGCCGGCGTGCCGGAGTACCCGAAGGCGGCGGCCGCCCGCCCCGAGCTGTGGCTCAAGGGGCAGACCCGCACGCAGTCCTTCGACTCCCCGCGCGAGCTGCTCAAGGCGGCACGCGGCGCGGACGTCCGGGCTGCGTACGTGCCGGACGCGGTGACCGGCACGCTCTGGTTCGCGGACAAGGCCGTGTGGGTGGCCGAGGGGCCGGAGCTGCGCGCCTTCGTCACGGCCGCGGGCGCGAAGTCGTACGTGGAGCGGAACCAGGGCTCCGGGGCGCGCATCGTGAGCTTCGCCGAGGCCGGGGCGCTGGCGTCATGACGGGCGGCCGCTGGCTGCTGCGGGCGGCCTCGCTCGGCGCGGCCCTGCTGCTGTGGCAGGCGCTGACCTCGCTGGACGTGAACGTGTGGCTGCGCTTCGAGCAGTTCCCGACGGTGGGCGAGGTGGCGTCGACGTTCGCGGAGCGGGCCGGGACCGCCCCCTACTGGCAGGACCTGGTGTCCAGCCTGCGCCGGATCGTGGCGGGCTTCGCGCTCGCCGCCGTCCTGGGCGTGGTGGTGGGCACGGCGATCGCCCGGTCCCGGACGGCGGCCGACGTGCTGGGACCGCTGCTGGAGGTCCTGCGTCCGATCCCGGCCATCGCCCTGGTCCCGGTGGCGATCCTGCTGTTCCCCTCCAACGAGCAGGGGATCGTGTTCATCACCTGCACGGCCGCCTTCTTCCCGGTGCTGGTCTCGACGCGGCACGCGGTGCGGGCGCTGACGCCGGTGTGGGAGGAGGCCGTCCTGACGATGGGCGGCGGGCGGGCGCGGGTGTTGTTCTCGGTGGTCCTGCCGGGGGCCCTGCCGGGCATCTTCGGGGGCCTGTCGGTCGGCATCGGGGTGTCGTGGATCTGCGTGATCTCGGCCGAGATGATCTCCGGCGAGTACGGGGTCGGCTACCGCACGTGGCAGGACTACACGGTGGTCGACTACCCCGGCGTCTTCGTCGGCATGGTCACCATCGGCGCGCTGGGATGGCTGACGTCCACGGCGGTGGAGCGCACGGGCCGCCGCCTGACGTCCTGGCTCCCCCGTTCCGCCGTGTCGTCGTCCCCCGCCGGCGCCGCCGCACCCGGAGCCTTCCGCCCGGCCCGGGTGCCGCTGCGCGGAGCCGATTCCCCGCAGGGCGCGACCACCGGAGGGACGCAGAAGTGACCACCCTGACCACCCTGACCACCCACACACCCGGCGCCACCCTCGCGCTGCGCGGAGTGCGGCTGGGCCACCGCGGGAACGTGGTGCTCGACGGGGTCGACCTGACGGTCGAGGCCGGGGAGGTGCTCACCGTCGTGGGCCCGTCCGGCTGCGGGAAGTCCACGCTGCTGCGCACCCTGGCCGGGCTGCTGCCACCGCTCGGCGGGACGGTCGAACAGGACGGGCGGCCGCTGACCGGCCCGGACGCCGACCGCGCCCTGGTGTTCCAGGACGACGCCCTGCTCCCCTGGCGCACCGTCCGCGCCAACGTCGAACTCCCCCTCGCCATCGGGCGCTCCCGCCGGCTGCCGCGCGCGGAGCGGCGGCGGGTTGCCGAGGAGTGGCTGGAGCGCGTGGGGCTCGGCGGCCACGCCCACCGGCTCCCGCACCAGCTCTCCGGCGGCCAGCGCCAGCGCGTGCAGCTGGCCCGCGCCCTCGCCGCGCGCCCGCGCGCCGTCCTGATGGACGAACCCTTCGGGGCGCTCGACGCCCAGACCCGCGCCGAGATGCAGGACCTCCTCGTGGACGTCCTCGCGGGCACCGGCGCGACCGTCGTGTTCGTCACGCACGACGTGGACGAGGCGCTGTTCCTCGGCGACCGCGTCGCGCTGCTCGGTACCGGAGAGGTGGTCCCCGTACCGCACCCGCGGGACCGCGACGCGTCGCCCGCCGGGCTCCGGAAGCAGATCATCAACTCACTCTGAAGGGCCGCGCCATGGACATCCCCGCGCTCGGCGACGCCGAGGAACTCTCCTGCGACGTCCTCGTCATCGGCGGCGGCACGGCCGGCACGATGGCGGCGCTGACCGCCGCCGAGCGCGGCGCGCGGGTCCTGCTCCTGGAGAAGGCGCACGTGCGCCACTCCGGGGCGCTCGCCATGGGCATGGACGGGGTCAACAACGCCGTCGTCCCCGGCCGCGCCGAGCCCGACGACTACGTCGCCGAGATCACCCGCGCCAACGACGGCGTCGTCGACCAGTCCACGGTCCGCCAGACCGCGACCCGCGGCTTCGCGATGGTGCAGCGCCTGGAGTCGTACGGGGTGAAGTTCGAGAAGGACGAGCACGGCGAGTACGCGGTGCGCCAGGTCCACCGCTCGGGCTCGTACGTGCTGCCCATGCCCGAGGGCAAGGACGTCAAGAAGGTGCTCTACCGGCAGCTGCGGCGCCGCGAGATGCGCGAGCGGATCCGGATCGAGAACCGGGTGATGCCGGTCCGGGTCCTGACCTCGCCGGAGGACGGCCGGGCGATCGGCGCGGCCGCCTTCAACACCCGCACCGGCGCCTTCGTGACCGTGCGCGCCGGGGCGGTGGTCCTGGCGACCGGCCCGTGCGGGCGCCTCGGACTGCCCGCCTCCGGCTACCTCTACGGCACGTACGAGAACCCGACCAACGCGGGCGACGGCTACGCCATGGCCTACCACGCGGGCGCCGCGCTGACCGGCATCGAGTGCTTCCAGATCAACCCGCTGATCAAGGACTACAACGGTCCGGCGTGCGCGTACGTCGCGAACCCCTTCGGCGGCTACCAGGTCAACCGGCACGGCGAACGGTTCGTGGACTCCGACTACTGGTCGGGGCAGATGATGGCGGAGTTCGCGGCCGAACTCGCCTCGGACCGCGGCCCGGTGTACCTGAAGCTCAGCCACCTCCCGGAGGAGTCGGTGGCCTCCCTCGAATCGATCCTGCACACCACGGAACGGCCGACGCGCGGGACCTTCCACGCGGGCCGGGGCCACGACTACCGCACGCACGACATCGAGATGCACATCTCGGAGATCGGCCTGTGCGGGGGCCACTCGGCCTCGGGCGTGCGCGTCGACGACCACGCCCGCACCACCGTCCCGCGGCTGTACGCGGCCGGGGACCTGGCCTCCGTCCCGCACAACTACATGATCGGGGCGTTTGTCTTCGGCGATCTGGCGGGCGCGGACGCGGCCCGGTACACGGCGTACGAGGGCGAGCTGCCGGCCGACCAGCTGTCGGCGGCCCACGAGCTCGTCTACCGCCCCCTGCGCAACCCGGACGGGCCTCCGCAGCCGCAGGTGGAGTACAAGCTGCGGCGGTTCGTCAACGACTACGTGGCTCCGCCGAAGACGGGCGCGAAGCTCTCGCTCGCCGTCGAGGCCTTCGACCGGATGACCGGCGAGATCGCGCAGATGGGCGCGACCACCGCGCACGAGCTGATGCGGTGCGCGGAGGTGTCCTTCATCCGGGACTGCGCGGAGATGGCGGCCCGCGCCTCGCTGGCCCGTACGGAGTCCCGCTGGGGCCTCTACCACGAGCGGCTCGACCACCCCGAGCGCGATGACGCGGGCTGGCTGCACCACCTGGACCTGCGCAAGTCGGTCTCGGGCGCGATGGAGTTCACGGCCCGGCCGGTGGAGCCGTACCTGGTGCCGGTCGACGGGTTCGCCCCGGCCGGCGGCCCCTCGCGGCACCTGGGCGAGGTCGCCCTGGTCCCGGTGTCCACGGCGGGCCCCCGCCAGTCGCCTCCGGCGGGGCGGACGACAGCCCCGGGGACGCCCGGGTCCGCACCCGCAAGCGCGGCGTCCGCCGGGCCGCTGCGGGACGCTTCGCCGCGGATCCTCGAACTGCTCGCCCTGGCGGAGGAGTCACCCGGCCTGGACCTCCTGCGCCCCTACCTGGACGACCCCGATCCCGCGGTCCGGGCGGCGGCCGTGGCCGCACTCGGCGAGACCGTCCCCGCGGGGGCCGGGCCCGCACTGGCCGCCCGCCTCGGCGATGCGGCTCCCGCCGTACGGGCGGCCGCCGCGGCCGCGCTGCGCGAGCTGGTGGAGGTCCTGCCGGGCGGGCCGGAGCTGGGGGCCGGGCTGCGCGCCGCGCTCGCCGTGCCGGACCCCGCGGTGCGCTCGGCCTCGCTCGAAGCCCTGCGGGCCCTGCGCCTGGGCGACGCACGGCTGTACGCGGCCTCGCTGGCGGACGCCGACCCGGAGGTCCGCATCCACGCGGTCCGCGCGCTGGTCTCGGTGGACGCGGTACCGGAGCTGGCCACGGCCGCGGCGGACCCGGCCCGCGAGGTCCGGGTGGCGGTCGCCAGGGGGCTGGCCTCGGTGCACGCCCCTGCCCCGGCCCCGCTGGACCCGCTGCTGGGCGACCCGGACCCGCTGGTGCGCGGCGCCGCCCTGGCGGCCCTGGCCTCGACCGGCTGCCCCGAGGGGTACGCCCGCACGGCGGTCGCGGCGCTGGGGGACGCCGCCTGGCAGGTCCGGGCCGGGGCGGCCGCCGCGCTGGCGGCGGCCGGGCCCGGGGCGGCCGGGCCCGGGGCGGCCGTACCGGCCCTGGCCGGCGCGCTGGCCGGGGCGCTGGCCGACGCCAACGCCGATGTCCGCAAGGCCGCGGTCCTCGCCCTGCTGGCCCACCGGGACACCGCGGAGGCCCGGGCGGCCCTCGCCGCGGCGGTCGGCGACCCCGACGCGGACGTCCGGGCGTACGCGGCCCGCGCCTGAGGCGCGGCGAGGCCCCGTTCGGAGGCGCGCCGCGTGCGCCGGGCGGGACGGGCCGGGATGGTGGACGGACGACTGGAATCGGGAACCCGTACCCCGTACCCCCACCGCGAGGAGCCGCCGCCATGACCGTACGCAGCCTGAGGATCGTCGTCACCTGCGCGGCCGCCCTGTCGCTCGGCCTGACCGCCGTGGCCCCGGCGCACGGGGTCGAGGGGCCCGCGCCCGACCCGCGCGACCCGCGGGCCATGCGGGACATGGCGACGGCGATCGCGGCGACGGCCAAGTACGCGGACGAGCGGGAGGCCCTCAAGGACGGGTACGTCCCCCACGGCGAGGAGTGCATGACCAACCCGTTCGGGGTGGGCGCCATGAACTACCACTACGTCAAGCAGGCCAACTGGGGTTCGAAGGACCCCGCCAGGCCGACCGCGCTCCTCTACAGCAGGGAGAAGGACCGCAACGGCCGTCGCAGGCTCGAGGCCGTGGAGTGGATGTCCACCGACCGGGACCAGGACCTGAAGACCGCCGACGACCGGCCGAGCATGTTCGGGCTGCCCTTCGACGGACCCATGCCGGGCCACTGGTCGGGCATGCCCAAGCACTACGACCTGCACATGTGGGCGTACAAGAAGAACCCGGCCGGCCGCTTCCACAACTGGAACCCGGCACTGACCTGCCCGAAGAAGGCCCCCACCCCGGCCAAGCCGGCCGCCGCCCACCCGCACGGCCACTAGTCCGCGCGAGCCGTGCGGTCAAGTGCCACACGCATATGACTCACCCATAAGTGCGGCTTCTCCGGGAATCCCGGGCGATACGCTGGTCGGACTCGCGAGACTCCAGCACATGGGAGCACTACCGATGAGCGTCGATCCCGAGACCCCCGAGCAGGAGCCCGCCCCGCGCTGGCCCGTCCCGCCCGCGGGCGGGTGGACGGCCGACGACCTTGACCGGCTTCCCAACCTGCCTCCGCACACGGAGCTGATCGACGGGAGCCTGATTTTCGTGAGTCCGCAAACCCGTTTCCACATGCGAGCCCTGCGATTCTTCGAATGGCAACTCGAATCACTGGTTCCGGGCGGACTCGAAGTGATGAGAGAGTTCACCGTCGACATCGACCGACTGAACCGGCCCGAGCCGGACGTCCTCGTCGTCGATGAGGAACTGGCCCGGGGCCCCCAGCAACAGACACGGATCCCCGCCGCGTCCGTCCGGCTGGCCATCGAGGTCGTCTCTCCTGATTCGATCGCCCGGGACCGCGAGACCAAGCCGGCCAAGTACGCCCGGGCAGGAATCCCCCACTACTGGCGGGTCGAGAACAAGAACGACCGGGCAGTCGTCTACGTGTTCGAACTCGAACCGGCCACGCGTGTCTACGTCGCGACGGGCATCTTCCACGACCGGCTGAAGGTCGAGGTCCCCTTCCCCATCGACCTGGACCTCACCACGATCAAACCGAAGGGGCTACCGGAGTAGACCCGCACACGGCCAAGGGCCCGGCTCCCCCGAAGGGGACCGGGCCCTTGGCCGTTGCGCGAACCGGTCAGCGGACGAACGTGCTCGCCTGTCCCGCCAGGTCCAGGAAGTACTGCGGGGCCAGGCCCAGGACCAGGGTGACCGCGACGCCCACCGCGATGGTCGTCATCGTCAGCGGCGAGGGAACGGCCACCGTCGGGCCGTCGGCCTTCGGCTCGCTGAAGAACATCAGGACGATCACCCGGATGTAGAAGAACGCGGCGATCGCGGACGAGATGACACCGACCACGACCAGCACCCCCGCGCCCCCCTCCGCCGCCGCCTTGAACACGGCGAACTTGCCCGTGAAGCCCGACGTCAGCGGGATGCCGGCGAAGGCCAGCAGGAACACCGCGAAGACGGCCGCCGTCAGCGGCGAACGCCGGCCCAGACCCGCCCACTTGGACAGGTGCGTGGCCTCGCCGCCCGCGTCGCGCACCAGCGTGACCACCGCGAAGGCGCCGATCGTCACGAAGGAGTACGCGCCCAGGTAGAACAGGACGGACGAGACGCCCTCCGCCGAGGTCGCGATCACACCGGCCAGGATGAAGCCCGCGTGCGCGATCGAGGAGTACGCCAGCAGCCGCTTGACGTCCGTCTGGGTCACGGCGATCACCGCGCCCGCCAGCATCGTGACGATGGCCACCGCCCACATCACCGGCCGCCAGTCCCAGCGCAGCCCCGGCAGGACCACGTAGAGGAGCCGCAGGAGGGCACCAAAGGCGGCCACCTTCGTCGCCGCCGCCATGAAGCCGGTGACCGGCGTCGGGGCGCCCTGGTAGACGTCCGGGGTCCACATGTGGAAGGGGACCGCGCCGACCTTGAAGAGCAGGCCCATCAGGATCAGCGCGCTGCCGATCAGCAGCAGCGCGTCGTTGCCCATGGTGGAGGCCAGCGCCGGGTCGATCTTCCCGACCGTGCCGTCGACCACGTCGGCGATCACCGCGTACGAGACCGAGCCCGCGTACCCGTAGAGCAGGGCGATGCCGAAGAGGAGGAAGGCCGAGGAGAAGGCCCCCAGCAGGAAGTACTTCACCGCGGCCTCCTGCGACATCAGCCGCTGGCGGCGGGCGAGGGCGCAGAGCAGGTACAGCGGGAGGGAGAAGACCTCAAGGGCGATGAACAGCGTCAGCAGGTCGTTGGCCGCCGGGAAGATCAGCATGCCCGCGATCGCGAACAGGGCCAGCGGGAAGACCTCGGTGGTGGTGAAGCCCGCCTTGACGGCGGCCTTCTCGCTCTCGCTGCCCGGGACCGACGCCGCCTGGGCGGCGAAGGAGTCCACGCGGTTGCCGTGCGCGGCGGGGTCCAGCCGCCGCTCGGCGAAGGTGAAGACCGCGACGACCGAGGCCAGCAGGATGGTGCCCTGCAGGAAGAGCGCCGGGCCGTCCACCGCGATGGCGCCCATCGCGGCGACCTGTGCCTTGGTGGACCCGTACCCGCCGGCCGCGAGGCCGACGACCGCGGCGAAGGCCGAGGCCAGCGCGGCGAGGGTGAGGAACACCTGTACGTAGTAGCGGGCCTTGCGGGGCACGAAGGCCTCCACGAGGATCCCGAGCACCGCCGCGCCCACCACGATCAGCGTGGGCGCGAGCTGCGCGTATTCGATGGTCGGCGCCGGGATCCGGTCGACCGGTGCCTCGGCCGCCAGTGTCCACAGGCTGTGGGCGGAAGTCGCTGCGCTCACTTCGCCGCCTCCCCGTTCTTGGCTTCGACGTCGACCTCGGGCTTCGGGTCCGTCTGCTTCACGTCCGACATGGTGTACTCCACCGCCGGGTTGACGATGTCGGTGAGCACCTTCGGGTAGACGCCCAGTCCGATCAGCAGCGCGATCAGCGGGGCGACCACCAGTACCTCGCGCAGGCGCAGGTCCGGCATCGTTCGGACCTCCTCCTTCACGGGGCCGGTCATCGTGCGCTGGTAGAGCACCAGGGTGTACAGCGCGGCCAGCACGATGCCGGTGGTGGCGATGATGCCGACGACCGGGTACCGGGCGAACGTGCCGGCCAGGACCAGGAATTCACTGACGAAGGGCGCGAGGCCCGGCAGCGAGAGAGTGGCGAGGCCGCCGATCAGGAAGGTGCCGGCGAGGACCGGGGCCACCTTCTGGACTCCGCCGTAGTCGGCGATGAGCCGCGAGCCGCGCCGCGAGATCAGGAAGCCGGCCACCAGCATCAGCGCCGCCGTCGACAGGCCGTGGTTGACCATGTAGAGGGTGGCGCCGGACTGGCCCTGGGAGGTCATCGCGAAGATGCCCAGGATGATGAAGCCGAAGTGCGAGATCGAGGCGTAGGCGACCAGCCGCTTGATGTCCCGCTGACCGACCGCGACCAGAGCGCCGTAGATGATGCTGATCAGGGCCAGGACGAGGATCACCGGCGTGGCCCACTTGCTGGCCTCGGGGAAGAGCCCGAGGCAGAAGCGGAGCATCGCGAAGGTGCCGACCTTGTCGACGACCGCGGTGATCAGCACGGCGACCGGGGCGGTGGACTCGCCCATCGCGTTCGGCAGCCAGGTGTGCAGGGGCCACAGCGGGGCCTTCACCGCGAAGGCGAAGAAGAAGCCGAGGAACAGCAGCCGCTCGGTGTTGGTCGCCATGTCGAGCGTGCCCGCGGCGCGCGCGGCGGTGATCTCCTGGAGCGAGAAGTTCCCGGCGACCACGTACAGGCCGATGACGGCGGCCAGC
Source organism: Streptomyces sp. NBC_01294 (assembly GCF_035917235.1). NCBI lineage: Bacteria > Bacillati > Actinomycetota > Actinomycetes > Kitasatosporales > Streptomycetaceae > Streptomyces > Streptomyces sp. NBC_01294. The sequence goes on from NZ_CP108423.1 coordinate 3,376,212, forward strand.
ATGATCAGGCCGCCGGCCAGGTTGTAGAGGAGGAACTTGACCGCCGCGTACGAGCGCTGCGCGGCCGCGTTCTCATCGGATCCGGAGTGGGCCCGGTCCCCGAAGCCGCCGATGAGGAAGTACATCGGGATGAGCATGGCTTCGAAGAAGATGTAGAAGAGGAAGACGTCGGTGGCCTCGAAGGAGATGATCACCATCGCCTCGACCAGCAGGATCAGGGCGAAGAAACCCTGCGTCGGCCGCCAACGCGACGACTTGGTCTCCAGAGGGTCGGCGTCGTGCCAGCCCGCCGCGATCACGAAGGGGATGAGCAGCGCCGTGAGCCCGATGAGGACCACGCCGATGCCGTCCACGCCCAGCTCGTAGCGGACGCCGAAGTCGGCGATCCAGGAGCGGGATTCGGTGAGCTGGTAGCGGTCGCCGCCGGGATCGAAGCGGACCGCGACGAGCACGGCCAGGGCCAGTGTCGCCAGCGAGAAGAACAGTGCGAGCCACTTGGCGGCGGTCCTGCGGGTTGCCGGGACGGCCGCCGTCAGGATCGCGCCGACCGCGGGGACCGCGGCCGTCACCGTCAGAAGCGGGAAATTCATATCACACCGCCCTCATCAGCAGGGTCGCGGCGATCAGGACCACCGTGCCCCCGAACATCGAGACCGCGTAGCTGCGGGCGTAGCCGTTCTGCAGCTTGCGCAGCCGGCCCGAGAGGCCGCCGACCGAGGCGGCCGTCCCGTTGACCACCCCGTCGACCAGGCTGTGGTCGACGTACACGAGCGAGCGGGTCAGGTGCTCCCCGCCGCGCACCAGCACGACGTGGTTGAAGTCGTCCTGGTACAGGTCCTGCCGGGCCGCCCGGGTGACGAGCGAGCCGCGCGGGGCGATGACCGGGACGGGCCTGCGGCCGTACATCGCCCAGGCGATGCCGACGCCGATGACGAGGACCACCATGGTGGCCAGCGTCACCGTCAGGGCGCTGACCGGCGGGTGGCCGTGCGCGTAGCCGGTGACGGGCTCCAGCCACTTCACGAACCGCTCGCCGATCGCGAAGTAGCCGCCGGCGAAGACCGACCCGAACGCCAGGATGATCATCGGGATGGTCATCGACTTCGGGGACTCGTGCGGGTGGGGCAGCTCCCCGCTCTTCGCGTCCGGCTGCCAGCGCTTCTCGCCGAAGAAGGTGAGGAGCATGACCCGGGTCATGTAGAACGCGGTGATGCCGGCGCCCAGCAGGGTGACCCCGCCGAGGATCCAGCCCTCGGTGCCGCCCTTGGCGAAGGCCGCCTCGATGATCAGGTCCTTGGAGAAGAAGCCCGACAGGCCCGGGAAGCCGATGATGGCCAGGTACCCGAGTCCGAAGGTCACGAAGGTGACCGGCATGTACTTCCGCAGCGCCCCGTACTTGCGCATGTCGACCTCGTCGTTCATCCCGTGCATCACGGAACCGGCGCCGAGGAAGAGGCCCGCCTTGAAGAAGCCGTGCGTCACCAGGTGCATGATCGCGAAGACGTAGCCGATCGGGCCGAGGCCCGCGGCGAGGATCATGTAGCCGATCTGCGACATCGTCGAGCCCGCCAGGGCCTTCTTGATGTCGTCCTTCGCGCAACCGACGATCGCACCGAAGAGCAGCGTGACCGCACCCACGATGGTGACCACCAGCTGGGCGTCCGGCGCCGCGTTGAAGATGGCGCCGGAGCGGACGATCAGGTACACGCCCGCCGTCACCATGGTGGCCGCGTGGATCAGGGCCGAGACCGGGGTCGGGCCCTCCATCGCGTCACCGAGCCAGGACTGCAGCGGGACCTGCGCCGACTTGCCGCAGGCGGCCAGCAGCAGCATCAGGCCGATCGCCGTCAGCGTGCCTTCGGACGCCTCGCCCACCGCGCCCAGCACCGGCCCGAAGGCGAAGGTCCCGAAGGTGGTGAACATCAGCATGATCGCGATCGACAGGCCCATGTCGCCGACGCGGTTGACCAGGAAGGCCTTCTTCGCGGCCGTGGCCGCGCTGGGCTTGTGCTGCCAGAAGCCGATCAGGAGGTACGAGGCGAGGCCCACGCCCTCCCATCCGAAGTACAGCAGCAGGTAGTTGTCGGCGAGGACCAGCAGCAGCATCGCCGCGACGAACAGGTTCAGGTAGCCGAAGAAGCGGCGGCGGCGCTCGTCGTGCTCCATGTACCCGATCGAGTACACGTGGATGAGCGTGCCCACCCCGGAGATCAGCAGGACGAAGGTCATCGACAGCTGGTCCAGCTGGAAGGCCATGTCCGCCTGGAAGCCCTCGACGGGGATCCAGGTGTACAGGGTCTGGTGCAGGGTCCGGTCGTCGGCACTGCGGCCCAGCAGGTCGGCGAACAGGGCGACGCCGATCCCGAAGGAGACCGCCGCGAGCACGGTGCCGATCCAATGACCGACCTTGTCGAGGCGCCGGCCGCCGCACAGCAGCACCACCGCTCCGAGCAGGGGCGCTGCGATCAGCAGCGCAATCAGGTTCTCCACAGCGACCCCTTACAGCTTCATCAGGCTGGCGTCGTCGACCGAGGCCGAGTGGCGGGTACGGAACAGCGACACGATGATCGCCAGGCCGACGACGACCTCCGCGGCGGCGACGACCATCGTGAAGAACGCGATGATCTGGCCGTCGAGGTTGCCGTGCATCCGGGAGAACGCGACGAGGGCGAGGTTGCAGGCATTGAGCATCAGCTCGATGCACATGAACAGCACGATCGCGTTCTTGCGGATCAGCACGCCGGCCGCACCGATGGTGAACAGCAGGGACGCCAGGTACAGGTAGTTGACCGGATTCACTTCGAGGCCTCCTCACGGCCGAGGCGCTCCGAGGAACGCTGCTCCAGGGCCTTGAGGTCGTCGAGCGCCTCGCTGGAGACGTCCCGGATCTGGCCGCGGGCGCGCAGCGTCTGGCTGACGGTCAGCTCGGACGGGGTGCCGTCCGGCAGCAGGCCGGGGACGTCCACCGCGTTGTGCCGGGCGTAGACGCCGGGCGCGGGCAGCGGCGGGAGCTGCACGCCCTCGCGGACGCGCTTCTCGGCCAGCTCGCGCTGGGTGGCGGCCCGTTCGGTGCGCTCGCGGTGGGTGAGCACCATCGCGCCGACGGCCGCGGTGATCAGCAGCGCGCCGGTGATCTCGAAGGCGAAGACGTACTTGGTGAAGATCAGCTGCGCCAGGCCCTCGACGTGTCCGGCGGAGTTGATCCGGCCGAGCCCGTTGAAGTGGGTGAGGTTGGCGTGGCCGATGCCGGCGATCAGCAGGATGCCGAAGCCGAGCCCGCACAGGACGGCCAGCCAGCGCTGTCCCTTGATGGTCTCCTTCAGGGAGTCGGCGGCGGTGACGCCGACGAGCATGACCACGAAGAGGAACAGCATCATGATCGCGCCGGTGTAGACGATGACCTGGACGACGCCCAGGAAGTACGCCCCGTTGGCGAGGTAGAAGACGGCCAGGATGATCATCGTCCCGGCCAGGCTGAGGGCGCTGTGCACGGACTTCTTCATCAGGATCGTGGCCAGGGCGCCGATGACGGCGACCGTGCCGAGGATCCAGAACTGGATCGCCTCTCCCGTGGAGGTCATGGAGGCGGCGATGGCGCTCATGCCCCCACCTCCTCGGACTGCCCGTTCCCCGGGGCCGCTTCGCCCTCGGGCACCTCGCCCTTGGAGACGGCCACCTGCCGGACCGTGCCCGGGGCGGCCCCCGTCACCCGGCCCTGGTAGTAGTCCGTGTCCTCCATGCCGGGGAAGACCGAGTGCGGTGCCTCGACCATGCCCTCGGTCAGGCCGGCCAGCAGCTGGTCCTTGGTGTAGATGAGCGATTCGCGGCTGGCGTCGGCCAGCTCGAACTCGTTCGTCATGGTCAGCGCCCTGGTCGGGCACGCCTCGACGCACAGCCCGCACAGGATGCAGCGGGCGTAGTTGATCTGGTAGACGGCGCCGTACCGCTCGCCCGGGGAGTAGCGCTCCTCCTCGGTGTTGTCCGCGCCCTCCACGTAGATCGCGTCGGCGGGACAGGCCCAGGCGCACAGCTCGCACCCGATGCACTTCTCCAGACCGTCGGGGTGCCGGTTGAGCTGGTGCCGTCCGTGGAAGCGCGGGGCGGTCGTCTTCTGCTGCTCCGGGTACTGCTCGGTGAGGCGCTTCTTGAACATGGCCTTGAAGGTCACGCCGAAGCCGGCCACCGGGTTCTGCCACTTCTCGTCAGACATTCTCAGCACCCTCCTCTCGGTCACTGTCAGTATTCGACCCGCCACTGACAATCAGCTCCCGCTCGCCGCGAGGCCGCCTGCGCGGTACGGGTGCCAGGTGCTGGCCGGGCTTGGGCGGTACGGGGAACCCGCCCGCCAGCGGGTCGAAGGCCTCGGCGTCCTTCACCGCCTCCGCGGCGGCCGCCTTCTCGCGTTTGTCGCGGAAGAGGTCCGCGACGAAGGAGAGCAGCAGGATCGCCACGACGGCGCCGCCGACGTAGAGGACGATCTCGCTGAAGTCGTACGCCTCGTTGCGCAGCGCCCGGACGGTGGCGACCAGCATCAGCCAGACCACGGAGACCGGGATCAGGACCTTCCAGCCGAGCTTCATCAGCTGGTCGTAGCGCACGCGTGGCAGCGTGCCGCGCAGCCAGATGAAGAAGAACAGCAGCAACTGCACCTTGAGGACGAACCAGAGCATCGGCCACCAGCCGTGGTTCGCGCCCTCCCAGTACGTCGAGATCGGCGCCGGGGCCCGCCAGCCGCCCAGGAAGAGGGTGACGGAGACCGCCGAGACGGTGACCATGTTGACGTACTCGGCGAGCATGAACAGCGCGAACTTGATGGACGAGTACTCGGTGTTGAAGCCGCCGACCAGGTCGCCCTCGGACTCCGGCATGTCGAAGGGGGCGCGGTTCGTCTCGCCGACCATCGTGATGACGTAGATGATGAAGGAGACCGGCAGCAGGATGATGTACCAGCGGTCCGCCTGCGCCTCCACGATCGCCGAGGTCGACATCGACCCGGAGTAGAGGAAGACCGAGGCGAAGGCCGCGCCCATCGCGATCTCGTAGGAGATCATCTGCGCGCAGGAGCGCAGGCCGCCGAGGAGCGGGTAGGTGGAGCCGGAGGACCAGCCCGCCAGCACGATGCCGTAGATGCCGACCGAGGCCACCGCGAGGATGTAGAGCATCGCGATGGGCAGGTCGGTCAGCTGCATCGTGGTGCGCTGGCCGAAGATGGAGACCTCGTTGCCCGCGGGCCCGAAGGGGATCACCGCGATGGCCATGAAGGCCGGGATCGCCGCGATGATCGGGGCCAGGACGTAGACCACCTTGTCGGCCCGCTTGACGATCAGGTCTTCCTTGAGCATCAGCTTCACGCCGTCGGCGAGCGACTGGAGCATGCCCCAGGGGCCGTGCCGGTTCGGGCCGATGCGCAGCTGCATCCAGGCGACGACCTTGCGCTCCCACACGATGGAGAACAGCACGGTCACCATCAGGAAGGCGAAGCAGAACACCGCCTTGATGACGACGAGCCACCAGACGTCCCGGCCGAACAGGGAGAGGTCCTCGGCGGCCAGTTGGACGAAGTCACCGTGTACCGCGTTCACGCGTCCACCTCCGCGGGGGCGGCGCCGGCGCCGGCCGGGAGCGCCGGGCCGATGCGTACGAGGGTGCCCGGGCGGGCTCCGGCGTCGGCGAGGACGCCGGAGCCGGTGGAGTTCAGCGGGAGCCAGACCACGCGGTCGGGCATCTCGGTGATCCGGAGCGGGAGTTCCACGGTGCCGGCCGGGCCGGTGACCGCGAGGACGTCGCCGTTCTTGACGCCCGTCTCGGCGGCTGTGGCCGCCGACAGCCGGGCACTGGCCTCGTGCCGGGTGCCGGCCAGGGCGTCGTCGCCCTCCTGGAGCCGGCCGAGGTCGAGCAGGAGCCGGTGGCCCGCGAGGACCGCCTCGCCGACGCCCGGGCGGGGCAGCGGCACGGTGTCCGTCGCCTGTCCGGCGGCGCGCTCCCCGGCCCACGGGCCGAGCGCGTCGATCTCCCGGCGTACGGCGTGTACGTCGGGCAGCGCGATCGGCCGGTCGGCGGCGTCGGCCAGCATGTGCAGCACGCGGGCGTCGGCCGGGGCGAGCCGGCGGGTCATCTGGTCGGGCTTGAGCGCGGCCTCGAACGGCCGGACCCTGCCCTCCCAGTTGATGAACGCGCCCGCCTTCTCGGCGACCGCGGCGACCGGCAGGACGACGTCCGCGTGGTCCGTGACCTCGCCGGCCCGCAGTTCCAGGGAGACCACGAAGGCCTCCTGGAGGGCGGTCCGCGCACGGTCCGGGTCCGGCAGGTCGGTCACCTCGACGCCCGCGACCAGCAGGGCCGAGAGCTCCCGGGTCGCGGCCGCCTCGACGATCTGGCCGGTGTCGCGGCCGTAGCGGTGCGGGAGTTCGTCCAGGCCCCAGGCGGTGGCGACCTCGTCGCGCGCCCGCGGGTCGGTGGCCGGACGGCCGCCCGGCAGCAGGGACGGCAGCGCGCCCGCCTCGATCGCGGCCCGCTCCCCGGCGCGGCGCGGGATCCACACCAGCTTCGCCCCGGTCGCGGCGGCGGCCCGTACGGCGGCGGTCAGCGCGCCGGGCACCCCGGCGAGGCGCTCCCCGACGACGATGACGGCCCCGGGCCGGCGCAGCGCGTCGGCGGCTTCGGTGCCGCCCGCCTCCAGGCCGGTCCGGGAGGCCAGCGCGTCGAGCCACTCGGGCTCGGTGCCGGGGGCGGCGGCCAGCAGGGTGCCGCCCGTCTTCTCCAGGCCGCGGGTGGCGAAGGGGGCCAGGGCGAAGGTCCGCTGCTTGTGCTTGCGGTGGGCCTTGCGCAGCCGCAGGAAGACGCCGGGGGCCTCCTCCTCCGCCTCGATGCCGACGAGCAGCACGGTGGGCGCCGCCTCCAGCGAGGTGTACGTGACCCCCTCGCCGTCGAGGTCCTTGCCGGTGCCGGCCACGGTGGCGGCCAGGAACTCGGCCTCCTCCGCGCTGTGCACGCGGGCCCGGAAGTCGATGTCGTTGGTGTCCAGCACGACCCGGGCGAACTTGGCGTACGCGTAGGCGTCCTCGACGGTGAGCCGGCCGCCGGTGAGCACCCCGGCCCGGCCGCGCGCGGCGGCGAGCCCGTTAGCCGCGGCCTCCAGGGCCTCGGGCCAGCTCGCCGGCTCCAGCACCCCGGCGGCGTTGCGCACGAGCGGGGTGGTCAGCCGGTCCGGGCGCTGCGCGTAGCGGAACCCGAAGCGGCCCTTGTCGCAGACCCACTCCTCATTGACCTCGGGGTCCTCGGCGGCGAGGCGCCGCAGCACCTTGCCGCGCCGGTGGTCGGTACGGGTCGCGCAGCCGCCCGCGCAGTGCTCGCACACGCTCGGGGAGGAGACGAGGTCGAAGGGGCGGGAGCGGAACCGGTAGGCGGCCGAGGTGAGGGCGCCGACCGGGCAGATCTGGATGGTGTTGCCGGAGAAGTACGACTCGAAGGGGTCGCCCTCACCGGTGCCGACCTGCTGCAGCGCGCCGCGCTCCAGCAGCTCGATCATCGGGTCGCCGGCGATCTCGTTGGAGAAGCGGGTGCAGCGCGCGCAGAGCACGCACCGCTCGCGGTCCAGCAGCACCTGGGTGGAGATCGGGACCGGCTTCTCGTACGTGCGCTTCTTGCCCTCGAAACGCGATTCGGCGTTGCCGTGCGACATCGCCTGGTTCTGCAGCGGGCACTCGCCGCCCTTGTCACAGACCGGGCAGTCCAGCGGGTGGTTGATGAGCAGCAGCTCCATCACCCCGCGCTGGGCCTTGTCGGCGACCTCGGACGTCAGCTGGGTCTTGACGACCATGCCGTCGGTGCAGGTGATGGTGCAGGAGGCCATCGGCTTGCGCTGGCCCTCGACCTCGACGATGCACTGGCGGCAGGCGCCGACCGGGGAGAGGAGGGGGTGGTCGCAGAACCGGGGGATCTCGATGCCGAGCTGCTCCGCGGCCCGGATGACGAGGGTGCCCTTGGGCACGGACAGCTCGGCCCCGTCGATGGTCAGCGAGACCATGTTCTCGGACGTCCCGTGCGGCCCGGCCGCGTCTCCTCCGGAGGCGGCCGTAGTGGTGACGGTCATGCGTTCACCTCCGTGTCGGCCCAGAGGGTCGACTTCCTGGGGTCGAAGGGGCAGCCCTTGCCCGTGATGTGCTGCTCGTACTCCTCGCGGAAGTACTTGAGCGAGGAGAAGATCGGGCTGGCCGCGCCATCGCCCAGTGCGCAGAAGGACTTGCCGTTGATGTTGTCGGCGATGTCGTTCAGCTTGTCGAGGTCGGACATGACGCCCTTGCCGGCCTCGATGTCGCGGAGCAACTGGACCAGCCAGTAGGTGCCTTCGCGGCAGGGGGTGCACTTGCCGCAGGACTCGTGGGCGTAGAACTCCGTCCACCGGGTCACGGCCCGCACCACGCAGGTCGTCTCGTCGAAGCACTGGAGCGCCTTGGTGCCGAGCATCGAGCCGGCCGCGCCCACGCCCTCGTAGTCGAGCGGGACGTCGAGGTGCTCGTCCGTGAACATCGGGGTGGAGGAGCCGCCCGGGGTCCAGAACTTCAGCCGGTGCCCGGGCCGCATGCCCCCGCTCATGTCGAGGAGCTGGCGCAGCGTGATGCCGAGCGGGGCCTCGTACTGGCCGGGGCCGACGACGTGCCCGGAGAGCGAATACAGCGTGAAGCCGGGGGACTTCTCGGTCCCCATCGCCTTGAACCAGTCCTTGCCCTTGTTCAGGATCGCGGGAACCGACGCGATGGACTCCACGTTGTTGACGACAGTGGGGCACGCGTAGAGCCCCTCGACGGCAGGGAAGGGAGGACGCAGCCGGGGCTGACCGCGCCGGCCTTCGAGGGAGTCGAGCAGCGCCGTCTCCTCGCCGCAGATGTACGCGCCCGCTCCCGCGTGCACCGTGATGTCGAGGTCGAGCCCGCTCCCGAGGATGTCCTTGCCGAGATATCCGGCCTCGTACGCCTCGCGCACCGCCTCGTGCAGGCGCCGCAGGACCGGCACCACCTCGCCGCGCAGGTAGATGAAGGCGTGCTGCGAACGGATCGCGTAGCAGGCGATGATCATTCCCTCGATGAGGGAGTGCGGGTTGGCGAAGAGGAGGGGGATGTCCTTGCAGGTTCCCGGCTCCGACTCGTCCGCGTTCACGACGAGGTAGTGCGGCTTTCCGTCGCCCTGCGGGATGAACTGCCACTTCATCCCGGTGGGGAAGCCCGCGCCGCCGCGGCCGCGCAGACCCGAGTCCTTCACGTACGCGATGAGGTCGTCCGGGGTCATCGCGAGCGCCTTGCGCAGGCCCTCGTAGCCCTCGTGACGCCGGTAGGTCTCCAGCGTCCACGACTGCGGCTCGTCCCAGAAGGCCGACAGCACGGGGGCGAGAAGCTTCTCCGGGCTGCCGTTCTTGCTCAGTTCGGTGGACACGGTCATCACTCCCCTCCCTCGGTGGTGGTCGCGCCCCGCGGGTGCACGATCGAGGCGTGCGGGGACTCGCCGCGGGCGATGCGCAGCCCGATCAGGGAGGCCGGACCGGCGCCGCCGGTCGCCTCGACCGCTCCCTCGCGCTCGTCCGGGAACCCGGCCAGGATCCGGGCCGTCTCCTTGTACGTGCACAGCGGAGCGCCCCGGGTCGGCGAGACCTCTCGGCCGGCCAGCAGGTCGTCGACCAGGGCCTTGGCGGATTCGGGGGTCTGGTTGTCGAAGAACTCCCAGTTGACCATCACCACGGGGGCGAAGTCGCAGGCCGCGTTGCACTCGATGTGTTCGAGGGTGACCTTGCCGTCGGGGGTGGTCTCGTTGTTGCCGACCCCGAGGTGCTCCTTGAGCTCGTCGAAGATGGCGTCGCCGCCCATCACCGCGCACAGGGTGTTCGTGCAGACGCCGACCTGGTAGTCGCCCGAGGGCTTGCGCCGGTACATCGTGTAGAAGGTCGCCACCGCCGTGACCTCGGCGGTGGTCAGGCCCAGCACCTCGGCGCAGAAGCGGACGCCGGTGCGCGAGACGTAGCCCTCCTGCGACTGGCACAGGTGCAGCAGCGGGAGCAGCGCGGAGCGGCTGTCGGGGTAGCGGGCGATGACGTCCCTGGCGTCCGCTTCGAGGCGCTCGCGTACCTCCGCCGGAAAGTCGGGGGCCGGCAGCTGGGGCATGCCCAGCGAGACCCCTTGGTTCGAAGGACTGGCGGTCATCGGTCGACGCCTCCCATCACGGGGTCGATGGAGGCGACGGCGACGATGACGTCGGCGACCTGGCCGCCCTCGCACATCGCGGCCATGGCCTGCAGGTTGGTGAAGGACGGGTCGCGGAAGTGGACCCGGTAGGGGCGGGTTCCGCCGTCGGAGACGACGTGCACGCCGAGCTCGCCCTTGGGGGACTCGACGGCCGCGTACACCTGCCCCGCCGGTACCCGGAAGCCCTCGGTCACCAGCTTGAAGTGGTGGATGAGGGCCTCCATGGAGGTGCCCATGATGTTCCTGATGTGGTCGAGCGAGTTGCCGAGGCCGTCGGGGCCCATCGCCAGCTGCGCGGGCCAGGCGATCTTCTTGTCGGCGACCATCACCGGGCCCGGCTCCAGGCGCTCCAGGCACTGCTCGACGATGCGCAGCGACTGGCGCATCTCCTCCAGGCGGACGAGGAACCGCCCGTAGGAGTCACAGGTCTCGGTGGTCGGCACGTCGAACTCGTAGTTCTCGTAGCCGCAGTACGGGTCCGACTTGCGCAGGTCGTGCGGCAGGCCGGCGGAGCGCAGGATCGGGCCGGTGGCGCCGAGCGCCATGCAGCCGGTGAGGTCGAGGTAGCCGACGTCCTGCATGCGGGCCTTGAAGATGGGGTTGCCGGTGGCGAGCTTGTCGTACTCCGGCAGGTTCTTCTTCATGGTCTTGAGGAATTCGCGCAGCTGGTCGACGGCGCCCGGGGGCAGGTCCTGCGCGAGGCCGCCGGGGCGGACGAACGCGTGGTTCATGCGCAGCCCGGTGATCAGCTCGAAGATGTCGAGGATCAGCTCGCGGTCGCGGAAGCCGTAGATCATGATCGTGGTCGCGCCCAGCTCCATGCCGCCGGTGGCGATGCACACCAGGTGGGAGGAGAGCCGGTTGAGCTCCATCAGCAGGACGCGGATGACGGTGGCTCGGTCCGGGATCTGGTCGGTGATGCCGAGCAGCTTCTCGACGCCCAGGCAGTACGCCGTCTCGTTGAAGAACGGCGTCAGGTAGTCCATGCGCGTCACGAAGGTGGTGCCCTGCGTCCAGTTCCGGTATTCGAGGTTCTTCTCGATGCCGGTGTGCAGGTAGCCGATGCCGCAGCGGGCCTCGGTGACCGTCTCGCCGTCGATCTCCAGGATCAGGCGGAGCACGCCGTGGGTGGACGGGTGCTGGGGGCCCATGTTGACGACGATCCGCTCGTCGTCGGCCCTGGCCGCGGACTGGACGATCTCGTCCCAGTCGCCGCCGGTGACGGTGTAGACGGTGCCCTCGGTCGTCTCGCGCGCGGAGGCGTGGCCGGCGTCGGCGTGGCCGGCGGAGGCGTGATTCGAAGTGGACATCAGCTGTACGACCTCCGCTGGTCGGGAGCCGGGATCTGGGCGCCCTTGTACTCGATGGGGATGCCGCCGAGCGGGTAGTCCTTGCGCTGCGGGAAGCCCTGCCAGTCGTCCGGCATCATGATCCGGGTGAGGGCCGGGTGCCCGTCGAAGATCAGGCCGAAGAAGTCGTACGTCTCGCGCTCGTGCCAGTCGTTGGTCGGGTAGACGGAGACGAGCGAGGGGACGTGCGGGTCGCTGTCCGGGACGGACACCTCCAGCCGCAGGATCCGGCCGTGCGTGAGCGAGCGCAGGTGGTACACGGCGTGCAGCTCGCGGCCCACGTCGTGAATCGGCGCAGTGTCGGGGAAGTGCACGCCGGAGACGCCGGTGCAGAGCTCGAAGCGCAGGGCCGGGTCGTCGCGCAGGGTGCTCGCGACCCGGACGAGGTGCTCGCGGGCGATGTGGAGAGTGAGCTCTCCCCGATCTACGACCACCTTCTCGATCGCGTTCGCAGGGAGCAGGTCCTGCTCCTCCAAGGCGCCCTCCAGCTCGTCCACGACCTCGTCGAAGTACGAGCCGTAGGGCCGAGCGGACGGGCCCGGGAGGGCAATCGTCCGCACCAGCCCGCCGTAGCCGCTGGTGTCCCCGCCGCCCGCGGCCCCGAACATGCCCTTGCGGACGCCGATGACCTCGGGGCCCTGGGCGCGGGGCGCGGGGAAGTTGCTGCCGTTCCCGCCGTGGGTGCCGTTCGTGCCGTTGGTGCCGTTCTCCGGCTCTTGGGTCTCGCTCACCGGAGCAGCCCCTTCATCTCGATGATGGGGAGGGCCTTGAGGGCCGCCTCCTCCGCCTCACGGGCCGCCTCTTCCCGGTTCACGCCGAGCTTGGAGCCCTGGATCTTCTGGTGGAGCTTGAGGATCGCGTCCATCAGCATCTCGGGGCGCGGCGGGCAGCCCGGCAGGTAGATGTCCACCGGAACGATGTGGTCGACGCCCTGGACGATCGCGTAGTTGTTGAACATTCCGCCCGAAGATGCACAAACCCCCATGGAGATGACCCATTTGGGAGCGGGCATCTGGTCGTACACCTGCCGCAGTACCGGCGCCATCTTCTGGCTGACCCGTCCGGCCACGATCATCAGATCGGCCTGGCGCGGGGAGCCGCGGAAGACCTCCATGCCGAAGCGGGCCAGGTCGTACCGGCCCGCTCCGGTGGTCATCATCTCGATGGCACAGCAGGCGAGGCCGAACGTCGCCGGGAAGACCGACGACTTGCGCACCCAGCCCGCGGCCTGTTCGACGGTGGTCAGCAGAAAGCCGCTCGGCAGCTTCTCTTCCAGTCCCATGGAAAATTCAGCCCCTCAGTCCCATTCCAGGCCGCCGCGGCGCCACACGTAGGCGTAGGCGACGAAGACGGTGAGCACGAAGAGCAGCATCTCGACGAGCCCGAAGATCCCCAGGGAGTCGAAGGTGACGGCCCAGGGGTAGAGGAAGACGACCTCGATATCGAAGATGATGAAGAGCATCGCCGTCAGGTAGTACTTGATCGGGAAGCGGCCGCCGCCGGCCGGCATCGGTGTGGGCTCGATGCCGCACTCGTAGGCCTCAAGCTTTGCCCGGTTGTACCGTTTTGGGCCGATCAGCGTGGCCATGACCACGGAGAAGATCGCAAACCCTGCGCCGAGGGCGCCGAGCACGAGGATGGGCGCGTACAGATTCACGCTCCTCGCTCCTTCCAGTCGTCCTTGACCGTTGGACCGCTGCCGGCCGGGGATGCCTCCCAGCGGTGACTGGGGGCGTGCCCCGCCTCGCGAAGATCGTGCACATGTGAGGCAGTTCACAAGCCGGACTGCTGCGCATCTTATGCCTGCTCCTCTGTGATCTGCGACACGGGTTACAACAACGAGTTTGTGATCTCCACCACCTGACGATTGATCATGAAGTCCGATGAGTGGTGATCTTCGTACGCGAAGCATCCACATGATCACCAAAGGTGACATCCGACTCTGTTACCGCAGGTAGAAGGCGTACCGCACTATCAAACATGCCCCTTGCACGCAAATTGGCGACCATGGAGCGGTGGTGGTAAAGGGATCGGCGTCGCCCGGTCGAGGGAACCCCTGTGTACAGGGGTGGACGCGGGGCAGACGAGGGTGCGGAGGCCCCCGCGAGCACGTGCATCCGTTCACGAACCACACGGCCGGTTCACAGGAAGGTCACGGACAGACCACAGCGTCCACATGACGTGACGCTTCTGTGACCTGCGCCACTCTGAATCGATGCTTCCGAAAGAGGGCTTGGCCATCTGTCCGGAGGGATGGTAGGTCGTGGATCAATTCGGACTTATTAGAGAAACCCCATGATCACAGCCTTGTGAGGGCCTGTCCGTTTCGCCCGTTACGGCGTCAATAAGAAGCCAGACGCGCCCGGTTAGCGCCGTTCGCGCGCAACTGTGGCGCACCCCACGTTTCTTGAAGGGACCCCGGACGCCCTGATAGCGGTTGTCCTCATGTCCCACACCGCTCACATACCCAGCCACCGGAAGCCCCGCCGCAGCGCCTCGAAGCTCGCGGTCCGCGCCGGAGTTGCCGGTGGCGTCCTCAGCACCCTGGCCATGGCCGGCACCGCGAGCGCGTCCCCAGCCGAGCCTGTGGCCGAGACGACGCTCGAAATGCCGGTCCTCAACCTGGATCTGGCCTCCGAGGTCTCCTCCGCCGTCACCACGGCCGCCGAGAACACCCGTCTGGCCGCCGTCGAAGGCGAACTGACCGCCCAGGAGGAGAGCGCCCGCACCGGCGCCGCCGCCGAGGCGAAGCAGGCCAAGGACGAGGCCCAGAAGAAGGCCGACGCCGAGAAGAAGGCGAAGGCCGAGGCGGACCGCAAGGCCGAGGCCGAGCGCGCCAACCGCACTTCCGAGCGCACCACCCTGGCCACCAAGTCCTCCGGCGAGGGCTCCGGCAGCAGCCAGGGCTCCGGCACCGTGACCGCCCCGGCCACCGGTTCCGCCGCCGCCATCGTCAACTTCGCCCGCGCGCAGGTCGGCAAGGCGTACGTCATGGGCGGCACCGGCCCGTCCTCCTTCGACTGCTCCGGCCTCGTCCAGGCCGCCTACCGCCAGGCCGGCATCTCGCTGCCGCGCATGTCCCAGGCGCAGTCCTCGGCCGGGAAGTCGGTGTCCCTGAGCGCCCTGCAGCCCGGCGACATCCTGTACTGGGGCTCCAAGGGCAGCGCGTACCACGTCGCCATCTACGTCGGCGGCGGCAAGTTCGTCGGCGCGCAGAACCCCAGCACGGGCATCGTCGAGCGCAGCCTGAGCTACGACAAGCCGACGGGCGCCGTCCGCGTCCTCTGAGGCGTCCGCGTTCTCTGAGGCGTCCGCGTTCTCTGAGGCGTCTGAGCGTCATGAAGGGCCGGTACTCCCCCGCTCGGGGGAGGAGTACCGGCCCTTCGGCCCGTCTCAGGCGAGGCTCGCCGCCAGCTTGAAGCGGGCCTCGCGCTGCTTCTTGTAGAGCGCGAGGGTCTCGGCGTGCTCGTCGACGAGCCGCTCCTGGTAGGCCTTCTCCACCGCGGCCCAGATGCCGACCAGGTTCACCTGTCGCTTGCACGCGACATCGGCCTTGGCCGCCGTGACGGCTTTCGGGCCCGCCTTGTCCTCGTCCAGGCCCAGCTTGTCGACGACGTCGTACGGCGTTCGGATCCCGCCGTATCCCGACTTGTCCATGCATGCCGACCACTTCTTCAGCACGTCGACGACCCGGGAGTCCTGCTTCGAGCGGTCGTGCGCCTCCGAGGCCAGGCCGAACACGAAGAGCAGGTCCACGCTGTCCCGGGTCGGGGCGTACAGCTTGCGGTACCCCTCCCGCGCGCACCCGCCGGCCGGCACCTTCTGGCCGGCCGCCGTCAGCCCGCTGTCCAGCTGCGCGGCCTCCTCCTCGGTGGCCGCGTCGGGCGCCGTGCCGCCCCGGGCGCCCGGCTGCTCGCCGTTCATCACGACGTACGCGCTGTCGCTCAGCTGCGGGGCCGCGGGCTTGGCCGACGTGCCCGAGCCGGCCGACTTGTCGTACCCGTGGGCCGCCGCCCGCACGGGATCGGCCAGACCGAAGAGGTACCGGTGCCGGTCCCCCGCCCCCTCGCCACCGGTGGGCTCGGCAGGCTCGGCGGGCCGCACGGGCTCGTAGGTGAACCCGTACCGGGCCATGCAGCGGGAGACCAGGGTCTGCTGGACCTGCCCCATCCGGATCCGCTCCGCCTCGGTGTCCGTGTACGCGTCCATGGGAAAGGACAGCCCTGCCGTCGCCGGATCGGCCTCGACGGGACCGAGCTCCGGTTCACCGCCACCGGAGCCGCCGGCCCCGGCGCAGCCGGCCAGGAACACGGCCGCCAGCAGAACGGCGGCCGGAGCGGAGGACCGGCGGCGCCGGACGATGTGCATCGCGTGGGAATCCTTCCGCCGAATTACGGGTGGAGGGTGTACTTGGCCGAACTGATCTTGTTCTTGAAGTTGGCCGAGGCATTGCCCCGGTAGCTCGACGGGATCTCTCCGACGTTTCCGCCCAGGTCCTTGTCGGTGCCGACCTTCCAGGCGTAGATGTCCCGGTTCCAGTAGGACTCGGTGGTGTCGTTGATCCATTGCCCGCCGGCGGAGCAGGATCCCTGGTACTTGTCGTCGTTGAAGTTCACGTCGTTGGTGACAAGATCGAAGACGCAACCGGACTGGTTCTGCCAGTAGAAGAGACCGAACTCTTGGTTCTCCAGCGATCCGTCCCTCCCCCAGGCGGCCGCCGGAGCGGCGGTCCCCAGCAGAACGGCCCCCACCGAGACCGCGGCGACACAGCCCGACGCCAGCTTGCGCATTGCGTTGTCCATCACGCGTACCTCACTCTTCTGGTGAAATCGGAGTGTTGGAGCGAATCGGGACGGCGCGTTTCCGCCCGGCGGGGATTCAACAGGGCGCCCACAACCGGGTACAAGACCATTCTCAGCTGACGGACAGTCACTTCTATTGCCTGAAAGGTGACTTGTCCCGGCCGAGTTCGGATACCTACCATCTGGCGGCACGTCTTCCGCGCCTTCACACGGATGCGGGAATTCCACTTCTATGCCGCAAGGGAACCCCCGTCGTGCACGTTCGGCATTTGGCCCCCATGCTCCTCCTGTGCCTTTCCCTGACGGGGTGCGGCGGCGGTGACGGCGAACCCGAGTCGAGTGACAGCCCGCCGCCCACCGCCGAGGAAATCGCGTACCACGACTGCCTGAAGCGGCGGGGCGTCGCGATCGTGCACACGGATTACGGGGCGCCGCGCGTGGACAAGTCGAAGCCCTGGAACGAAGAGGCGCACGCGGCCTGCCGACCGCTGCTGCCGCCGCCCCCGAAGGCCCGGCCGGCCGGTCCCGCGCGGCTCGCCGCCGCGCGGGAGGAGTCCGCGTGCCTGCGGGCCGAGGGCGTCGCCTGGTACCCGGACCCGGACCCGGTCACCGCCGAGGTCGACGGGACCGAGGGCACTCCCGAGCAGTGGTCCGCGCTCAAGCGCGATCACGTCGAGGCGTTGAAGAAGTGCCGGAAGGAGAGATGAGCGGCGAGCCGGAGCACGTCGTGGATCACACCGGGACGGCGCGGGTGGCCGCGGAGACCGGGCCGCCGGCGCAGCGGGCGCCGGCGCAGCGGGCGCTGACCGCGGAGGTCGAACGGCGGGGGCTCGCCCGGGAGGTGGTGATGCGCGGGACCGTCGTCGCCGGCCAGAGCGTCGGCGCCGGCGCCGACGCGAAGGGCGTCTTCGGCGTCGGCAGGAAGGCCGCGCTCGCCGGCACCGACGTCCGGGGCAAGGGGGCGCTGGTCGCCACCGAGCGGTCCACCGGAGCGGGCCGGGGTCACTCGGTCACGCGGTCAGACGAGCGAAGCCGCCAGCTTGAGGCGTGCGTCGCGCTGCATCTTGTACAGGGCGAGGGTCTCGGCATGCTCCTCTGCGAGCACCTTCTGGTACGCCGCCTCGGCGGCCGCCCAGACCCCGACCAGATTGACCTCGCGCTTGCACGCCACGTCCTTGGTCGCGACCGCGACCGCCCTGGCCCCGCCCTGGTCGCTGCCGAGTCCCAGCTTCTCGACCACCTCGTACGGCGATGTGACGCCGCTGTAGCCGGCCTTGGCCATGCAGTCCGACCATTTCTTGAGCACGGCCCCGACCCTGGAGTCCTCCTGGGCCCGGGTGTGCGCCTCCGACGCGAGGCCGAAGGTGAAGAGCAGGTCCACGCTGTCCTTCGAGGGAGCGTAGAGCTTGCGGTATCCCTCCCGCTGGCAGCCACCGGCCGGCACCTGCTGCCCGCCGACGGTGAGACCGCTGTCCGTCTTCTGGGCCTCCTCGTCGCTGGCCGGACCCGGGTCGGCCTTCCCCTTGTCCCCGGGGCGCTGGCCGAACAGGACCGTGGACGCGCTGTCGCTCAGCTGCGGCACCGGCGGCCTGGGCGCACGCGGCCGCCCCGCGTCGGGGGCGTACCCGTACGCCGCCGCATACGCCGGATCGACGACGCCGTAGAGGTTCTGGTGCCGGTCCTCCTTCGAGGCGCCGCCTGTGGCGGGGCCCGCCGGCTGCTCGTACGAGAACCCGTAGCGGGACATGCACTGGGCGGTCAGCCGGCGCTGCGCGTCACCCATCCGCTCGCGCTCGGCGTCCGAGTCCGTGTAGGCGTCCATCGGAAGCGAGATCGAGGCCGTGGCGGGGTTCACGGCAACGGGGCCGAGGGCGGGTTCGCCGCCGCCCCCGCCCTTCGCGTCGCCGGATCCCCCGCACCCGGCCAGCAGGGCTGCTGCCAGCAGGGCGGCTGCCGCGGTGGGCCTGCGGCGGTGGGCGGGAAACATCTGGAGGTTCCTCCGGTGCGGGGGTGGCGTTCCTACTGGCCTACGGACCTACTGAACGTAGAAGTCCGAGGAGCTGATCTTGTTCCTGAAATTGGAGGACGCGTCACCGATGTGACCGATCGGAATGGAACCCTTGATTCCCTTCCAGTTCACATCCGTGTAGACGTTCCACCCGAAGGCGTCACGGTTCCAATAGGACTCCGTGTTGTCGTTGGTGTTCTGACCCCGGCCACCGCAGCCGGCCGGGCCCGCGAAGTAGTTGTCGGTGAAATTGGGGTCGTCGTTGTTGATGTCGAAGACGCAGCCGCTGCGGCCGGCCTCCCAGTACATCCCGAACTCGAACTGTTCCAGGTAACCGTCACGCGGAGACGCCGAGGCCGGAGCGGCCATCGCCAGGATCACAGCGCCGGCGAGTGCGGCGGGCACGGCCGTGATGCCGAGCTTCCGGAGGCTCTTGTTCATGCCACATTCCTTACTGATGGGTAATCGCGATTCGCGCCAACCGCCTGATGCACACCGGGATTTAACGGCACGTCAGGACATCACACAAGTCACTTCTCACGATATGAACAGTCAAAACAGCTACAGGGGGCGGAACTTGTCGAGCCGGGATTCTCTACCTATGATCACGAACCGCGTTCGCACCCATGCCCATCTCGCGGACGCCCTCATTCCAGATTCCCACCCTGAGGGAAGCCCCCATATGCGCAAGCACGCCACCGCTCTTTTCCTCGCCGCGTCTCTCGCACTCACAGCCTGTTCGGGCGGCGGCGAGCCCTCGGCGAGCGACAGCCCCCCGCCCACCGCGCAGGAGATCGCCTACTACGACTGCCTCAAGGGGCAGGGGATCAAGATCGTCTACACGGACAGCGGGACGCCCCGCGTGGACAAGACCCAGGGCTTGGAGAAGATGCCCGAGGCCCAGAAGGCCTGCGAAGACAAGCTTCCGCCGGCGTCCAAGCCCGAGCCCGCCTCGCCGGAGGCGCTGGCCGCCGCACAGAAGGAGGCCGCCTGCCTGCGCGCCGCGGGCGTCACCTGGTACCCGGAGCCGGACCCGGTGACCGCCCAGGCCGGCGACCTCACTCCCCAGCAGCAGGACGACCTCAGGACGAGGCACATCGACGCCGTGGCGAAGTGCAGGGGCAAGGGTGCGTCCGACGGCGTGCTCGGCGGATGAGTGAGCTGAGCGACGTCGTGGAGGACGTGATCGAGGACGGGCGGGGCGGCACGGCTGCCGCAGGGAAGGACGCGCCGGACTCCGGCGCGCTCGCCCGGGGGCGGCGCGTGGTGCTGGGCATCGTCGCCGGGGCCGCGCTCATGGCCGTCGGCGGGCTGCTGGCCACCACGCTGGTGAAATCCCCCGCGCAGGCCGCCGCCGAGACCGGGCCGCCCGCGCAGGGGGCGCTCACCGCCGAGGTCGAGCGGCGCGTACTGGCCGAGACGGTCGTCATGCGCGGGACCGTCGTCGCCGACCAGAGCGTCGAGGTGGCCCCGCAGCCCCGCTCCGTCGACGGCGCGGGCACGCCCGTCGTGACCAAGCTGCCGCTCAAGACCGGGGACACGGTCGCGGCCGGGCAGCTGCTGGCGGAGGTCTCCGGGCGGCCCGTGTTCACCCTCAAGGGGACCCTGCCCGTGTACCGCGACCTGAAGCCGGGCGCCACCGGCGACGACGTGGCGCAGCTCCAGCATGCGTTGCGCGAACTCGGACACGGCACCGGCAGCGACCGCAAGGGCTTCTTCGGCCCGGGCAGCAAGGCCGCCCTTGCCGCCCGCTACCGGGCCATCGGGTACGACCCGCTGCCCGCCGTGGCCGACGGCGGGGAAGGAATCAAGGCCGCACAGGAGGCCGTACGGTCGGCCGAGTGGGCCCTTGAGGATGCCGAGGGCTCCCGCGGAGGCAAGGCGACGACCTCCGGCGCCACCGCTCAGCCCGGTACCGCGACCGGGGGTACCGAGGGCAAGCCGGGCAGCGGCACGGCCGCCGGCGCCACGGGTACCGCGGGCACCACAGGCACCACAGGCACCACAGGCACCACGGGCACCGCGGACGGAGGGAAGACCTCCGGCACCGACGGAGGCTCCGGCCGGACCGTCTCGCGCGCCCGGCAGGCACTCACCGACGCCCGGGCCAAGCTGGCCGCCGCAGAGGCCGCCGACGGGCCGATGCTCCCCGCCGCCGAGACCGTGTTCCTCGGCTCCTTCCCCGCCCGGGTCAGCAGCATCGGCGCCCGCATCGGCTCCGCCGCGTCCGGGCCGATCCTCACGCTGTCCGCCGGTGAACTCGTCGTCGAGGCCTACCTCAAGGACGACAAGAAGCAGCTGCTGCACGCCGGCATGCCGGTGGTGGTCTCCTCCGAGGTCGCCGGCACCGACGTCCGGGGCAAGGTGGCACTGGTCGCCACCGAGCGGTCCACCGGCCAGCCGACCGGGCAACAGCCCGACCAGAACGGCCAGGGCGGTTCCCAGGGGAGTTCCCAGGGCGGCTCCCAGGGCAAGAGCGCCGGCGCCGATCTCGGCTACCGGATGGTGGTCCGCGCCGACCAGCCGCTGCCCGCCGGTTTCGCCGGCCAGGACGTCCGGCTGACCATCGAGTCCGCCGCCACCGACGGCGAGGCCCTCGTGGTTCCCGTCACCGCCGTCTCCGCGAGCGCGGAGGGCCGGACGGTCGTCACCGCCGTGGCCGCCGACGGCACCCAGCGGCGCATCGAGGTCCGGACCGGCACGAGCGGCGACGGCTACGTGGCCGTCGCCCCCGTCCAGGCCGACTCCCTCGCCGCCGGTACCAGGGTCGTCATCGGCGCCGCCCCGAAGGGGAACACCAAGTGAGGTTCCCCCGCCCGCGCCGCCCCGTACCGGGCGGGACCCCGGAGCCCGCCGCTCCGGACACCCCCGTCATCGAGTTCCGCGAGGTCGCGCTCACCTATCCCGGACCGCCGCCCGTCGAGGCACTCAAGCCCTGCGAACTGACCGTACGGCGCGGCGAGTTCGTCACCATCGTCGGCCCCTCCGGCTCGGGGAAGTCCACCTTCCTCAACGTCGCGGGGCTCCTCGACTCCCCCACCGGCGGCCGCTACCTCCTCGACGGAATCGACACCGGGCAGCTGCCCGACCACGCCCGCACCGCCCTGCGCGGCCGCCGCATCGGGTTCGTGTTCCAGTCCTTCCACCTGCTGCCCCACCGCAGTGCCCTGGAGAACGTCGCCCTCGCCATGCTCTACACCTCGGTCCCCCGCGCCGAGCGCCTCGCGCGGGCCCGCGAGGCCCTCGAACAGGTCCGCCTCGGCCACCGGGCGACGGCTGTGCCCGGCCGTCTCTCCGGCGGCGAGCGCCAGCGCGTGGCCATCGCCCGCGCTCTCGTCGGGCGGCCCTCGCTGCTGCTGTGCGACGAGCCGACCGGCAATCTGGACTCCGCCAACGCCGCCTCCGTACTGACTCTGCTGGACGAACTGCACGCGGCGGGGATGACCGTGATGGTGATCACTCACGACAGCGAGGTGGCCGCGCGCGGCCGCCGGACCGTCACCGTCCACGACGGACGGCTGCGCGAGCAGGTGACCGCGTGACGGTCGAACCGACCCGGCTGGCCGTCCGGGACGCCCTGTCCGAGGCCGTCGCGGGCATGCTGCGCCGCCCCGGCCGGGCCGTGCTCACCGCGCTCGGGACCGTGCTCGGCGTCGGCAGTTTCGTGGCCGTGCTCGGTCTGACCGCCACCATCTCTTCCCAGATCGACGGCCGGTTCAACGTCCTCACCGCCACCGAGGTGACCGTCGAGGACGTCGCCGTCCAGCAGAACGAGTTCGCCGGACCCGGCTTCCCCGCCGACGCCGAACAGCGGCTGCGCGCGGTCGCGGGCATCCGAGACGCCGGGGTCCTGTGGACCGTACGGCTGGACTCGACGACCACGATCGGCGCCCTGCCCTCCGGCGGCGGCAACACCACCACCGGCACCACCGTCGTCGCCGCCTCTCCCGGGGCCGTCGCCGCCCTCGTGCCCACCCTCCAGGAGGGCCGCCTCTACGACGAGTTCGCCGAGCAGAGCCGACAGCGCGTCGTGCTCATCGGCAGCGGGGTCGCCGAACGCCTCGGCATCACCACCCTGGCCACCCGCCCCGCCCTCTACATCGGCCAGGAGCCCTTCACCGTGGCGGGCATCATCGCCGACGTGGAGCGCAAGCCGGAGAACCTGCTGTCCGTCCTCGTGCCCCGGGCCACCGCCCAGGAGCTGTGGGGGCCACCCGCACCCGGCGGCGCGACCATGCTGATCGCCACCGAGCTCGGCGCCGCCCGCCAGGTCGCCGACCTCGCCCCGCTCGCGCTGCGCCCCGACCACCCCGAGTACCTCAAGGCCGTGCCGCCGCCCGACCCCCGGATGCTGCGCTCCGGCGTCACCTCCGACCTGAGCGCGCTGTTCCTGCTGCTCGCCGGGATCTGCCTGGTCATCGGCGCCGTCGGGATCGCCAACACCACCCTGGTCGCCGTACTGGAGCGGACCGGCGAGATCGGGCTGCGCCGGGCGCTCGGTGCGCGGGGCCGGCACATCTCGGCGCAGTTCCTCACCGAGTCCGCGGCCCTGGGGGCGCTCGGCGGCCTGGTCGGCACGTCGCTGGGCGAGCTGACCGTGGTCGGCGTCTGTCTCGCCCGGGACTGGACGCCGGTGATCCATCCGGTCACCGTGGCCGCGGCGCCGCTCGTCGGCCTGGTCACAGGGCTGCTGGCCGGGCTGCATCCCGCCTGGCGGGCGGCCCGTGTCGAACCGGCCGAGGCCCTGCGAAGATAGCGGCGGCGCGCCTGAACGTCAGAGCCGACCCGCGCTCGGAGGTGGTGGTCCCGTGAACCCGAAGCCGTACGCGTACGACGGCGCCGCAGACCCCACCGCCGTCCCGGCCGCGCTCGGCCTCGGCCTGCTCGCCGTCGGCGGCTGGCTGCTGACGACCGTCCGCCCCTGGCAGAAGCCGGAGAGCCCGCTCGTGCTGGGGCTCGGCTGGACCGCCTCGGGGGCGCTGCTGCTGTGCGGACTGGTGCTGCTGGCCCGGTGCGTGCGTACGGTGCACGGCCGGCCGGACCGGGACGGGGACGGGGGCGCGGACCGGGACGGGGACGCCGGTACGGAGGCCGGTACGGAGGCCGGTACGGAGGCCGGTACGCACCGCGACGCGGGCACGGGCGGCGCGGGCACGAACAGCACGGGCGCGGGCGCAGCCGGCTGAGCAAGCGCCGAGCGGGCGGCGCCCGTGAGGGCGCCGCCGGCGCGCGGTCAGGCCTTCGGGGCCACCTTCGACAGGCCGTTGATGATGCGGTCCATCGCGTCGCCGCCCGTCGGGTCGGTCAGGTTGGCCAGCATCTTCAGGGTGAACCTCATCAGCACCGGGTGGGTCAGGCCGCGCTGCGCGGCGATCTTCATGACCTTCGGGTTGCCGATCAGCTTCACGAACGCGCGGCCCAGCGTGTAGTAGCCCCCGTAGGTCTCCTTGAGCACCTTCGGGTAGTTGTGCAGCGCCAGCTCGCGCTGCGCCGGGGTGGCCCGGGCGTGCGCCTGCACGATGACGTCGGCCGCGACCCGGCCCGACTCCATGGCGTACGCGATGCCCTCGCCGTTGAACGGGTTGACGAGCCCGCCCGCGTCACCGACGAGCAGCAGGCCCTTGGTGTAGTGCGGCTGCCGGTTGAAGGCCATCGGCAGGGCCGCGCCGCGGATCGGCTGCGTCATGTTGTCGGGGGTGTAGCCCCAGTCCTCCGGCATGGACGCGCACCAGGCCTTGAGGACCTCGCGCCAGTCCAGCTCCTTGAAGGCGGAGGAGGAGTTGAGGATGCCGAGGCCGACGTTGGACGTGCCGTCGCCCATGCCGAAGATCCAGCCGTAGCCGGGCAGCAGCCGGTCCTGCGCGCCGCGCCGGTCCCACAGCTCCAGCCAGGACTCCAGGTAGTCGTCGTCGTGCCGCGGCGAGGTGAAGTACGTCCGCACGGCGACGCCCATCGGGCGGTCCTCGCGCCGGTGCAGGCCCATCGCCAGCGACAGCCGGGAGGAGTTGCCGTCGGCCGCGACGACCAGCGGGGCGTGGAAGGTGACCGGGGTCTTCTCCTCGCCCAGCTTCGCCTGCACGCCCGTGATGTGGCCGGTGCGCGCGTCGCGTACGGGCTCGCCGACGGTGCAGCGCTCGTACAGCCGGGCGCCGGCCTTCTGCGCCTGGCGGGCCAGGGTCTCGTCGAAGTCGTCGCGCTTGCGGACCAGTCCGTAGTCCGGGAAGGAGGCGAGTTCCGGCCAGTCCAGCTGGAGCCGCTGCCCGCCGCCGATGATCCGCAGACCCTTGTTCCGCAGCCAGCCGGCCTCTTCGGAGATGTCGATGCCCATGGCCACCAGCTGCTTGGTGGCGCGCGGGGTCAGTCCGTCGCCGCAGACCTTCTCGCGCGGGAACGCCGTCTTCTCCAGCAGCAGGACGTCCAATCCGGCCTTGGCGAGGTAGTAGGCGGTGGTCGAGCCGGCGGGCCCGGCCCCGACGACGATCACGTCCGCGGAGTGTTCGGAGAGGAGCTCGGTCACTGCGGGGTCTCCCGAAGGCTCGATAAAGGGTGCCCAACGGCACCGGACATGTGCAGTCTATGCAGCGAGAGAGATCGCGAACCGAAGGGCTGCCTCCTGTGACCACCTCGCCGACCCGGCCGCTCCCCGCCGTACAGCTCCGCGTGCCCACTGACGAGGACGCGCACGCCTGGCACGCGGTCTTCGCCGATCCCGACGTCATGGAGTTCCTCGGTGGTCCCGCGGAGCTGTCCGCGTACGAGGAGATCACCGCGCGGCAGCGCATGCACGACGCGCAGCTCGGCTACTGCCTGTGGACCCTGCTGGACGCGGAGGGCGCGGTGATCGGCTTCACCGGGGCCCAGCCGTGGCCGCGGGAGAAGGAGTGGGGGCCGGTCGGGGAGATCGAGATCGGCTGGCGGCTGGGGCGTTCCGCGTGGGGGCGGGGCTACGCGTATGCCGCTGCGCTGGCCACGCTGGAACGGGTGCGGGGGGCGGGGGTTCCGCATGTGGTGGCGATGATCGACGATGCCAACGCCCGTTCGATCGCGGTGGCGGAGCGGCTGGGCATGACGCTTGCCGAGCGGTTCCCGCTGCCCGGTGGCACCCGCCACGCCCGCCGCTACGAGCTGGCGCTCGCGCGGGGCTGAGGAACGGGCGGGTACGGGTTCACGCGCGTGCGGGACTTTCACCCCCTCGAGCCCTCTCCGCGGCCGGTGGTTGCCCACCCGCCCCCTTGGCGGGAGCCGGTCGGGCGGGATCCGGACCGGGGGCGGTGGCTTCGGGGGCCTGATTCCCTCACTCAGCATCAGGGATGGTTTGGGGGTTTCCCGTCAGTCTCATCGTCTCTCCGTGTCGGGCCGGTCCCTCAAGGGCGCTCCTTCGTCGCGTCGCTGCGCGATGGCCTGCGGCCACCCTTGACCGACCGACCCGCCACGGAAATCCGAAGACCGACGGGAACCCCCCAAAGGAACGGGCCGGCCATTGCCTATTCAGGGGCGGGCCGATCAGCGACCCCCGGGCGGAGCCCGGGGCGCCTCAAATCGCTACGCGCTCCGCCCTCATGGCGGCTGCAGTCCGCCTGTGGCCGGACATAAGCCGCCACAGATCGCTACGCGCTCCTCGACGAGGGCGACTGGCAGCCGTCCGGGGCTGATGAGGGCTGTCGAAGGGGGGTGGAGGGGCGAATGCTCGGCTCAGCCGAGGTGTACCCCGGTCAGCGCGGGGGTGGCATCACAAATGGACGTCCAGACCAGGGCAATTGGGGCAATTTGCCGCCCCTCTCAACCCTCCACGCCGCCAGACCCGGGTACACATCGGAATAGCCGTCGTCCGGCGCTTTTCCTCCCCCAAGCGGCTGGCAGACGCCCCGATTGCTCACGCCCAAGGGCCGTGGGCGGCCTATGTCCAGCCCCAGACGGTCGGCGGACGCCGAGACGTGAGGAGCGCGTAGCGATTTGGCGCGCGACCCCCGACCTGCCCGGGGGTCGCTGATCGGGCCGTCTTGGCTCAGCAATCGCCGGCCCGTTCCTTTGGGGGGTTCCCGTCGGTCTTCGGATTTCCGTGGCGGGACGGTCGGTCAAGGGTGGCCGCAGGCCATCGCGCAGCGACGCGACGAAGGAGCGCCCTTGAGGGACCGGCCCGACACGGAGAGACGATGAGACTGACGGGAACCCCCCAAACCATCCCTGATGCTGGGTGAGGGAATCAGGCCCCCGAAGCCCCCGCCGCACGACCTGATGCCGGACGCCGAGATCCCGCCACCCGGAGCACGACCCGCGGGGAGGGGGCGGGTGGGCAGCCACCGGCCGTGGAGAGGGGCCCGAGGGGGTGGAAGTCCCGCACGCGCGTGAACCCGTACCCCCCTAGAACACCGACAAGCCCGTCAGGGTCGTGAAGCGGTCCAGGGCGGCTACGCCCGCGACCGAGTTGCCGCGGGCGTCGAGGCCCGGGCTCCACACCGCCAGCACGCACTGGCCCGGGACGACCGCGACAATCCCGCCGCCGACCCCGCTCTTGCCCGGCAGACCGACGCGGTAGGCGAACTCGCCCGCCGCGTCGTACGTCCCGCACGTCAGCATCACCGCGTTGATCTGCTTCGCCTCGCTGCGCGTCAGGAGCCGCGAGCCGTCCGCGCGGAGCCCGTGCCGGGCCAGGAAGCGCCCGGCGCGGGCCAGGTCGGCGCAGGTCATCTCGATGGAGCACTGCCAGAAATAGTGCTCCAGCAGCGCGGGCACCGGGTTGTCGATGTTCCCGTACGAGGCCATGAAGTGGGCGACGGCCGCGTTGCGGTCGCCGTGCTCCTGCTCGGAGGCCGCGACCTCGGCGTCGAACCCTATGTCCGGGTTCTGGCTCTCCTGCCGCAGGAACTCCAGCAGTTCGCTGCTCGCGTCGCCGGTGAGGGTCTGGAGCCGGTCGGTGACCACGAGGGCGCCCGCATTGATGAACGGATTGCGTGGAATGCCGTTTTCGTACTCCAGCTGTACGAGCGAGTTGAACGGGTTGCCGGACGGTTCCCGGCCGACCCGCTCCCACAGGCTGTCGCCGCCCTCGGCCAGGGCCAGGGCGAGCGCGAAGACCTTGGTGATGGACTGGGCGGAGAACGGCACCTGCCAGTCCCCCACCCCGGAGACGTTGCCGTCGAGGTCGGCGATGGCCATCCCGAACTGCCGCGGGTCGACCGCGGCGAGTGCCGGGATGTACTCGGCGGGCGTGCCGCTGCCCACCAGCGGGGCGATGTCGGCCGCGATCTGCTTCAGCAGGGGCCCGTAGTCCGTGGGCGCAGCGTCGGGCACGGCGGTCAGTCCTTGGTGCCCCGGTGCAGCGCGACGATGCCGCCGCTGAGGTTGCGCCAGGCGACCTTGCCCCACCCGGCCTTCTGCAGCAGGGCGGCGAGCGCCGGCTGGTCGGGCCATTCGCGGATGGATTCGGCGAGGTACACGTACGCGTCGGGGTTGGACGACACGGCGCGGGCCACGGGCGGCAGGGCGCGCATCAGGTACTCGGTGTAGACCGTGCGGAACGGCGCCCAGGTGGGCTGCGAGAACTCGCAGATGACGACCTGGCCGCCGGGCTTGGTCACCCGGTACAGCTCACGCAGGGCCGCTTCGGTGTCCTGGACGTTGCGCAGGCCGAAGGAGATCGTCACGGTGTCGAAGACGTCGTCCTTGAACGGCAGCTTCGTCGCGTCGCCCGCGGTCAGCGGCAGCCAGGAGTGCTTCTTCTTGCCCTCCCGCAGCATGCCGAGGGAGAAGTCGCAGGGGACGACGTACGCGCCGGCGGCGGCGAAGGGCAGCGAGGAGGTCGCGGTCCCTGCGGCCAGGTCGAGGACCTTCTGCCCGGGGCGCGCGCCGACCGCCTTGGCGACCTCCTTGCGCCACACCCTGTCCTGGCCGAGGGAGAGGACGTCGTTGGTGAGGTCGTAGTTCGCCGCGACCCTGTCGAACATGGAGGCGACTTCGTGCGGCTGCTTGTCCAGGGAAGCCCTTGTCACTGGCGTTCGCCCCTCGGTGTGCGATGCGGATCGGCGGGTACGGCCCCATCCTCTCAGGCCGCGCCGCCCCCGACTGCGGGGGCTCCACCGGCACCCCGCCCCGTAGCGGGCCGGCGCCTCCCCGTATAACTGGTCCGAAGGACAGTTACGCCGCCGCCCCGCGTCCGCGTTGACTGCCAGGGTGCGGCCCGGTGAGGGTCACCCACCGGATCAGGAGCCCCACCGCGGGCGGGTCCGGCAGTGGCCGCCACGAACAGGAAGCTTCACGATGCCGGCAGGCCATACAACCGGTCGCTCCCGCCGCAGCGGCCCGCGCGCCAGGCGCCGGGCCGAGCGGCGCAGACGGCTTCGGCGCACCCTCCTCATGGGCACGGCGGCGCTGGTCGCGGTCTCGGCGACCGCGTACGCGCTGCTGCCCGAGGACGAGACCACCACGGCCGCCAAGGGCCGGACCGCCGCCCAGCCCGACGCACCGGACGGTGAGGGCACCGACGCCGCGGGGAACCCGCTCCCGCAGGGCGGCGCGAAGTCCCCCGAGGCCGCGCAGTCCCCCGCCGCCCCCTCGCAGCAGCCCGCGGGCTCGCCCTCGCCGTCCACCGGCGCCCCCGTGACGCCCGGCAAGCCCGGCACCTTCACCGCGTCGACCGCCTCCGGCGGCGCGCAGGGCAAGGGCACGACCCGGCGCTGGCGGCTGGAGGTCGAGGCGGGCAGCGGGGTGGACCCGGAAGCGGCCGCCCGCTCCGTCGAGGCGATCCTCGGGGACCCGCGCGGCTGGACCAAGGACCCGCAGTACGGCTTCCAGCTCGTGGGAGCGGGCCAGCCGGTGGACTTCACCGTCAAGATCGCGACGCCCAAGACCACCGACTTCCTGTGCGACGTGGTCACCCCTGAGCTGATCGGCGAGACCAACTGCCGGGTCGGACACACCGTGGTGGTGAACCTGAAGCGCTGGAAGGAGGGTTCGCCCCAGTTCAGCGGCTCCGTGGAGGAGTACCGGGCGCTGATCGTCAACCACGAGGTCGGGCACGAACTCGGCCGCGGCCACGAGAGCTGCCCGGGCCCCGGAAAGCCCGCACCCGCGATGATGCAGCAGATCAAGGGCCTGGGCGGTTGCAAGTCCAATGCCTGGCCGTTCGACGCGAATGGAACCTACCTGTCCGGTCCACACGTCCTCTAGGGCGGAGGGCGGCCACCGATGGGGCCGACCGGGGGCCATCGAGGAGTGGGAACCGTGCGCGTCGTCAGCTTCAGCGTCCCCACGTGGTTCCCCTCGTACGAGGAACCGGGCGGGCCGCCGACGCCGCACGAGGGCCTGCCGGTCGAAGCACTGCTGACCGAGCAGGAGTCGGCGGTGTTCCTGTGCCTGGCCACCGGAGCATCCAACCGGGAACTCGCCGTCGAGCTGCAACTGTCCGTCAGCACGGTCAAGTTCCACGTGGTCAACATTCGGGCCAAGCTGGGCGGGATCAGCCGCCTGCAGGCCTGTCTGCTGGCCGCCCTCGCCCGGGAGGACACCCGCCGCGGCGACGCGGACGGCGGGCTCAGCGACGGCGGTGCAGCAGTCGCCCGCCGATGACCGTGGCCACGCAGGTGGTCGCGCCCCGGGCCGGCAACTCGGCCTCGTCCGCCACCGCGAAGACCGCGAAGCGGGCCGGAACGCCCGCCTCCAGGACCCCGTGGAAGGCCTCCTCGGCCGCGTCCCGCCCCGCGAAGGGGTCCAGGCTGGGCGGCCCTTCGTATGCCGCCGGCGGCAGGATCGTCAGCCCCGAGCGGGACACCGCCGTGCGCACCGCCGGGATCGTGAAGCGGCCGCACACCGCCACCACCCCGCGGGCGAGCAGCCGCTGCGTGCCCCGCCGGGCGCTGTTGCCCCACCGCGACTCGGTCATCCTCAGGGCGTCCAGCGCGTCCGCGCCGGTGATCGGGTCGCCGCCGAGTTCGGTGACCTCGTACGGGTCGTCCGGGTAGTACGTCCGCTCCAGCAGCTCGTCCGCCCCGCGCACCAGCAGCCCGGGGGTGAGCACCCCGGGCCAGCGGCGGGTCCGGGCGTGCGGATGGGACGCGGCGAGATCCTCGTACGGCCCCACGCGGGCGATCCGGTCACCCTCGACGAGGACGGCGCCGCCCGGCACGGGTGCGAACCCCGGCCCGGGGAGGAGGAGTTCGGCGGAGTGAAGCGTCAGCATCGTGTCGGACGCGTCAGTTCGTGGAGATGAGCTTCAGCTCGGGGTGCGCCGTGCCGCCTTCGATGGCGGTCGAGGAGATGTGCGAGACGACGCGGTCGTCGGCCGGGTCGTTCGCCGGGTCGTCGTGCACCAGCAGGTGCTCGTACGTCGTCGCGCGCTGCGCCGGGGTGCGGCCCGCCTTGCGGATCAGGTCGATGATCTCCTGGCGGTTGGAGCGGTGCTTGGCGCCCGCCGAGGAGACGACGTTCTCCTCCAGCATGATCGAGCCGAGGTCGTCCGCGCCGTAGTGCAGCGAGAGCTGGCCCGCCTCCTTGCCGACGGTCAGCCAGGAGCCCTGGATGTGGGCGACGTTGTCGAGGAACAGGCGTGCGATCGCGATCATGCGCAGGTACTCGAAGATCGTCGCCTGCGTGCGGCCCTTGAGGCGGTTGTTCTCGGGCTGGTAGGTGTACGGGATGAAGGCGCGGAAGCCGCCCGTGCGGTCCTGGGTGTCCCGGATCATCGCGATGTGCTCGATGCGCTCGGCGTTGGTCTCGCCGGTGCCCATCAGCATGGTGGAGGTGGACTCCACGCCCAGCTTGTGGGCGATCTCCATGATCTCCAGCCAGCGCTCGCCGGACTCCTTGAGCGGGGCGATCGCCGTGCGCGGCCGCTCCGGCAGCAGTTCGGCGCCGGCGCCCGCGAAGGAGTCGAGACCCGCCGCGTGGATGCGCTGGATGGCCTCCTCCGCGGAGACCCCCGAGATGCGGGCCATGTGCTCGACCTCGGACGCGCCGAGGGAGTGGATGACCAGCTGCGGGAAGTCCTTCTTGATGGCGGAGAAGTGGTGCTCGTAGTACTCGACGCCGTAGTCCGGGTGGTGCCCGCCCTGGAACATGATCTGCGTGCCGCCGAGCTCGACGGTCTCCGCGCAGCGGCGCAGGATGTCGTCGAGGTCGCGGGACCAGCCCTTCTTCGCGTCCTTGGGGGCCGCGTAGAAGGCGCAGAACTTGCACGCCGTGACGCACACGTTGGTGTAGTTGATGTTCCGCTCGATGATGTACGTCGCGATGTGCTCGGTACCGGCGTAGCGGCGGCGGCGCACCGCGTCGGCCGCCTGGCCGAGCGCGTGCAGCGGCGCGTGGCGGTAGAGGTCGAGTGCCTCTTCCCTGGTGATCCGGCCCCCCGCGGCGGCGCGGTCGAGGACAGACTGGAGAACGGCCTGGTCGGTCACCGGTGAGTCACCTTTCGGCGGTGTGTCTGTGTCAAGGTCCGGACCGATCCAGCCTACGCCAGGGCCGGGCGACGGATTTCAGGGGCTGCGGGTGAGGTCGCCTTCGGGGTTTCCGGCCGGGCCGTCGCCCGACCTGTAGTGGAGGGTCCCGTCGGCGTTGAGGGCGAAGCGCTCGTCGGCGGAGCCGTTGGAGCAGACCCCGGGTGCCGGGTTGGGGCCGCCCGAGGTGTCCAGGACCACCGAGCGGTCGGTGGCGGAGGAGAGCTTCCAGTCGCCGCTGCAGTCGGTGCCGAGGATCGCCAGGACCGACTTGTCGCGGGCGACGACCTCGCCGACCTTGCCGGCCTTGATGGTGATCTCGAACTCCGTGGACAGGCCGAGGCGGGCGGTGGTGACCGTGCCCTTCCAGGTGCCGACGAGTTCCTTGGGGACGTCGTCCCGGGTCCCCTTGGGCGCGGCGCTGCCACTGCCGGAGGGGGCAGGGGTCGCGGCCGGGTCCCCTGTCCGGTCCGGCGCCGGGGAGGCCGGGCCCGAGGCGGAGGTGCGGGGGCCGCCGTCCGCGAGGTCGCGCTCCTTCTCGCCCTGGCCGGGCAGCAGCCCCATCCCGTACAGCCCGCCGGACAGCACGGCGAGCACGGCCGCCGCGGCGAGGACGAGCGTGCAGCTGAAACGGCGGCCCGCCGCGGCGACGGTGACCTGCCGCCCCGGCGCCTCGGAGCCGGTCCGCTGCCCGGGCAGTTCGCCGCCGGCGGTGTGGGCCGGCGAGCCGTAGGGGCCACCGCCGCCCGCCGTCTCGGTCGGGGCCCCGAACATCCCGGCGCCCGTGCCGGGGAAGCCGTACGGGCCCGCCGGAGCGGGTGCGGGGCCGAGGCCCTGGCCTCCGTAGGACGGGTCGGGCGACCCGAAGCCGGCGCCGGCGCCGGCCTGGCCTCCGTGGGAGGCGGCGGTGAACGGCACCGGGCCCGAAGGCTGCTCCTGGACCGCGCCGCCCCCGGAGGTGTCGGCGTCGAGGTCCAGCAGCGCCACCGCGGCCCGGCTGGCCTCCTCGACCAGGGGCCCGGGAAGCCAGCCGGGGGTGCCCAGCGCCCCGCCGAGGGCCGCCGCGACCGCCTCGGGGGCCGGCCGGTCGGCGGCCGTCTTGGCCAGGCAGGCCTCGATCAGATCGCGCAGCGCACCCGCCGGGAGCGCGCCGAGCTCGGGCGGCTCGTGGACCACCTTGTAGAGGAGGGTGGCCGAGTTGTCCCCGGTGAAGGGCGGCCTCCCGGTCGCCGCGAAGGCCAGCACCGCGCCGAGCGAGAACACGTCGGCCGCCCCGGTGATGCCCTTGCCGAGGATCTGCTCGGGCGACATGTAGCCGGGCGAGCCGACGGAGACCCCGGTGGAGGTGAGCGAGGCGGTGCCGTCCGTGGCCCGCGCGATCCCGAAGTCGATCAGCCGCGGCCCGTCGAGCGTGAGCATCACGTTCGACGGCTTCACGTCCCGGTGGACGAGGCCCAGCCCGTGCACGGCCACCAGGGCGCGGGCCAGCCCCGCGCCGATGGCCCGTACGGAGGTCTCGGGGAGCGGCCCGTGCGCGGCCAGCGCCCGGTCCAGGGAGGGGCCGGCCACGTACCCGGTGGCCACCCACGGCACCGGGGCCTCGGGATCCGCGTCCAGCACCGGCGCGGTCCACTCGCCGCCCACCCGGCGGGCCGCCTCGACCTCGCGGCGGAAGCGGGCCCGGAACTCCTCGTCGGAGGCGAAATGCGGGTGCACGATCTTGACGGCGACGGTCCGGCCGCCCGCACTGCGCCCCAGGTAGACCCGGCCCATCCCACCCGCGCCGAGCCGGCCGAGCAGCCGGTACGCACCGATGGTCCGCGGCTCACCGGCTTCGAGCGGCTGCATCGCGTCCCCCAATTCCCCGTGGTGCCGGGCGCCTTGTGCCACCCGGCCGACAGCAGCCTAGGGCGTGCCGGCCGGGAGGGCGTGTCCCGTCACCCTTTTGCATTTCCCTTCCGCGATCGGAAATGCAAAAAGCCGTGAATTCCCGGGAAACTTCGCATTCGCCCGTCCGGCCCGTCCGGCTACCTCGGGGTAAACCCGGTCAGCACTCCTGGACCACCGCGCTCAGGAGCTCCACGGCGACATCCGACGGATACCCCGTCGTCGGTCCCGTACGGCGTGCGAATTCCCGTACGCCGGCCAGCTGATCGGGACCGAAGCGGAAGTCGAGCGTCGTGAAGTACCGCTCCAGCAGCTCCGCGTCGAAGGCCTCCCAGCGGGCCGCCTGCTCGGCGACCTTGGTGACCTCCTCCAGGGAGACGTCGCGGGAGGCGAGGAAGGCCTCGTGGACCTGCCGCACGACGGCGGGCTCGCGGGCGAGGTAGTCCTTGCGGGCGGCCCAGACGGCGAAGACGAACGGCAGTCCGGTCCACTCCTTCCACATGTGCCCCAGGTCGTGCACGGTCAGCCCGAGGCGCGGCGCGTCGTGCAGGGATGCGCGCAGCGCGGCGTCCCCGATCAGTACGGCCGCGTCCGCCTCCTGCATCATCACGCTCAGGTCGGGCGGGCAGGTGTAGTAGTCGGGACTGACCCCGTACTGCTCGGAAAGCAGCAGCTGGGCGAGGCGTACGGACGTACGAGAGGTCGACCCGAGGGCGACGCGGGCTCCGTCGAGCTGCTCCAGCGGCACCTGCGAGACGATCACGCAGGACATCACCGGACCGTCGCAGCCGACCGCGATGTCGGGGAAGGCGACGAGCTGGTCGGCGTTGCGGAGGAACTCCACGAGGGTGATCGGGCCCATGTCCAGGTCCCCCTGGATGAGGCGCTCACTGAGCTTCTCGGGGGAGTCCTTGGTCAGCTCCAGGTCCAGCAGTGTGCCGGTTCTGGCGAGCCCCCAGTAGAGGGGCAGGCAGTTCAGGAACTGAATGTGGCCGACGCGGGGCCGGCTGCGGTAGACGTCCACATCGCGAGACTAGCCCCCGCATCCGCGTCAGCCTTCGGGCGGGTCTCAAACGTCCGGGTGACGTGATCTTTCCCTCTGGTCTCGGCCGCAGGGTGCGTGCTAGGCTCGACGCAAGTTGCAGTTTGGTTTCCCTTGCAGTACGAGGCCTGCGGAGAATGTGACCCGCAGGCTTTTGTAGTTTTCAGACTTCTTAGCAGGTTCTGGAGCAGGGCGACCCTTTGGCCCATAGGAGGGCTCATGGCTACCGGAACCGTGAAGTGGTTCAACGCTGAAAAGGGCTTCGGCTTCATCGCCCAGGACGGCGGCGGCCCGGATGTCTTCGTCCACTACTCCGCGATCAACGCCTCTGGCTTCCGCTCCCTCGAGGAGAACCAGATGGTGAACTTCGACGTCACGCAGGGTCCGAAGGGCCCGCAGGCGGAGAACGTCACCCCGGCCTAGTCGCCTGGGCCAACCTGTCGCGGGTTGGAAATGCAGTACCCAAGGAGCCCTGTCCCCTCTGCGCGAGCAGAGCGGCAGGGCTCCTGCCTTTTTCCCCTCCCGGGTGGGGTGACCGGAACGCCCTGGGGCCCGCACCGTGTGCACGGTGCGGGCCCCAGGGCGTTCGCGCGTTGACTGCTCCGGCTACTTCGGGGCGTCCGGGGTCGGGACGGGGGCCGGGGCCGGGGTGGGGGCCGTGATGGTGATCGACAGGATCAGCGTCACGCCCTCCGGGGTGGTCAGGCGCAGCTGGTACTTGCCCGGGGCGAGGTCGGCGTCCGTGAAGAGCTCCGGGAGGACGATCCTGCCGTCGGCGCCGGTCGTGGCCAGCGGGAGGCCGAAGACCTTCTTGCCGGTCTCGTCCTTGAAGTACGGGCCCTTCGCGGTCGCCGGGTCCGCCGGGACCCACTTGCCGTCCTTCTCCTCGCCCAGGCCGACGACGGCGCCGGACACGGCGACCGCCTTGCCCTTGGCCGTGGCGAGGACCTCGACGCCCGTGACGCTCTTGCCGGCGACCGCCTCCAGCGGCTTCGAGCCGTCCGGACGGGACAGCAGGTCGGCGACCGGAGCCGTGACCTTGCCCTCGAGGTTCTGGGTGAGCCTGGCCGTGGTGTCGTAGGCCGAGACGCGGAGCGTGAAGGTGCCCGCCTTGGCGCCCGCCGTCAGGGCGGGCGCGGACGCGATGCCGTCGGCGCCCGTCTTGACCGACACGGACTTCTCGGAACCGAAGCGGGTGCCGGTGGCGTCGTCCTCGACCGCGAAGATCACGTCCCGGCCGGCGGCGGGCTTGCCGTCGCTGAGGACCAGCTTGACCCGCGGAACCACGGTGAAGGCCGCCCCGGTCTCGGCAGTGAGCCCCGGACCGGCGAGCACCGTCAGCTCGGAGAGGTGCGGGGCCGGCTTCTCCGGAGTCGGAGTCGGCTTGGGGGTCGGCGTCGGGGTCGGCGTCGGGGTCGGCGTCGGCGTGGGCTTCGGGTTCGGCGTCGGGGTGATCGGCGTCTGCGGCGTGGGCAGGGTGCCCGACTCCTGCGGCGGGTAGTTCCCGACGGGCGGGTTCGCCACCTCGGTGGCGCCGCCGTTCTGGTACTGCCGCATGAACCCGAGCACGGTGTTCACGTACTCGCGGGAGTTGTTGTAGCTGAGGATCGCGGAGTCGAGCTTGGCCGCGTTCGACAGGTCCCGGTCGCCCGCGCACAGGTAGAGGCCCGCACCCAGCGCCGCGTCGTAGATGTTGTTCGGGTCGCGCTTGGCGTCGCCGTTGCCGTCGGCGCCCCACGTGGCCCAGGTGGACGGGATGAACTGCATCGGGCCGACGGCCCGGTCGTACACCGCGTCCGCGTCCCACTCGCCCTTGTCGGTGTCCCGGATCTCGGCGAAGCCGTTGCCGTCGAGCCGGGGGCCGCGGATCGGCTTCTCGGTGTAGCCGTCGGCCTTGAGCCCGTAGCCGGAGGCGTGGACGGACTCGACCCGTCCGATGCCCGCGAGCAGCTGCCAGGGCAGCTTGCAGCCGGGGAGCGCGGCTGCCACGGACAGCTCGGCGCGGTGGTAGGCGTCGAGGGCGGTCGCGGGTATCCCGCTGGCCCCCTCCTGGGCTCCGGCGCCCGCGGGCGGCGGGTCGGCGACGATGTCGGGCAGGTCCAGTCGGGCGTCACCACGGTCAGTGGCCTGCGGACTGTCCGGGGTCGGCTCGGACTCTCCCGCGTCGGCGGTCGACGGATTGGTCACGACCGCGGCAGTGGTCAGGCTGGCCGCGAGCGCGGCCGTGCACAGGACCTTGCGCGAGGTGTTGACGAGGTGACGGTGAAGCGGCTTCACAGTGCGGCGATCCCCCCAAGGAGCCGTCCAAGGTATACGGCCGGGTCAGCCGTGAATATCCACTGTCTATCAGGTATTCGCACGCGACTTGCCGTCCCCCCGGCAGATGTGACGCACCATTCGTCTCGGCTTCACCGGGATCTCGTGACCGATCGGACAACCGGCCCAACTCCCTGCCCGGATTACCCCGATGACTCCCCGTTTACAACTGGGCCCGAACGGCCGGGAGCTCCGTCCGCCCGTGCTGTGCGGCGGCCGGGCTCCCGTGTGAGGCGTACGCGGCACGACTGGGTCTGGTTTCAGCCACAACCACCTCTGACCAGCCACGCTCACGCCGCACACGGGGCGGTGTGACCCACGTCACCGACGGGAAATCCGGAAAGCGCGATGAGTTCCGGGGAGCGCGGCAGCATCTCTTGCGTACCCACCGGCCAGGGCCAGGAATCCGGCCCGCCCACGGCCCGCCTGACGGGACCGCACGGGGCGGGCCCGCCAGGCAGGGGCCGTTACGGAGAAGGGAGCGGGGCGCGGGCGGTCACCGCCAGACGACGGCCCGCCACTGGACCTGCCAGGTCCCCGCGCTGCCCACGTTGCCCGCGACGCTCCCGGCCGCGTTGATGGCGACCGGGTCGGCCTCGTCGAGGCCGGCGGGCACGGGAAGCGCGGTCACCCGGCCCTGCGCGTCCCAGGTCACGGCGAACTCGTCGGAGGTGCCGACGCTGGTTCCCGCGTCGTTGATGCCCCGGACGAAGGTGTGGCCCGTGCCGCGCAGCAGTGCGAGCTCCGTGGTGCTGGTCGTACTCCAGCGCAAGGAGCGGTCCTTGACGGTCGCGACCACGACGTCGGCGTTGTTGAGCTGCACGGAACGCGCGCTGAAGTCCTGGGACGGCAGCGCGCCCAGCTTCCTGCCGAGCGGGGCACGGACCGCCTTCCACGTCCCGTTCTCGTCGGTCGCCCGACCCACCACCGTGCCGCGGTCGTTGATCGCGGACGGCTCGCTGTACGAGCCGCCGAGCGAACCGAGGTCGTGGACGCGGCCCGTACGGTCCCAGCGCACGGACCGGGTCTTGTCGCCGGGCACGGACACGTGGCCGGTGATCTCTCCCCTCTCGTTGATCGCGGTGGCCGCGCCCCCGTCCGCCCGCGGGGGCAGGCGCAGTACGGTCGCCCGGCCGTCGGCGCCCCAGCGGACGGGGAGCGTGGTGGAGTCGGTCGAGACCTGGCCCACGGCGACGCGGGAGCCGTTGATGTCCCGGGCCTCGCCGCGGACATGGCCCGGCGGCTCCTCCAGCCGGGTGAGGACGCCTGCCGCGTCCCATCGGGCGGCGTGCCGTACGCCGTCCGGTGTGGCGGTGAAACCGGCCACGGTGCCGCCATCGACGATCTTGACCGCCTCGGCGGTCCCCGCACCGCCGCCGACGGCCTGCAGAGGGGTGAGGGAACCGTCGGCGCCCCACCGTACGAGGGAGCCGTTGCCGTTCGCGTCCAGCGAGAGCCCGACAACGTCTCCCGCGTCGTTCATCGCCTGGACCGAGCTGCTGGTGTGGCCTGCCAGGAGGGGCAGTTCGTACATCGCGCCGGCGTCGGACGCGGGCGGTACCACCGTCATGGACAACATCGCGGAAAGGACCACGGGTAACAAGAAGATCTCCCCTGTCTTCTCGGAATTCGACGCCCGCCCCCTCCCCCGCCGCGGTCGCGAAGAAACGCTTCCGGTAAGCGGTCGGGCGGCTGGGCGGTCCGTACCCGGCGGCGCAGGGAGCGGTCAGAAGACGAACAGGCCGATCCCGACCAGCAGGCCCGCCACCGCGGACAGTACGAGGGCGGCGACCAGACCGGCCATGGCCAGGAGGAAGTACGCCTCGCCGTCCTCGACCCTGCCGTGGCGGGCGCAGGCGAACAGCCAGGCGGCCAGCGCCAGGAACGGCACGAGAAGCACCCCGGTGGCGGTGCCGAAGTTGAAGACGGCGCTCCCCGACAGCTCGTACGCCTTCCCCCTCGTCGTCCTGACCTCCACCTCGGTGCCGGGCCGGTACTCCTCGGCGGCCGTGTCCAGGACGATTTCGCGGGCCGGCTCCTGCGACCGCCGGGAGGTGTACCAGCCCGTGCAGTCGGTGCCGGTCGCGTAGCCCTCGGCGTCGGTGGCGTCGTAGCACCGGGAGATCGAGACGACCCCGTCGACGGGCCCGAAGCCGAGCACGGCGGCGATCTGCGGCCCGGGCAGCAGCCACGTCAGCCACCCGGCGACCGCAAGGGTCACCAGGCACGCCGCCCCGGCCGCCCCCCGCCCCGCCTTCCGCCCCGCCTTCCGCACGGCACCGCGCACTTTCGGCCCCCCTCTCCCCGACAGACGGATACCCACGGGGGCGGGGCGCGACGCGGGAAACGCGGGCCGCGCAGGGGTGCCGCGGGCCGCGCACCGCTGCCGCGGGGGCGGGCGACCCGCCTCCTACTCCCCGTACAGTCCCTCGATCTCGCGCGCGTAGCGCTGTGCGACCGCCGCCCGGCGGAGTTTCAGGGTGGGGGTCAGGGTGCCCGCGGCGATCGTGAAGTCCTCCGCGAGGATGTGGAAGGCGCGGATGCGGGCCGGGCGGGAGACCGCGGCGTTGGCCTCGGCGACCACCGTGTCGATCAGGGCACGGACCGCCGGGTGCGTGGCCGGGTCGGGCCCCGGGTCGAGGCCCTCCCGCCCCGCCCAGGCCGTGATCTCCTCCGTGTCCAGGGTGATCAGGGCGACCGGGTACGGGCGGCGGTCGCCGATCAGGACCGCGCGGGAGACGTAGCGGGAGCGCTGGACGGCGAACTCGACCTCCGTCGGGGTGAGGTTCTTCCCGGCGGACGTGATGATCAGTTCCTTCTTGCGGCCGGTGATGCGGAGGTAGCCGTCGGCGTCCAGTTCGCCCAGGTCGCCGGTGTGGAGCCAGCCCTCGGGGTCCAGCGCCTCGGCGGTGGCGGCCTCGTTCGCGTGATAGCCCGGGAACACCATCGGCCCGCGCGCCAGCACCTCCCCGTCCTGCGCGATCCGCACCTCGCAGCCCGCGATGGGGCGGCCCACCGTCCCGTGGCGTACCGCCTGCGGGTGGTTGAGGGAGATGACGCCGCCCGACTCCGTCATCCCGTACCCCTCGTACACGGTGATCCCGCAGGCCCGCAGGAAGTCCAGGGTCGCCGGGGCGATCGGGGCGCCGCCCGTGAGCGCCCACTTCAGCCGGCCGCCGAACGCGCCCCGGACCAGGGCGTACAGCGACTTCTCGGCCTCCTCGTACTCCTCCCGGAGCTCGTCCGGCAGCCGGCCGTCCGCCGCCAGCACGCCCACCCGCACCGCGGCCTCGAAGCGTTCCCGGCCGCCCTCGCGGGCCTCGGCCAGCGAGAGCACCACCGAATGCAGTTTCTCGAACAGCCGGGGCACGGAGGGAAGATGGGTCGGGGCGACCTCCGACAGCTCGGCGAGCACGTCCTCGATCCTGCCGCCGAAGTAGCACAACTCCCCGCCCTCCAGCAGCGTGGTGATCTGGATCAGCTGGGCCAGCATGTGGGCGAGCGGCAGATAGAGGTACGTCGAGTCCCCCGGGCCGCCCTTGATCAGCGGGAGGGTGGCGTCCTGGATCGCGCCCAGATTCCCGTGGGTGAGGCGACAGCCCTTCGGCAGGCCCGTCGTGCCCGAGGTGTAGACGATCGAGGCGTCGGCCGCGGGGGTCACGGCCGCGGCCCGGGCGAGGAGCGCGGACTCCAGGGCGGGGTCCTGGGGCAGGAGCGGAGCGGGCAGCTCGTCCATCAGCACCACCGCGCGCAGTACGGGCAGTCGGGCCCGCAGTGCCTCGACCCGCGCCGCCTGCCGCGCGTCGTCGCAGACC
Organism: Streptomyces sp. NBC_01294; assembly: GCF_035917235.1. Lineage (NCBI taxonomy): Bacteria > Bacillati > Actinomycetota > Actinomycetes > Kitasatosporales > Streptomycetaceae > Streptomyces > Streptomyces sp. NBC_01294. The sequence goes on from NZ_CP108423.1 coordinate 3,417,090, forward strand.
ACGACCACCGCCTCCGAGTCCGAAAGGACCCAGGCGAGCTCCTCCTCCCCCGCCGTCGGGTACACCGGTACGAGGACCGCGCCCGCCGCCAGCACCCCGAAGTGCGTGTACGTCCACTGCGGCCGGGTCTCCGCCACCACGGCGACCCGTTCCCCGGCGGCCACTCCCAGGCCGAGCAGGGCGCGCCCGACGGCCCGTGCCTCCGCGCCCAGTTCCCCGTACGTACGGGTCTGCCATCCCCCGTCCGGTGACCGGAACCGCAGGGCCGTCTCCGGCCCGTACCGCTCCTCGGTCCACTGGGTGAACACCGCCAGCGTGCTCGGCCGACCGTCCATCGCATGCCCTCCCGGCGTTGGTGACCCCCCGACGCTAGGCAGCCGCACCGCCGCAGCGGCATGACCGGAAGCGTCAGCACCGCTGACCCGAGCGCTCACTCGCCTCCCGCTCCCGGCTCCCGCCCGGCCCGGACCCCGGCCTCATCCCGTCCCGCCGCGTCCGTATCGCCCTGCGCTCCGGAGGGCTACCGTCGGACGCATGGGGAGGCGGACGATCACCGTGCACCATGTACGGGCCCTGCTCGCGGGGGCCCGCGCCGGCGGCATCGACACCGTGCCGCTGCTCCAGGAGGCGCAGATCCCGCCGCTGCTGCTCGGCGACGACCGGGCGCGGATCACGCCCGCGCAGTTCGCCCGGCTGTTCCGGGCGCTGTACCGGACCACGCAGGACGAGTTCCTCGCCCTGCGCCCGGTCCCGAGCCGCCCCGGCACCTTCGCGATGATGTGTCACGCCTCGCTCGGCTGCCGCGATCTGGGCGCGGCCATGGAGCGCGCGGCCGCCTTCTACGGGCTGTTCCCCGGCGGGCCGGAGCTGGCGCTCGAAGTCGCGGGCTCCGAGGCCCGGTTCATGGTGCTGGGCGACTTCGCCCGGGACGAGGACCGCTTCCTCACCGAGTGCGTGCTCGCCATCTGGCACCGGCTGAGCAGCTGGCTGGTGGGGCGGCGCATCCCGCTCGCGTACGCGGCCTTCGCCTATCCCCCGCCGCCGCACGAGGACGAGTACGAGACCCTCTTCGCCTGTCCGGTCCGCTTCGGGGCGGACCGTACGGGCGCCGCCTTCGACGCGCACTGGCTGACCGCCCCGCTCGTACGGGACGAGCCCGCGCTCGACGCGATGCTCCGGCGGGCCCCCTTCGACCTGCTGTCGCGTCCGGAGTACGGGACGACGGTCGCGGAGCAGGTACGCCGCACCCTGACGCAGCGGCTGCGCACGTCGCCGCGGCTGCCCGCGCTCGGCGAGGTGGCGGCGCGCCTCGCGGTGTCCCCGGCGACGCTGCGGCGCAGGCTTCAGCAGGAGGGGACCTCCTTCCAGCAGCTGAAGGACCACGTGCGGCGGGACGCGGCGATCGCGGGCCTGGCGGAGAGCGGGGAGCCGATCGCGGAGCTCGCGGCCCGGCTGGGCTTCTCGGAGGACACGGCCTTCCACCGGGCGTTCCGCCGCTGGACGGGCACGACGCCGGGCGCCTACCGGATCGCCTCCGGAGGCTAGGGGGTCTCCTGGACGCCCCTGGGGAGCATCCGGCCCCGGCGCTGTCAAGACCCGGGATGCAGTGTCGTGACGCGATGGCCCGTGCCCGGGCCCAATGGAGATACGAGGTCACACCGATCAACGGCCGGCGGACCGCGTCCCCACCCCGCCCCCGCCGTGAAGGAGAACGTCATGACCAGCATCCACCGCCTCGCCCTCCTCAAGGCCGCCATCGCCGTGGGCGCCATCCGGGTGGCCCCGAGCGCACTCGGCGCCTCCGCGCTGCACGGCTCGACGGTGCCCGTCTCCACCGGCGCGATCGTCCCGATGCGGCCCGAGCCCCGCAGGCGCCGTGACGGCGTCGCCTGACGCGACACCGAGGCCGGACCGCGACGCCGGACCGCGACGCCGGGATGGACCGAGGCCGCCCCTGGAACACCGTCGTCGGTGTTCCAGGGGCGGCCTCGGGCTGCGGTCGCGGCCGTTCCGCGCGGTCACAGGACGGCCGGCCGGGGCTCCCGTCCGGCGGTCGCGGCGGTCGCGACGGGGGCGTCCTGCGGGCGCCGCAGGACCGTGAAGGCGACGGCCAGGGCGGCGAGGAGGAGGCCGGCGCCGACCGCGAAGGCCAGGTGGTATCCGCCGGTCAGGGCTTCGGAGACGGGGCGGCCGGCCGCGGTGAGGGACTCGGTGCGGGAGGCGGCGAGGGTCGAGAGGACCGCGATGCCGAGGGCCATGCCGATCTGCTGGGTCGTGTTGAAGAGGCCGGAGGCGAGGCCCGCGTCCTCCTCCTTCGCGCCGGACATGCCCAGCGAGGTCAGGGCGGGCAGGGCGAGGCCGAATCCGGCGGCGAGGAGCATCACGGGGAGCAGGTCGGTGACGTAGTGCGCCTGCTCGGCCCGGCCGGGCACGCGGGTCAGCAGACCGAGTACGCCGACCAGGAGCACGAGGCCGGTCAGGAGGACCTTGCGCTCGCCGAAGCGGGCGATGAGCCGGGCGGAGACGGTCAGGGACACCACCCCGATGACGACCGCGGCCGGCAGCATCGCGAGGCCGGTCCCGGAGGCGCTGTAGCCGAGCACGTTCTGCAGGTAGAGCGCGACGAGGATCTGGAAGGAGAAGAGGGCGGCGACCATCAGCATCTGGACCAGGTTCGCGCCGGAGACGCTGCGCGAGCGGAGGATCCGCAGGGGCATGAGCGGGTTCGCCGCCGTGGCCTGGCGGACGAGGAAGCCGGCGAGCAGGGCGAGCGCGAGCGCGCCGGAGCCGAGCGTGTGGAGCGAGGCCGCCCCGTACTCCTCGATCTTGACGACCGCGTAGATGCCGAGCATCAGGCCGGAGGTGACGAGCAGCGCGCCGAGGATGTCCGCACCGGCCTTCAGGCCGAGGCCGCGGTCGGCGGGCAGGGCGCGGAGTGCGGCGAGGAGGGTCGCGAGGCCGATGGGCAGGTTGATGAAGAAGATCCAGTTCCAGGTGAGGGCGTCGGTGAGCACACCGCCGAGGACCTGCCCGATCGAGGCGCCGGCCGCGCCGGTGAAGCTGAACACGGCGATGGCCTTGGTCCGTTCGCGCGGCTGCGTGAAGAGCGTGACGAGGATGCCGAGGCTGACGGCGGAGGCCATCGCGCTGCCGACGCCCTGCAGGAAGCGGGCGGCGATCAGCACGCCGGGGGAGGTGGCGACGCCGGCCAGGAGCGAGGCGGCGGTGAACACTCCCGTGCCGGCGAGGAACATCCGCTTGCGGCCGATGAGGTCGCCGAGGCGGCCGGCGAGGAGGAGGAGCGAGCCGAAGGCGATGAGGTAGGCGTTGACGACCCAGCTCAGCCCGACCGGGGTGAAGCCCAGGTCGCTCTGGATGGCCGGCATGGCGACGGTCACGATGCTGCCGTCGAGGATCGTCATCAGCATCCCGGTGGCCAGGACGCCGAGGGCGAGGCGGCGGGAGCGCGAGGGGGTGGACGCGGGTGCGGGTGCGGAAGCCGGTGCGGAAGCCGGTGCGGAAGTGGCGGACACGGCGGTCTCTCCTGTCGTCGGGAGGCAACAGAAGAGACCGTAGCAGATAGTTCCGTTGCAGACTATCTTCTACGGTTCGAAGCGCGGGCGCCTATCCCTTCTGGCGCGCCCGCCGGGCCGGCCGCGAGCCCTCCACGGGCGTCTCCAGATGTCCCGTGACCAGGCGGTTCAGCGCACGGAGCAGCACTTCGCGCTCACCGTCGGGCAGGGCCCCGAGGGCGTCCTGATGGACGCGATCGACGATCTTCTGGCTCTCCTTCGCGACCTCCGCCCCCTCATCGGTGACCGCGATGATCCGCGCCCGCCGGTCGGTGCTGGACGGCCTGCGCTCGGCCAGGCCGGCCCTCTCCAGCGCGTCGACGGTCACCACCATCGTGGTCTTGTCCATGTCGCCGATCTCGGCGAGCTGCGCCTGGGTGCGCTCCTCCCCGACGGCGTGGACGAGCACGCAGTGCATGCGCGGGGTGAGCCCGATCTCGCCGAGCCGCGCGCTCATCCGGGTCCGCAGGACGTGACTGGTGTGGTCCAGGAGGAAGGACAGGTCCGGTTCGGTGCGGGTGGGTGCCATGGCAGTCATGCCTGCCAGGGTAACGAGAATCGATCTGTCGCGGATTATCGGCAACCGGATGAACGGCCGCGCCGGCCGGGGCGTGCGAACCGGGGCCAGGAAAGCTGAGCTGCGCGGTCAGCGACCTCCCGACCGGTCGGTCACTACCTTCACTTCACCCACCCCGCACGGAAAACAACCCTTCCGGGAGAGCCGCCGTGTCCTTCCTCAGCCCCACGCGTCTGCGAAGCACCGCCCTCGCCACGATGGCCGCCCTGGCCGTCTCGGCCGCTCCGGCCACGACCCCCACGGCCATCGCCTCGACCGCCCCGACCGCCGCCCCCGCCCCGGCCTACGCCGGCGCCCCGGGCGATGTCGTCGCCAGCGCCCCGTCCGCCTTCCACCCGCTGCCCGGCCAGCCCACCGGCACCAAGGCCTGGAAGATCCACTACCGCTCCACCACCGCCGACGGCGCCCCCACCGTCGTCTCCGGCACCGTCGTCGTCCCGCAGGACGGCCGCACCGGCCCGCGCCCGCTGATCACGTACGCCGTCGGCACGGTCGGCATGGGCGACTCCTGCGCGCCGAGCGCCAACCTCCCGCACGGCACCGCCATGGAGGCCAACCTCATCCAGCAGCTCACCCTGCGCGGCTGGGCCGTGGTGGTCACCGACTACGAGGGCCTCGGCACCCCGGGCGTCCACACCTACACCGTGGGCCCCTCCGCCGGGCACGCCGTCCTGGACGCGGCGCGCGCCGCCACCCGGCTCCCGGAAGCCGGCCTCCCGGCCGACACCCCGATCGGCATCATGGGCTACTCGCAGGGCGGCCAGGCGAGCAGCTGGGCCGCCGAGCTGCAGGGCTCGTACGCCCCGGAGCTCCAGGTGAAGGGCACGGCGACCGGCGGCGTCCCCGGCGACCTGCGAGAGGTGGCCGACTTCAACAACGGCTCCTTCGGCTCCGGGCTGATCTTCATGGCGGCGGCCGGCCAGGACGCGGCCTTCCCCGAGCTGAAGCTGGACTCCTACCTCAACCCGGCCGGGAAAGTGCTGGTCGCAGGCATGAAGGAGAACTGCGTGGCGATCAACTCGATCGCCGGCTCCTTCAAGCGGATCTCCGACCTGACCACGCGCAACCCGCTCGACCAGCCCGACTGGCGGGCCAGGCTGAACCAGAGCCGGCTCGGCGCCGCCGCCCCGGCCGCGCCCGTGTACCAGTACCACGCGCTCGGCGACGAGCTGATCCCGTACGGGGTGGGCCGCCGGCTGCGCTCCGACTGGTGCGCGCGGGGCGCGAACGTCGAGTTCGACACCATCTGGATCGGTGAGCACGTCAGCGGCGTGATCACACAGTCCTTGCAAGCAGGAAACTGGCTGGCGGACCGCTTCGCGGGCCGCCCCACGCACCCCAACTGCTGATCCGGCCCGCCCGGTCGGGGGGATCGCCCCCCGACGGGGCAGACCGCCGGTCCCCCGCGCGGACCTAGTCGACGGGCCGGAGCACACGCTCCGAGCGGAGCAGCAGGTGAGCCGCCAGAGCGAGGGCCCCGATGCAGCCGGCGACAAGGGCCGCGCCGACCGCCGGCGAGGGCTGCGGCGATTCCTGGACCCAGAAGTAGAAGCGGTACTGCCCCTCACCCGGGAGGGCCATCAGGTTGGCGATCCACGCGTGCGGGAGGAAGGGGCCGATCGGGAGGAGCAGCAAGGGGGCGGTCACGAGCCACGGACCGACCCCCAGCGCCAAGGTGCCGATGGAGTTGCGCAGGAGCGCCGCGGCACACCACGCGACCGAGAGGTACAGCGCCTGCACCAGCAGGGCGCCGCCCATGGCGGCGAGCGCCTCGCCCCAGCCGGCCGGTCCGGCGTCGAGCAGGCCGCTCGGGGACCCCGTGTCGAAGGCGTTCGGCGGCAGCGTCGGAGTCGGCCGGAGTGCGGCCATCCCCCGCATGACGATCCAGAGGGTCAGGCCGCTCACCACCTGCACCACGGCGAGGAACCCGAGCGCGGCACAGAGCCTGCGGCCGTACAGGACGTGCGTGCGGTGTTCGTACAGCCGCAGGGCGCCCCAGGTGCCGCTCTCGATGAACTGCGCCACTCCGATCGTCACGATCACCGTGGCGAGGAGGAGCCCGCCCAAGGTGGCCGACTGCCACGCCGCGGCCCGCAGCGCGGAGGCGGGTTCGACCAGGGCGGCCACCGTCGGGTGCTGGCGGCCGAACACCGCACCGCCCCACCACTTCCCGGCACCCGCGGCTGCCGTGGCCGCGACCAGCAACGCGCCGGTCACGTACACCGGGGGTACCCAGAGGGCGCGGAGCTCGCCCCTCCAGGCGACGCTCCGCCGGTACCGCGCACGCACTCCCGCCGCGCCCCGGCTCACACCAGGTCCCTCGTCCGCGAACGGCGCTGAAGGAAGGCCCAGAGCAGGGCGATGCCCAGGAGCGTCGGTACGGCCCGCAGGGCTGCGGGCACCGTCGAGGGCGCGGTCGACACCCAGAAGTGGTCCCAAACGCTGTCGAGCCCGCCGAATCCGACGAGGTCGGACAGCGCTCCGCCGGGCAACCAGGCACCCACGACCGGCATGCCGGCGGTCTGCACCACGAGCAGCAGGAGCAGCAGGCCCACGAGCGAAGTGCGCAGGGGCAGCCGGACGAGTGCGGCGAGGACCACGGCGCCGGCGGCGGCACCCGCCAGCACCGCGGCGCCCGCGACGAGGACCGTGGCCGTCTCGGCCAGGACCTCACCGAGCGCACCGGGACTCGGCAGCGGAAACGCCGAGCGGGTGTAGAGCATGCCGACGGTCCCCGTCACGGCCGACGAAACGGCCACCAGGGTGAGCATCCACAGCCACACCGCGGCCGCCTTGGCGGCCAGCAGGCGGCTGAGGCGGGCCTCGTAGAGCAGGCGCGGCACGATGCTTCCCCGGCTCCACTCACCCGCGACGAAGAACGCCGCCACGAGGACGACCAGCGTCAGTCCCGGGATGGACGTCGCGAGCTTCATCGTCCAGACCACCGAGGCGACGGGGTGCTGCCCGTTGGCCGCCCGGAGGCCGTACGCGGTGAAGGTCACCTCGTACTGCCGCAAAACCTTCAGCTCGTGGGGGACGTCCTTGCGGCACCGGGCCTTCTGCTCGGGGCTGTTCAGCTCCGTTTCGCACCCCTGCGCCACCGTCTCGATGTTGTACCGGACGTTCTTGAGACTCGCCGACGCGGCGCTCTGGCTGCCGACCGCGCAGTAGAGGGATCCGAGCACGAAGAGAACGGCGAGCGTCATCCCCAGGGGGTGGCGGCACAGCCGACGGTACTCACCGAGGATCAACGGCCTCATCGGGAGCCCCCGTCGCGCTGACCGACCAGTCCGAAGAACCAGTCCTCGAAGGCGTCGGGTCCGCCGCGGGGGTCGTAGCCGAGTTGTTCCAGCGTGCCGGCGGCCGCCACGCGGCCGTCCGCCACCATGATCACGCGGTGGCAGATGCGCTGGATCTCGTCGAGTTGATGGCTGGAGACCAGAACGGCGGCTCCACGGGCCGATTCCTCGGCGATGACGCGGCGGACCATCCGCAGCCCCTCCGGGTCGAGGCCGTTCGTGGGTTCGTCGAGGATGAGCAGGTCCGGCCGCTTCAACAAGGCCGCGGCGAGGGCCAATCGCTGCCTCATGCCCTGGGAGTAGGTGCCGACCCGCTTGTCGGCCGCATGCGCGAGACCCACTCGGTCGAGCACCGCTCCCGTACGGCCGCCGTCGGGGCGCCCCGTGCTTTCGAGCAGCATGCGCAGGACGGCCCGGCCGGTGAGCCAGCGGGGGAAGGACGGCGCGTCGAGTGCGGCGCCTATGCGGGCGAGCTGCGCGGGGCGCATCGGCAGCGGCTCCCCGAACAGGCGTATCTCACCGGAGCTCGGCAGCGCGAGCCCGGTCATCAAACGCATCAGCGTGGTCTTGCCCGCGCCGTTGAGGCCGAGGAGACCGACGATCTCACCGGCCTCCAGGCTCAGGCTGATCCCGTCCAGCACGGAGTGCCGCCGGAATCTCTTGGTCACTTCGCGACAGGAAAGAACAGTCATGGTGTGCGCTTTGCTTGTGGTGGTGAGCGCGCCCGCCGGCGGACATCCGGCCCGGCGTGGACGCGATGGGCAGGTGGAGGCTTCCCGCTTCGGGCGGGCCCCGGACAGGTCATCGGGGTCGACGGAACCTCAACTTCCGCTCCGCGTCAGGGTTCTGCGCGACCGGGCACCCTGGGTGCGGAGCAACCCTACCCGCATCACGCTGCGTCAACATGTCCATGATCACCGGCGGCCGGCGGGCGATCGCCGGCGGGGGGATCCCGGTCGCCGGCCGGGTCATCCCCCGGCGGGGCAGGACCGGGTCGCGGACGGCAGCCGTCCGTCGAGCAGGAAGTGGTCCACGTACTCCTTGACGCAGGACGAGGCCGCGTAGGCGGTGTGTCCCTCGCCCTTGTGGTCCACGATCACCGCCGAGCCGAGCCGCTCCGCCGTCTCCTCCGTCCACTCGTACGGGGTCGCCGGGTCCCCGCGGGTGCCGATCAGCAGCATCCGCGGGGCGCCCGGGTGGTTGATCCTGCGGATGAAGTCGGTTCCGGCGGGGCGCCCGTAGCAGGCGAGCACCGTCATCAGCTGGCGCGGCCCGAAGATCTCCGAGGCCTTCAGGAACTCGCCCTCCATGTCCCGCAGTTCCTGCTCGACGACCGCCGGGTCGGCCTTGTCGCGCGAGCGGTCCGGGTCGTCCGCGCAGTTCACGGCGGCGAGCGCGGCCAGGGCGTTGTCGGCGGGCACCGTACCGGGGCCGGCGCCCTGGTCCTCGTCCTCGGGCGGCGGGATCAGCGGTCCGCTGAGCTGGAGCAGGCCCGCCGGATCCCTGTCGCGCTCCGCCGACGCCAGCGCCTCGGCGAGCGCGGGCCACAGCTGCTGCGAGTACAGGGCGTTGCCCATGGCGACGGCGGCGACCTGCCCGGTCAGGTACGTGCCGTCCTCGCCGACGAGCGGCTCCTCGTCGAGCCGGGTCACCAGGGCGGCCACCTTCTCCTTGGCGGTGCGGGTGTTGGTCCCGTAGACGCAGTCCTGCTGGTGCGCGCACCAGGACAGGAAGTTGTCCAGGGCCCGCTGCTGGGCACGCGTGGAGACCAGGGCCCGCTCCGCCAGCGGCGCGGTGAGGGTGTCGACGCCGTCGAGGACCATCCGGCCGGTGCTGCCGGGGAACTGCGCCGCGTACACGGCGCCGAGCCGGGCCCCGTAGGAGAAGCCGAGGTAGTTGAGCTTCTCGTCCCCGAGGACGCGGCGGATCACGTCCATGTCGCGGGAGACGTTCACGGTCCCGATGTACGGGAGGACGGGGCCCGAGGCGAGCTCGCAGCGCCGGGCCAGGGACCGCAGGGCCGCCAGCAGCGCGGCGGCGTCGGGGATCGCCTCCGCGTCGGCGTGCTGGGGTCCGCCGCAGGAGACGGGCTCGCTGTGGCCGACCCCGCGCGGGTCGAAGCCGATGAGGTCGTACCGCTCGCCGAGGTCGGCGAAGAACTTGGCGCTGTCGGCCAGGCTCGCGGTGCCCGGGGCGCCGGGGCCGCCGAAGTTCAGCAGCAGCGAGCCGATGCGGTTCTTCCGGTCGGTGGCCGGGATGCGGGCCAGGGCCACCTTGACCGTGCCCTTGCCCGGGGCCGCGTAGTCGCGCGGGACGTCGACGGTCGCGCACTGCATCTCGGCGGGGACGGGCCGGTCGCGGCAGTCCTTCCACTGGACGCGCTGCGCGTGGAACCGTGCCAGGGGGTCGTCCCCGGTGGGCGTGGGGACGGGCGTGGGTATCGGGGTGGGCGGCGGCGTGGGCGCGGCGGCCGGGACGGCCGGGGCAGCCACCAGCGAGGCCAGGAACAGCGCCCAGGCGGCGAGGGCGGTCCGGGCGCGGGAACGCTGGGAACGGCGGGACCGGTGGGAACGGCGGGAACGGTGCACAGCACCCTCCTCGGGTGGCCCCCCGGACCCATCAGCCCACCATAGTCCCGCTCCCCCGACCCCGCCCCCCGGCCGTGGCCACGGCCCGTGACCAGGCGTTGGGCCCCGCCCGCGCGCCCCGCGCGCCCCGGCTCACGCCTCGCGCGGCCCCCGGTAGAGCTCGTTGATCCGGTCCGCGTAGTCGCGGGCGATCACGGCCCGCTTGAGCTTGAGCGACGGGGTCAGGTGGCCGCGCGCCTCGGTGAAATCGACCGGCAGGACGGCGAAGCGGCGGATCGACTCGGCCCGTGACACCAGCCGGTTCGCCTCGTCCACCGCCCTCTGCAGGTCCGCCCGCAGTGCCTCGTCCCGCACCAGCTCGCGGATCGGCACGCCCTGCTTCTTGTGCATCTGGCGCCAGTGCTGCAGCCCGTCGGGCTCCAGGGTGATCAGCGCGGTGATGTACGGCCGGTTGTCGCCGAGCACCATGCACTGGCCGACCAGCGGGTGGGCCCGCAGCCAGTCCTCCAGCGGCGCGGGCGCCACGTTCTTGCCGCCGGACGTGATGATCAGGTCCTTCTTGCGGCCGGTGATCGTGAGGTAGCCGTCGGCGTCGAGCTCCCCGATGTCGCCGGTCGCCAGCCAGCTCCCGTACGGCAGGGCGTGCCCGCTGTTCCAGTAGCCGGCGAAGACGTGCCCGCCGCCCAGCAGCACCTCCCCGTCGTCCGCGATCCGTACGGCCGTTCCCGGCAGCGGCCATCCCACCGTGCCGAGCCGGGGCCGCTGCGGCGGGGTCACGGTGCTCGCGCCGGTGGTCTCCGTGAGTCCGTAGCCCTCGAAGACCTCGATGCCGGCGCCCGTGTAGAAGGCGGCGAGCCGCCGGCCCAGCGGTGACCCGCCGCTCAGGATGTAGCGGACGCGGCCGCCGAGCGCGGCCCGGATCCGCCGGTAGACGAGCGGGTCGTACAGGGCCCTTCCGGCGCGCAGCAGGAGTCCGGCGGCCTTGCCCTCGGCGACCTCGCCGAAGCGCCGCGCGATGCGGGCGGCCCGGTCGAAGGAGGAGGCCCGGCCCATCTTCTCCGCGGTGGCCCGGGCGGTGTTGTAGACCTTCTCCAGCACGTACGGAATGGCCAGGAGGAAGGTCGGCCGGAAGCCGGCGAGGTCGGCGAGGAGGTCCTCGATACTGATGCTGGGCGCGTGCCCGAGTTTGACGCGGGCCCGCATGCAGCCGACGGCCACCATCCGCCCGAAGACGTGGCTGAGCGGCAGGAACAGCAGGGTGGACGCCGGGTCCTTGCTGACGGACTTGAAGACGGGGTGCAGCAGCTCCACCGCGTTGTCCACCTGGGCGAAGAAGTTGGCGTGGGTGATCACGCACCCCTTGGGCTGCCCGGTGGTGCCCGAGGTGTAGATGAGGGTGGCGACGGATTCCGGGGTGCGGGCGGCCCGGCGGGCGTGCACCAGCGCCTCGGGTATCCGCTCCCCGGCCCGGACCAGCCGGGCGATCGCGCCGGTGTCGAATTCCCACAGGTGCGCCAGCCAGGGCAGGTTCGCCCGCTCGTTGCTGATGAGCCGGGCCTGCGCCGTGTCCTCGACGGCGCAGGCCACAGCGCCGGAGTCCTGGATGATCCAGCGCGCCTGGAGGGCGGAGGAGGTCGGGTAGATCGGTACGGTGACCAGCCCGGCGGCCCATCCGGCGAAGTCGAGCAGGGTCCACTCGTAGGTCGTACGGGCCATGATCGCGAGCCGGTCGCCCTCGCGCAGCCCCTCGGCGATCAGGCCCTTGGCGACGGCGAGCACCTCGGCGGCGAACTCGGCGGCCGTGACGTCGCGCCAGCTCCCGTCCCGCTCCTTGCGGGCGAGCACCGCCTCGCGCGGGGCCTCCCGGGCGTTGTCGAACGGGATGTCCGCGAGGGATCCCCGCCCCTGCGGCCCCACGAGCGCGGGGACCCGCACTTCGCGCACCACCCCGTCGATCATGGTCTTGACCGGCTCTACGGGCTTGACCAGCCTCAGCTCGGCTTCCACCGCGCACTCTCCTCGGGTCGACACGAGCGTTACCGCCGGTAATTTACGTAGCGGTAACGCTGCCCGACCAGCCCCCGGAGCCCTTCTTCACGGACGCTCCACGCCACCACCGCACGAGGCCGCGCCCCCCGACGGGCCCGGCCTCGGCCCCGTCCGGGGGCCTGAGCCGGGCCCGTCCTGGGCGAAGTCGGGCCGGGCCGGACGGAGTTCGGGCCGGGCAGAGTCGGGCGGGCAGCGCCGGGCGGAGTCGGGCAGAGTCGGGCGGGCAGCGTCGGGCGGGCCGGGCGCCGACCAGGTCAGTTCCACACCCCGGTCGCCGCCGTGGTGCGGACGTAGTCGGCGAAGTCGCGCGGTTCGCGGCCGAGCGCGCGCTGCACGCCGTCGGCGAGCTGGGCGAAGCGGCCCTCGCTGATCCAGCCGTAGAGCATGTTCAGCAGGTCCGCGTAGTCCCCCGGCAGGTCCTGGCGCGCGGCGTAGGCCGTGAACTCGTCCGCCGGGACGGGACGGTAGGCGATGTCCCGGCCGGTGGCCCGGGCGATCTCCTCGACCACGGCGCCCAGGCTCAGCAGCCGCGGACCGGACAGCTCGTAGGCCTGCCCGCCGTGCCCGTCCTCGGTGAGGGCGGCCACGGCGACGTCGGCGATGTCCTCGGTGTCGACGAACGGCTCGACGCCGTCCCCGGTCGACATCACGACCTCGCCGTCGAGAAGCTGCCCCCGGAAGAACGGGTCCTCGCTGAAGTTCTGCGCGAACCAGGCCGGCTTCAGGATCGTCCACGCGGCGCCGGACTCCCGTACCGCGCGCTCGCAGGGAAGCTTCTCCTCGCCGGCCGGCACCACCCAGTCGCGGGCCGACAGCAGCACCAGCCGCTCGACCCCGGCGTCCACGGCCAGCCTGCCGAAGGAGCGCATCGACTCCGCGGCGTCGGCGAGCTGCGAGTCCACGAGGTAGGCCGCACCGGCCCCCCGCAGCACCGGCTCCCAGGTGTTCTCGTCACTCCAGTCGAAGCGGTGCGGCCCCTTGCGCGAGGCCGCCCGGACCTCGTGTCCGCGCTGCCGGAGGCCTGCGGCCACCCGGCGTCCCGTCTTGCCCGTGCCGCCGAGGACCAGAATCGGTTGTGTCGTCTTCTTCGTCATGCGGACCAGTCAACCCGCGGGGAGGTGAGCCGGGGAATGGTCCACCCGCTCAGTTCCATGTCTCAGCGTCTAGGCTCGCCGTATGGATGCGCTGGCGAGTCTGCTGTACGAAGTCAGGTCCGAGGGCGCCCTGTTCAGCCGGAACCTCCTGACCCCGCCCTGGTCGGTGCGCTTCGCCGACAGGACGCCGCTCAGCCTCGTCACCATGCTGCGGGGCTCGGGCTGGATCGTCCCCGGCGACGACGCCCCGCCCGTCGAGCTCGGCCCCGGCGACGTGGCCATCGTGGTGGGACGGGAGCCGTTCACCCTCGCCGACACCGCCGACGGCGACCTGCGGACGCCGCCGCTGTACGTGGTCGGCCCCGACCACTGCACGTCGGCCGACGGCAAGGAGATCAGCGAGGACGTCGTCCTGGGCCTGCGCACCTGCGGGAACGACCGGGGCGGCTCGGCCGTCATGCTCACCGGCAGCTACCAGGTCGGCGGCCGCGTCTCCGAACGGCTGCTGAGCGCGCTCCCCCGGGTGCTCGTGGTGCGCAGCGGCGGCACGCCCGGCCCCATCCTGGAACTCACCGCCGTCGAGGTCGGCCGGGACGACCCCGGCCAGCAGGCCGTCCTCGACCGGCTCCTGGACCTGTTGCTGCTGTCCACCCTGCGGGAGTGGTTCGCCGGCCCGGAGGCCGATCCGCCCGGGTGGTACCGAGCGCTCGGCGACCCCGTCGCGGGCCGGGCCCTGCGGCTGATCCACGACCGGCCCGCGCGTCCGTGGACGGTGACGACCCTCGCGGAGGAGGCCGGTGTCTCGCGCGCGACGTTCGCCCGCCGCTTCGGCGACCTCGTCGGCCAGCCGCCCATGGCCTACCTGACCGGCTGGCGCCTGGCACTGGCGGCGGACCTGCTGGCGCGCACCGATGCCACCGTGGAATCGATCGCCCGACAAGTGGGCTACAAGAGCGCCTTCGGGCTGAGCGTGGCCTTCCACCGCGTCTACGGAACCCGCCCGAGCCAACACCGCGCGACCGCCGCGGCCCGCCCGGCCGCGTAAGCGCGCATAGAGCGTGTAAGGCACGCAGGAGGCATAGAACGCCATAGGCCGGCATGGGGCGGCATGGGGCGGCATGGGGCGCGTCGTACGCATCCTGCCGGTCGGCTAAGGGCGTTGTGGCAGGTGGCGGGGTCCCCGGCGGGCAGTCCACGGGCTGTCGGTCACGGCAGGTAGCGTAGGGACGGCACCACACCAACGGCATGCATGCGTCGGTGCGGTCCGGCTGCCACCCGCCGAAGGCGTCCGGGACCACGCCGGACCGGGAGCGGCCACGTTGCCGCCCGTCGCCGGCCTCGCGCGGACCGGGCCCCGGCGGCCGCGGTGTCACCGCCCGGCTGTTGATCGTGTCTCACCCTCTGAGCAAGGAGCTCCACGCGCATGTCCATACCGCCGCAGCCGCCGTCGTCCCCCGAGCCGTACCCGCAATCCGGACAGCCCGGACCGTACGGGCAGCCGGGACAGCCGGGACCGTACGGACAGCCGGGGCAGCCGGGGGACCCCGGGCAGCCGTACGCCGGCGGGCCGCAGGGCTGGCACGTGCCGCCGCAGTCGCAGAAGACCAACGCGCTGGCCATCGTGGCGTTCGTCATGTCGATCGTCTGCGCGCTGCCGCTGGTCCCGCTGATCCTCGGCATCATCGCCCTCTCCCAGATCCGCAGCCGCGGCGAGAAGGGCAAGGGCTTCGCCGTCGCGGCGATCGTCATCCACGGCGTGACCCTCGCGCTCACCGCGGTCTTGGTGGTCCTCGGAATCGCGGGAGCGCTGGGCGACGGCCCGTCGCCGAAGCGCGACACCAGCGGCCAGGTCACCGACTCGGGCTCCAGCAAGGTGAGCGACATCCGCCTGGGCGACTGCTTCAACACGGACGACAACCTGGCGGAGTACGAGGACAAGGACGGCGGCCAGGCCTCCCTCTCCGTGCGCATCGTGCCCTGCGAGCAGGCCCACCAGGGCGAGGCGTACTCCGTCTTCGAGCTGGAGGAGGGACCGTACCCGGGCACGGAGAAGGTCGTCTCGATCGTCGAGGAGAAGTGCGCGGGCCCGGCGCTCACCACGTACGTGGGCAAGGACGCGAAGCTCTCGGACAAGCTGGAGGTGTACTACTACTACCCCCAGTCCACCACCTGGATCCTCGGCGACCGCGAGGTCACCTGCTTCATCGGGGACGCCAGCGGTTCCAGCACCGGCTCGGTCCGCGCCGGCTCCTGAGCCGCGGCCCCGGCCCCACCTCGTCGTCCGCCGCACGCCCACCCGTGGCCTGCGGCGGACCCGAGGCACTCGCGGGGCCATACCGGCCCTCCACCGGACAGGGCCAGAATGGCCGTATGAACCGTCCGCGACTCCTCCACCTGGACCGCACCCTCGACGAGCTGGACGGCCCGCAGTGGCCCGCCCCGCCGCCGCACGCGACGGCGCTCGTCACCAAGGTCCACGCACTGCGCCGCCGGCCGCTGTCCGCCCTGGCCCCGGCGGACCTCCGCACGCTCGTCGCGCAGAACGTGTCCCTTCCGTACGTCCTCCCCCTCGCCGTGGCGCTGCTCCTCGAAGAGCCGATGCTGGACGCGTACTTCTACGAGGGCGACCTGCTCCTCGCCGCCCTCGCCCTGCCCGCCGCGGCCTGGGCCCCCTTCCCGGACCTGGCCGCGCAGCTCACGGCGGCCGTCGAGGCCCTCCCTGCGGAAGCCACCGAGGAACTCGCCCACCTGGCGGGCCCCGAGGGGCTCGGGCCCATCGGCGTGCGATCGGGCCGGACTCTGCCAGGGGTGAGGGGCGCGGCCGTCCTGCCCTAGGCAGCGGGCCTCGCCGCACGTTCGGGGTCGGGTGGACAGTCGCGGCAGCGGCCCGGGGCGGGGGCGCGGAAGGCCCGGTCGCAGCCGTCGCAGGTCTGGAAGGGATCCGGGCGCCGGACCGGTCTGGCCGCCGGGGCGGGTGGCAGGTGCGGTGGGATCAGCGCGGTGAGCCGGTACGCCAGGACGGACGCGGGACGGTGCATGTCCTCGGGGAGGCCCCCGGTCAGGACCCGCCCGACCTCGTCGGGTTCCGCCCCGCGCTCCAGCCAGTCCGACACGGCCGGCGCGAGCCGCCGTACGTCCCGTTCGGCCAGCAGGAGCCGGGGGTCGTACCGCCGCAGCCCGGCGAGCAGATCGGCCGCGCCGGGGTGCAGTGGCCGCGGCGGCGCGGGCGGGACATCGGGCGCGCGGGCCGTCACCGGCCCGGGCCGCACGTCCGGCTCAGGCTGTGGCTCTGCTACGGGCTGCGGTACGGGACCCGGTACAGGCCCCGGTACGGGCTCGGGCGCAGGCTCCCGGCCCGGCCGAGGCGGAGGTGGCGGAGGTTGCGGAGGCGGGTCCTCCGGGGTGACGTCGCCCGGCCTGTTGTACGAGTACGTCCGGGTCACCACCTGCCCGGTCGCCAGCCGCTCGCGCCGCCGCTCCAGGTAGCCGTACCGCTCCAGCTCCCGCAGGGCGTCGGCGACCCGGACCTCCCCCTCCGGGAACCGCTCGGTGAGGGCCTTGATGCCGACCGGGGCCCCGTCCGGCAGCGACTGGATGTACGCCGCGACCCCGATCGCCATGGCCGACAACTCGGGGTGCTGGAGCAGGTGGTTGCCGACCACGGTGAAGTGACGCGTGTGCGGTGTGTTGACGTGGATGACACCGGATCGGGCGGTCCCGGATCGAACACGGGACGTTGCGCGCGAGGGCGCGCTAGGCTGCTGAAGAGCCATTGGGAAGGTGCTACTTCCTTGTTGGTCAGGCCCTCGCCCGGGATTGCCGTCCCGCCGGGGGCCGTCTCATGTCTGAGGTGGTCGGGCCGAGCATATGCCCGCCAACCGGTGTGAAATCCAGCCCAGTTGGCACGTTTCACCCGACCGAGCGACGCGGGCCGGGTTTGGTTGGGTTGGTTGGTTCTTTCCCCCGGTTCTTTGGGTCTTTATGCGTCTAAGCCCGCCGGAGCACGGCTCCCCGCGACCCGGTGGCGAGGAAGACCTCCGCCCACACCACCTTGCAGGGAACCGGCCCCTGCCTTACGCCCCAGCGGTCCGCGAGCGCATCGACCAGCACCAGGCCCCGCCCGCCCTCCGCGCCCCCTTCCGCGTCGCGGATACGCGGGATCCGGTCGCCGCGCGTATCGGCCACCTCGATCCGCAGCACCCCGTCCGCCAGGGTGAGCACGATCCGGAAGTCCCGCCCGGGCACCCGGCCATGGCTCACCGCGTTGGCGGCCAGCTCGGCCACGATGAGCGCCGGTCCTTCCGTCGGCAGACCCCACTCGGCGATCTTCTCGACGGCGAGCTGCCGCGCCTGGCGGGCGCCGCGCGGGGTGGCGGCGAGCTGGGCGCCGAAACAGTGCCCTGAGTCACAGATTTGAGTGTTCACGTGACCGAGCGTGTCGGGCCGTGCATACCGTGAGAAGCGACACCGCCCTTGCGTCCGGCGTTTGTCCGGACGTTGTCCGGTGCTGTCCCGGCTGTCCTGCAAGACCTGCGGGCAAAGGGCGTTGAGAAATCCGGTACGTCGAAGGCGGGCGCGCATGAGCGTGGACATTGACGGTGCGGAAGACGCGGGCTGGGACGTCGATCCCGAGGACGAGCAGGGAGTGGCGGTCCTGGCCGCGCTGGGCCGCCAGCTCCGGGCCTGGCGGGAGGAGGCGGGCATCCGGGCCGCGGACTTCGGCACGGCGGTCGGGTACGGGGAGGACCTCGTCCGCAAGGTGGAGGCGGGCAAGCGGATCCCCCGCCCCGAGTACCTGGACAGGGCGGACGAGGCGCTGGGGGCGGGCGGGAAGATCGCCGCGATGAAGGCCGACATGGAACAGGTCCGCTACCCGAAGAAGGTCCGGGATCTCGTGCAGCTGGAGGGCCGGGCCGTCGAACTGTCGGCGTACGGCAGCCACAACATCCATGGCCTGTTGCAGACGGACGACTACGCACGGGCCCTGTTCGAGATGTGGCAGCCTCCGCAGACCGCTGAGCAGGTGGAGCGTGGTCTTGCCGCCCGGATGGCCCGCCGGTCGATCTTCGACCGCAGCCCCGCACCCGCCCTGTGCTTCGTCCAGGAAGAGGTGACACTGCGGCGCCGCATCGGGGGGACAATGGTGATGCGTGGGCAACTCGAACGCCTGTTGGAGGTTGCCGAGCTGCGGCACGTGACGATCCAGGTCATGCCCACCGATCTCGAAGAGCACGCCGGAATGGGTGGGTTGATCCACGTGCTGAAGTTCGCGGACGGATCGGCGGTAGGGCGCTCCGAAGGGGCGTTCAGCGGCCGCCCCGTCTCCGATCCGAGGCAGGTCCGGGTCCTTGAACAATGCCATGCCATGATCCGGTCCCAGGCTCTCACGCCACGGGAGTCCGTCGCATTCATCGAGCAAGTGCTGGGAGAGACATGATCCACGAGTCCGAGCTGGAGTGGTTCAAGAGCAGCTACAGCGACAGCGGCGACATCAACGACTGCGTCGAGGTGGCCCACACCCCCGCCACCATCCACGTCCGCGACTCCAAGGTTCTCCACGGCCCCGACATCACCTTCGCCCCAGAGGCGTGGGCCGGATTCGTGGCGCAGGTGTCGTGATCGGCAACGGCTCCACCATCCGTCTGTGAAAGCCCCCTTGACGGCTGGGGTGCCGATTTCCCCGTATTAGCATGGACATGATCCAGCCAGCACTTCCGGATCAAGTCGGGGGGAACCAGATGTCATTCGACGCGGAGTGGGCGCAGCACAAGGCGGCTGCGCTCGCCGGATCGCAGTCGCCCGGCATGCGGCTGAACCAGGTGGCGCCCGATGCGGGTGGCGGTGGCCCGGCGGGGAGCCTGCTGGCCGGGGTCACCTCCATCAACGGCAACGCGAACCTCCTGATCGAGATCGCCGCGCTGCTGCACGAGGGCCGCCCCGATGGCGACGCGAGCACCATGGCCCGGGCACCCCGCGCCCACGCCGACGTGGCGAACGAAGCCCTCCGCTTCGCCCGGTTCGCCGACGACCAGTTCAAGGACACGGTCGCCCTGTTCGCGGGCCTGGCCACCCGCCTGAAGACCACCGGCACCAGCTTCGCCCAGGTGGACGACGGGACCGCAGCGTCCTTCCTCCGCTCCATCGTCGACGAGGGCACGTACGTCAAGCCGGAGGCCAAGTGAGCGGCTTGAGTTACCGCAAGGACGTCCAGTTCCTGCAGGAGTGCAATCCGCCGCTCGTCGAGCGCAACGCCGCGGAGTTCCGCCGGCTGCGCGACCTCCTCGTCCAGGTCGGGGGGCCCGCCCGGCGTGCGGAGACCGGTACGCAGTGGCAGAGCGACGGCAGCCACACCTACACCGGCCGCCTCGCCGAGGCCCGGCAGCTGGTGACCCACATGGCCGAGGGCTACGACAAGGCGGCCAGCGCCCTGAACGCGTATGCCCTCGCCCTCACCACCGCGAAGACCCACTACGACAACGGCAAGCGCTCGGAGCGCGCCCTCGCCACGCTGATCGGGACCAAGGGCACCGCGATCACCCGCACGGCGCAGGAGGCCGAGCCGATGCGGCAGTGGGAGGACATGCGGGCCACGACCGGGTTCCTCGACGGCCTGGCCGAGCTCACCATGGACGTGGACGACATCCGCGACGAGGCGAACCGGCTCCACGACGCCGCGGGCGGTGACTTCCACCTGGCGAAGACGGTCGAGCAGGAGGCGCGCAGCACGTGCGTGCACGCGCTGAAGCAGGCGTACGAGCTGCTGCCGGAGTTCAAGGTCAAGGGCGGGGGGAGCCCGCCCGACCTGTACGCGGCGATGGCGGACATCCGCCGGGAGGCATTGGAGGCCCGCACCAGCCCGCTGACCCATCTGCCGGGCAGCGCCGGGAAGCGGGAGATGCCCGGGCCGGTCGGCCCGGACACCCCGGTCTCCCCGCAGCTGCGCGACATCCGCATGCAGGTGTCGGGGCTGCCGGATGCCGCCGACAACTACTGGATCCCGGTGGTCACGGACGGCATGCACGCGGACTGGATCTCCCAGAACAAGGAGCTCCTGCGGGCGGCGGCCAAGAACGCGGGCCTCCCGGAGGAACTCCTCGCGGGCGTGGCCTGGCAGGAGGTCGGGGGCTGGCAGCCCGGGCTCATGGACGACGTGACCGGCACCATCCGCGAACAGGCCGCGGCCCCGTGGGGACTGAGCCCGGTCATCCCCGAGAACCTTCCGTGGCGGCTCGGCGGGGGCCTCGACGAGACCTCGTACGGCCCGGTCGCCATCCAGCTCCGACGCGGCGCGGAAGTGCTCGGCTACGACCCGGCGAACCTCACGGACCACCAGCGGACCCTGGTGGAAGAGGCGCTCCAGGACCCCAAGCAGAATGCGTTCATAGCGGCCGGCTTCCTGGCCCAGATCAAGGCGGAGAGCGGCCTCGCCGACGTCCCGGCCGACCAGATGACGGAGGCCCAGATGCGGGAGATCGCCGCCCGGTACAACGGAGGGCCCTACTGGGACCTCCCCAAGGCCCAGGGCTACGGCGACCGGTTCGTCGACAACCTCGGGCAGGCAAGGAACGCGATGCGATGACGGACCTGAGCGACAACACCGACGTGCCCGGGGACCGGGGATACGTGCGGTGGGTGCTGGGTGTTCCGCTCGGGATCATCCACCTGCTGAACGCCGCCGCCGTGTCCCTGGCCCTGTTCGCCGGGCCGCAGGCCGACTGGGACCACCAGGGCTACGAGAACGTCGGCGCGATGTGCTTCCTCGCCGTGTCCCTGAGCGTGCTCGGCCTGCTCATCACCCTCCTTCCGAGCGTGCGCAGGGCCATGGGACTGTGGTGGCTGGCCCCGCCGCTCGTCCTGGGGGTGATCGCGTGGGTGCGTGGCGCGACGCTCGGCTGAGGCTCCCCCGGGAGGACATCGACCGGCCCGAGGACCGCGGCTGCCTGCAGTGGGTGCTCGGAGTTCCGCTCGCCCTGGTCTACGTCCCCGCGGTGTTCCTCTGCTACGCCACCCTGGCGATGCAGCCGGACCCCTACGACGACCGGGTGCGCGAGGAGATCCGGTTCGTGGCCGGCCTCTCCCTCTGCTTCTGCCTCCTGGGGCTGCTGATCACCATCACCCCGCTGTTCCGGCGGACCCTGGGCCGCTGGTGGTTCGCCCTGCCGCTCCTGCTCGCGACGGTCGCGTACGTCCGCGCGCAGACGGTCTGACGCTGCGGCAGCACCTGCCGGAAACGCCGCAGCCCCCGCCCGGACGGGGGCGGGGGCTGCGGCGGTACGGCGATCGGGCGGGATCAGGCGGTCGCGGCGACCGGCTGCGGCGTGACGTCGGCGGCGGCCGACGGGGCCGGGTCGTCCAGCGGGGAGGCCGAGGCGGAGGCGTAGGCCTCCTTGTCCAGGATTCCCTCGCGGGCCGAGACGATGACCGGGACCAGGGCTTGCCCGGCCACGTTCGTGGCCGTGCGGATCATGTCCAGGATCGGGTCGATCGCCAGCAGCAGGCCCACGCCCGCCAGCGGGAGGCCCAGGGTGGAGAGGGTCAGCGTCAGCATGACCGTCGCGCCCGTCAGACCGGCCGTGGCCGCCGAGCCGATGACCGACACGAAGACGATGAGCAGGTACTCCTTGATGCCCAGCTGCACGTCGAAGATCTGCGCGATGAAGATCGCGGCGAGCGCCGGGTAGATCGCGGCGCAGCCGTCCATCTTGGTGGTGGCGCCGAACGGGACGGCGAAGGAGGCGTATTCCTTCGGGACGCCGAGGCGCTCGGTGACCTTCTGGGTGACCGGCATGGTGCCGACCGAGGAGCGCGAGACGAAGGCCAGCTGGATGGCGGGCCAGGCGCCCTTGAAGAACTGGAGCGGGTTGACCTTGGCGACCGTCGCGAGCAGCAGCGGGTAGACCACGAACATCACGAGGGCGCAGCCGATGTAGACGTCGGCGGTGAAGGTCGCGTACTTGCCGATCAGGTCCCAGCCGTACGTGGCGATCGCGGTGCCGATCAGGCCGATGGTGCCGATCGGGGCGAGGCGGATGACCCACCACAGGGCCTTCTGGAGCAGCTCCAGGGCGGACTCGGCGAGGTCGAGGACCGGCTTGGCCTTGGCGCCCAGCTGGAGGGCGGCGATGCCGGCGACGACGGCCAGGAAGACGATCTGGAGGACCTTGAGCTCGGTGAACGGCGTGACGATGTCCGTCGGCACGATCCCGGTCAGGAAGTCGATCCAGGAACCGGTCTTCTTCGGCTCCTTGCCGTCGGCCGCGGTGAGGCCGGTGCCCGCACCCGGGTCGGTCAGCAGGCCGATGCCGATGCCGATGCCGACCGCGATCAGCGAGGTGATCATGAACCAGAGCAGCGTGCGGGTGGCGAGCCGCGCGGCGTTGTTCACCTTCCGCAGGTTGGTGATCGACACCAGGATCGCGAAGAAGACGAGCGGGGCGATGGCCAGCTTGAGCAGCTGGACGAAGAGGTCGCCGGTCTTCTCCAGGGTGGTGGCGAGCCAGCTGATGTCCTGGCTGCGGGCTATCCATCCGAAGAGGACGCCGAGGGCGAGACCGGCGACGATCTGGGCCCAGAAGGGGAACTTGAACGAGGCCTTGGCGGGGGCCTGCGGGGTCGCGGACACGGACACTCTCCGGTGGTGACGCACAAAGACGAGGGGGGAAGTTCTGCGGGGTGATGCGGTGCGGCAGCAGCCAGGAAGGGCCGGCCGGGACCGCTGCTGTAACGATTCAGCTCAACAGCAACAGGCCGCGGACGCGCGGCGGCAGAGGTCGACGTGCAGGCGCGCCACGAGCGGAACGCTCGCGGACATCGGGTGCGCAACTGTGGTCAACATGTTGAGCACGCTAACACCTCTGCTTTGAGAAACTCAAAGGGGCACTTTGAGACAGCGGCGTGCGAGGCCCTCTTGCGCGGGCCCGGAAAACACGACCGCCCCAGCGTTCACGGGGGATTTACCCGGTGCTGGGGCGGTTCGATGTGTGATGAAGCCAACTGGGGCGTTACGCCCGGGACCGTCCTAGACGCGCGCCGCGTCGTCGGCCTGGTCCTCCTGGCTGCGGTTCGCGGCGAGCTTCTCCTTCGCGCCCGCGACGCGACCGGAGATCTGCTGGGACATCTCTTCGCGCTGCTTGCGCAGGAGGACGTAGGAGAGCGGGGCGGAGAGCACGAGGGCGAGCAGCACGACCCAGGCGGCGTTGGCGTCCCCGAGCCCGGCGGGCACCCAGCGGAGCCGGACGAGGCCCGCGACGACGACGAGGCATCCGACGAAGATGCCCAGGCGCATCGCGGTGTAGCGGATCGTTGCGCTCGGCTTGAGGGACACGGTGACCCCTTCTCTCTCGTCGTGGTCGTACGCCGTACGTCGGCTGCGCCGGCTGGTGCCCGTCCAGTGAAGCACGCCGGGCCCCGGCCGCGGCCCTCCGGGGTACGGCGTCGGCCCGCGCGGCCGGGCCGCCTGCACGGGCATCGGTACGGGCATCGGCACGGGCATCGGTATGGGTGCCCGCACCGGCGCCGGTCGGTCAGTGCAGCGGCAGCAGCATCGTGATGTCGTCGCGGTCGTCGCCCGGGGCCACCCGGATGGCGCCGGGGACGCGGCCGACCTCCTTGTAGCCGCAGGCCGCGTAGAAGTACTCCAGGCCGTGGCCGCCGCGGCAGCCGAGCCGGATCGCGTCGATGCCCTCGACGGAGCGGGCCGCGGCCTCCGTCGCGGCCATCAGCGCGCGCCCGTAGCCCTTGCCCTGGTGGCGCGGATGGACCATCACCGTGTACGCCCACAGCCAGTGGAGCTGGAGCCGGTGCGTGTTGTGGGTGAGGAAGGCGGTCGCGGCGACCGAGCCGTCCCCGGTGTGCCCGACGAGCAGCCGGCAGCGCCCGTCGGCGACGCCCGCGAGCTGCTGGTCGAGCGTGGGGCGGATGTCGTCGGAGGTGACCGGCGGCACGAAGCCCACGGCGCCGCCCGCGTTGGAGACGTCGGTCCACAGGTCGAGGATCCCCTCGCGCAGGGCGGGGTCGATGACCGGGTCCAGGGTGAAGGTAAGGGGCATAGGGTCAACCTATCCATTACCCGATCGGGTCGTCCAGAAAAAGCCGAACCCCGGCCCTCGTCGACGGGGGGCCGGGGTTCGACGTGCCGAGCGGATCGGACAGCGGGTCAGACGCGCATCGCCTGCGGGGTCTCGCGCAGGCTCGCGTCCGGACCGGGGTACTCGCGGATGATCTCGTAGCGCGTGTTGCGCTCGACCGGGCGGAAGCCCGCTTCCCGGATCAGCTCCAGCAGGTCCTCACGACCCAGCTTGTTCGGGGTGCCGTAGTTGTCCGCGTCGTGAGTGATCTTGTACTCGACGACCGAGCCGTCCATGTCGTCCGCACCGTGCTGCAGCGCGAGCTGGGCGGTCTGCACGCCGTGCATCACCCAGAACACCTTGACGTGCGGCACGTTGTCGAAGAGCAGTCGCGAGACGGCGAAGGTCTTCAGCGCCTCGGCGCCGGTCGCCATCGTCGTGCGCGCCTGGAGCTTGTTGCGCACCTTGCCGTCCTGCATGTCCACGAAGTCGTGCTGGTAGCGCAGCGGGATGAAGACCTGGAAGCCGCCGGTCTCGTCCTGGAGCTCGCGCAGCCGCAGTACGTGGTCCACGCGGTGGCGCGGCTCCTCGATGTGCCCGTAGAGCATCGTCGAGGGGGTCTTGAGGCCCTTCGAGTGCGCGAGGCGGTGGATGCGCGACCAGTCTTCCCAGTGGGTGCGGTGGTCGACGATGTGCTGGCGGACCTCCCAGTCGAAGATCTCCGCGCCGCCGCCGGTGAGCGACTCCAGGCCGGCCTCGATCAGCTCGTCCAGGATGTCGGAGGCCGACATGCCGGAGATCGTCTCGAAGTGGTGGATCTCGGTCGCCGTGAACGCCTTCAGCGAGACGTTCGGCAGCGCCTTCTTCAGCTCCGAGAGCGAGCGCGGGTAGTAGCGCCACGGCAGGTTCGGGTGCAGGCCGTTGACGATGTGCAGCTCGGTGAGGCTGTCGTTCTCCATGGCCTTGGCCAGGCGCACGGCCTCCTCGATGCGCATCGTGTACGCGTCCTTCTCGCCCGGCTTGCGCTGGAACGAGCAGTAGGCGCACGAGGCCGTGCACACGTTGGTCATGTTGAGGTGACGGTTGACGTTGAAGTGGACGACGTCACCGTTCTTGCGCGTGCGCACCTCGTGGGCGAGGCCACCGAGCCAGGCCAGGTCGTCCGACTCGTAGAGGGCGATGCCGTCCTCACGGGTCAGCCGCTCGCCGGAGCGGACCTTCTCCTCCAGCTCACGCTTGAGCCCAGCGTCCATGTACCGGTCGCCTCCTCTAGATGCCTCTGCCTGTCCTGCGAACCCTGACCAACCGTACTCTCAGGCTTCCTCGGGAAGTTCCCCGACCCGGTTCTCCCACTTGGTGGAGAGCACGATGGTGGTGCGGGTGCGCGAGACGCCCTTGGTGCCGGAGAGCCTGCGGATGATCTTTTCCAGGCCGTCCACGTCGTTGGCGCGCACCTTCAGCATGAAGGAGTCGTCGCCGGCGATGAACCAGCAGTCCTCGATCTCGGCGAGGTCGCGCAGCCGCCGGGCCACGTCCTCGTGGTCCGCGGCGTCGGACATGGAGAGTCCGATCAGGGCCGTGACGCCGAGGCCGAGCGAACGCGAGTCCACCGTCGCGCGGTAGCCGGTGATGACGCCGGCCGTCTCCAGTCGGTTGATGCGGTCGGTGACGCTGGGGCCGGAGAGGCCCACGAGACGGCCCAGCTCCGCGTACGAGGCACGACCGTTTTCCCGGAGTGCCTGGATGAGCTGCCTGTCCACCGTGTCCATTTACGTGGAGCCTTCCATTATTCGGCGATCCTGCAAGTCTAGGTATAGAATCTAAGGCACGCAGGGTCAACATCCTGCGAATTCTTTCAGCAGATCAATAACGATCTTCAGGAGTGGTACACCGTGTTCACGATCGAGATGGCCCACGCACACATGCGACAGCTCCAGGAGCTGGCCAACCGATCCCGCGCCCACCAGCCCGCCGCCGCCCAGCGCGTCGACAAGCTCCGCAAGCCGCTCGGCGCCAAGAAGGCCTAGTCACCGCGGCTTGCCCCCCGGGGAGAACGGGATCCTCCCAACTCCCCCTCCCAACGGCGGTACAGCCGGTGCGGCACCTCTGCCGCGTCCAGCACCCGCCCCGCGACGAAGTCCACCAGATCCTGGATGTGCGTCGCACCCGCGTAGAACGCCGGAGAGGCGGGCAGCACGATCGCGCCCGCCTCGTCCAGCGCCACCAGATGCTTCAGCGTCTGACCGTTCAGCGGGGTCTCCCGCACCGCGACCACCAGCCGGCGCCGCTCCTTGAGCGTCACGCTCGCCACGCGCTGGAGCAGGTCCTTCGACAGTCCGAGCGCCACCCCCGCCACGCAGGCCGTGGACGCCGGGACGATGAGCATCCCCTTGACCGGGTACGAACCCGAGCTCGGACCGGCGGCCAGGTCCCCGGCACCCCAGAAGCGGACGTCCGCGTCCCCCGCGGGGACCTCGAAGGTCCCCGGTTTGCCGTCGGCGCCACGGGCCAGCCACTCCGCGAGGTCCTCGCGCCAGTGCGCGTCGCGGAAGGCGATCCCGGTCTCGTCCAGCAGGGTGAGGCGCGACGCCCGGCTCACCACCAGGTCGACGCTCTCGCCCGCGGCCAGCAGCCCGCGGAGCACCGCCGCCGCGTACGGCGTCCCGGACGCCCCGGAAACCCCGACCACCCACGGGGTGCGCTTGCGCTCAGTCATACCTCCGAGACTATCCGGCCACCCCCCGCGGGCACTCGGTAAGGTGTCCGGACGTTCCAGGGGAGGGACGCTTCGAGGGGGCGACGATGAGCACGACGGCGGATCTGTCCTGGACCCGGACCGGGCGGGCCAAGGCGGCGGCAAAGCTGATGCTGGCCTGGATCGCCCTGCTGTGGCTGATCGAGGCGGTCGATCTGGCCACCGGCAACGCCCTCGACCCGTACGGGATCACCCCGCGCGACCCGGATCACCTGATAGGCGTGATCGCCCACCCGTTCCTGCACTTCGGCTTCGGCCACGTGGCGGCCAACAGCTGGCCACTGCTGGTCTTCGGCTTCATCGCCGCGCTCGGCGGCATCCGCCGCCTCCTCGCCGTGAGCGCCCTGATCACGCTCGCGGTCGGCATCGGGGGCTGGCTCGTCGCCCCGCCCGACACCCTGGGGGCCGGCGCCTCCGGACTGGTCTTCGGCCTCTTCGGCTACGTGGTGGTCCGCGGCTTCGTCGAACGCAAGCCGCTGAACGCGGTGGTCGGCGTGGTGGTCGCCGCCCTGTGGGGCTCCACGATCTTCCTGGGCGTCCTGCCCACCGACTCCGGCGTGGGCTGGTACGCCCACCTCATCGGACTCGTGGCGGGTGTGCTGACCGCCCTCTACCTCCGCCGCCCGGCTGCTCCGCAGCCGACCCCGACCCTGCTCAGCTGACCGCGGAGGGGTCCACAGAGGGGTCCACCGGCAGACCCGAGGTGTCGATCACGAGCTTGCCGATGCCGGTCTCGACGGTGACCTCGCCGCCGTACGGGATGGTGTCCCGTCCCCGGTAGCCGTCGGGTCCGGGGTTCCACAGGGTCATGCAGTGCGCCTTGTAGGGGTCGAAGATCAGGTAGTGCGGGATGCCGCGGCGCGCGTAGGCGCGGTCCTTGACCTCGTAGTCGTTGTGGCGGCTGCTCGGGGAGACCACCTCGACAGCCAGCTCGATGAGATCGGGTGAGTAGGCACTGAGGTTCTTGCGCCGCTCGGCATCCGGGATGAGGGCGAGATCCGGGCAGAGCTCATTGATCTCGTCGAAAGGGACGGCGACATCGGAAATGAAGCCCCACTCCGGTGAGAGTTGCGGCTTCAGCAGGCCCCGCACCTCCCAGATCGTCTCGTTGTGGTGAGGCTTGACCGGACTCATCACGATGGCGCCCTCGACAATCTCCGTCCGGTACCCGGGGAACATGTCCTCGAACCGGCTGAGCTGTGAGTGCAGGCGGTCGATCTCCGAAACGGTCACGTCAGCCTCCCTGTCCATGCACTCGATGGTAGGGCGCACCGTAGCGAGAAGGTCGGACTCCGGACCGTCGGATGCGGACCCGCCCACACGACCGAGCTACAGGGTCAGGCCCCGGACCGACAGGTCCAGCAGCGCGCACACGAAGAGGGCGATGCCGATGAAGCCGTTGACCGTGAAGAAGGCGCGGTTGAGGCGGGACAGGTCGTTCGGCTTCACGATGGTGTGCTCGTAGAGGAAGGCGACGGCCACGAGCACCAGGCCGGCCCAGAACAGCACGCCCGCGTCCGTGGCGAGGGCGTACCAGGCCAGCAGGGCCGTGGTCACGACGTGCGCGCCGCGCGCCCCCCAGAGGGCGGCCGGGACACCAAAGCGGGCCGGGACGGACTTGACGCCCTCCGCGCGGTCGGCGGCCACGTCCTGGCAGGCGAAGATCAGGTCGAAGCCGCCGATCCACACGCCCACCGCGAGGCCCAGGATCACCGCGTCCCAGGACCACTCGCCGGTGATCGCCAGCCAGGCGCCGACCGGGCCCATCGCCTGGGCCAGGCCCAGGATGGCGTGCGGGAAGTTCGTGAACCGCTTGCCGTACGGGTACACCACCATCGGGATGACGGCGACGGGCGCCAGCATCAGGCAGAGCGGGTTCAGCAGCGCCGCCGAGCCGAGGAAGACGACGAGCGCGATCCCGGCGCCGGTCCAGGCCGAGCGGACCGACACCGCGCCGGTGACCAGCTCACGGCCGGCCGTGCGCGGGTTGCGGGCGTCGATCTCGCGGTCGATGATCCGGTTCGCCGCCATCGCGAAGGTCCGCAGCCCCACCATGCAGACGGTGACGAGCAGCAGCTTGCCCCAGTGCACGTTCCGGTCGAGCTGGAACATGGCGGTGAGCGCCGCGATGTAGGCGAAGGGCAGCGCGAAGACCGAGTGCTCGATCATCACGAGCCGCAGGAAGGCCTTGACCTTGCCGCTCGCCTCCGGCGCGGGGCCGGGACCGCGGACGTCTTCGGCGGTGGTCATCACGCCAGGCTCCCGCGGAAGGCTTCCAGGTCGGTCAGCAGGGTGGGAGTGGGGACCGGGGGGATCTCCACGGACAGGACGTCCGCCTCCTCGGGCTCCGGCGGGGTGACCTGGGCCGAGAAGGCGTAGCCGTCACCCACCGGGCGGGCGTCGAGGCGGAGCACGGCCCCGGCCTCGACCGTGAAGGGCTCGCCGGACCCCAGCGCGGTCACCAGCTGCTCCGAGAAGTGCTCGGCTTCGGCGTCGCGCAGTCCGGGCAGCTCGAAGCCGCCGCCCTCGCCGTCCTCCGGCTCCCACACCACGGCCCAGACGTCGCCCGGGCCCACGAACTCCTCGGGCGTCACGCCCGCCTGTTCGGCGGCCAGCCGGACACCCGGGTCGGAGGGGTCGATCTGCGGGCGCACCAGGGCCACGTACGCGGTGCCGGTGCCGATGACGAGCTCCGGGCCGCTCACTGCGATCGGGCTCACAGGCCGTACTCCTTCCAGCGTCGGTCCACCAGGGCGGCGGTGGCCGGGTCGGACTCGACCATGTCGGGCCAGCCGCCGTCGCGGGTGTAGCCCTCCTCGGGGAGCTTCTTCGTGGCGTCGATGCCCGCCTTGCCACCCCAGAACTGCTGGTACGAGGCGTGGTCGAGGTGGTCCACCGGGCCCTCGACGACCGTCAGGTCGCGGGAGTAGTCCGTGTTGCCGAGCGCCCGCCAGGACACCTCGTGCAGGTCGTGGACGTCGCAGTCCTTGTCCACCACGATGATCAGCTTGGTCAGCGACATCATGTGCGCGCCCCAGATGGCGTGCATGACCTTCTGTGCGTGCTTCGGGTACTTCTTGTCGATCGAGACGATCGCGCAGTTGTGGAAGCCGCCCGACTCGGGCAGGTGGTAGTCCACGATGTCCGGGACGATGATCTTCAGCAGGGGCAGGAAGAACCGCTCCGTCGCGCGGCCCAGCGGGCCGTCCTCCGTCGGCGGCCGGCCGACCACGATCGACTGGATCAGCGGACGCCTGCGCATCGTCACGCAGTCGATCTTCAGGGCCGGGAAGGGCTCCTGCGGGGTGTAGAAGCCGGTGTGGTCGCCGAAGGGACCCTCCGGGAGCATCTCGCCGGGCTCCAGCCAGCCCTCGATCACGACCTCCGCGTTGGCCGGGACCTGGAGCGGGACCGTCTTGCAGTCGACCATCTCGATCCGCTTGCCCGCGACGAAGCCGGCGAAGAGGTACTCGTCGATGTCACCCGGCAGCGGCGCGGTGGAGGCGTACGTCACGGCGGGCGGGCAGCCGAAGGCGATCGCGACCGGCAGCCGCTCGCCCTTCGCCGCGGCGACGGCGTAGTGGTTGCGGCTGTCCTTGTGGATCTGCCAGTGCATGCCGATGGTGCGCTTGTCGTGGCGCTGGAGCCGGTAGAGGCCGAGGTTGCGCACGCCGGTCTCGGGGTGCTTGGTGTGGGTCAGGCCGAGGTTGAAGAAGTCGCCGCCGTCCTTGGGCCAGGTGAAGAGGGCCGGCAGCTGGTCCAGGTCGACGTCGTCGCCGGTGAGGACGACCTCCTGGACGGGCGCGGAGTCGCCCTTCACCTTCTTCGGCGGCACGTGGACCATCGAGCCGAGCTTGCCGAAGGCCTCGCGGACCCCGATGAAGCCCTGCGGCAGCTCCGGCTTCAGCAGGCCGCCGATCTTCTCGCTGATCTCGGCGTACGACTTGAGGCCGAGGGCCTTCAGAAGGCGGCGGTCGGTGCCGAAGACGTTCATGGCCAGCGGCATCGCCGAGCCCTTGACGTTCTCGAAGAGGAGCGCCGGGCCCCCCGCCTTGTTCACTCTGTCGACGATCTCCCCGACCTCCAGGTACGGGTCGACTTCGGCCTTGATGCGCTTGAGGTCGCCCTCCCGCTCCAGAGCCCGGAGCAGCGAGCGGAGATCGTCGTAAGCCATAGGGGTCAGTATCCGTCACCAACTACCCTGGGAGTGTCACCGGGGCCCGAGCCGGGCCCCCCGTCACTGCCGGGGAGTCGGTCCCACACCGTGCTGCGCTATCTGCCGTTCCTCCTGATCCTCGCGCTGACCATCTACGCCTTCATCGACTGCCTGAACACGCCGGAGGAAGAGGTCAAGCACCTGCCCAAGACGGTCTGGGTGCTGATCATCCTGCTCTTCTCCATCGTGGGGCCGGTGGTGTGGCTGTTCGCGGGCAAGAAGCGGTCGGCCGTCGGCGGCGGCGGGCGCCGCCCGCGGGGCCGGGCCCAGTGGGTCGCGCCCGACGACAACCCGGAGTTCCTGAAGTCCCTGCGCGACGAGCAGGAGAAGCAGGACAAGAAGGACGAGGACAAGGACTAGCCGGGCACGGCGGGCCGCTCCGCCTTCGGGAGCGCGCCGACGAGCCACGGCATCTTCTTGCGGGGAACCGCGATGAGCACCTCGCGCTCCCCGTCCCGGCACTGCGCCACCAGGTACGTGGGCTCGTACCGGCCGTAGAGCTCCATGGCTCCGGGGTCCGACGCGAAGACGGGGCGGACCTGCTCCAGCACCAGCCCGGAGGGCAGCGGAGCACGGCGGAAGGCACCGGTCGGGTCGACGCTGAAGGCGAGCACCCCCGGGGCCACCACGAGGTAGGGCCCCGGGCCGAAGCCGGTGTCGTCCCCCAGGACGTGGGCGATGAAGACGTGCTCCCGGTCGTCGCGGCGCGGCTCCACCTCGACCGTGTCGCTCTCGCCGCGCAGCGCCTTGCAGATCCAGACGGCCCCGATGACGACGGCGGCGAGCGCGAGGCCGGCGCCGCACACGCGCAGGAGCTGCCCGATCCGGAGGTCCGTGGCCAGGGCCGCGGTCAGCACGCCCACGCTCAGAAGGCCCAGGGTCACGCAGGGCACCATCACCTGCCAGGGGGCGGCCCGCCGGGAGCGGTGGGACAGCCACCGCTGCCAGGAGCCGATCCAGATCAGGACGGGCCCGAAGAGCAGCAGGAACGCTCCCCAGCCGAACGGCACCGCGTAGGCGGTGTGGGGATCGGCGTCGGTGAAGGCGGTGCGCGGGGCTCCGGAGCCGTACACGACGTACCGGACCTCGCCGCGCCAGCTGACCAGCCGCACGGGGTCGCCCTGCGCGGGCACCACGCGGAAGCCGGCCCCTTGCAGGTCGAGGTGGCGCGTGCGTCCGTCGCCGAGCACGACCTCGACGTACGTGTACGTGTCCCCGCGCCCGCCCCGCCCGTAGCGCTCGACCGTCGCCGGTTCGGGACTCAGGCACTGCGCCCGCTCGCGCGGCGGCAGGCCGGGCGCGCAGGTGTCCGCGGCGGCGAAGGCGCGGGCGGCCGCGTCGGCGGTCCGTACGGGCACCAGCAGCAGGAGAGCGCCCACCAGGGCCGCGACGGCTCCGATGCCGATGGGCAGGGTCGCGTACCGCCAACTCGTCGCCGCGTCAGGTCTCTTGGTTTGCTCTCGGGTGATCACGAATCTCAAGACTGCCTCAGGCGGAAACGTTTCGGCCAGCGACTTGGGACGCCGCCCGCGCGAAGGCCCGCACCGCGCCCGAGTTGTCGGCGGCGCGCCACACCAGGCCGTAGCCGACCGGCTCCGCGTCCGCGAAGGGGACGTAGGCGACGCCGGGGCGGGCGTAGTACGTCGAGGTGTGGGCCGACGTCAGCAGCGCGCCCTGGCCGGCGGCGACCATCATCAGCGCCTCCTGCATGTTCGTCACCTCCGGCCCGCGCCGGATGGGCCGCCCGGCCGGCGTGCGCGCCGGGCTCTGGGCCTCACGGCGGTACGGGGGCAGGTCCCCGGCGACGGTCAGCAGCGGCACCCCGGCCAGCTCCTCCAGGGACACGGAGTCCCGCCCGGCCAGCGGGTGCCCGGCGGCCACGGCCAGCACCCGGGCCTCGGTGAGCAGCGCGGGCCCCTCCCCCAGGTCGGCCTCCCGGACCGGAAACTCGGCGAACTGCACGTCGAACTCGCCCCTGCGCAACTGCCCGTACGGATCGGAGAGCGGCACCTCGCACACCTCGACCGCGAGCCCCGGGTGGGTGGCGCGCAGGGACTCGGCGGCCTTCAGGACAAGCTCCCCGGCGGGCGGGGTGGTGAAGCCGACGTGCAGGACGCCGTCCGCGGCGCGGGCGGTGGCGGCGGCCCGGTCGAGGGCGGCCTCGATGGCGCGGTGGTGGGGTTCGAGGTCGTCGCGCAGCTGCCGGCCCAGCGCGGTGAGGGCGACGCTGCGGCTGGTGCGCAGGAACAGCGGCGCGCCGACCCGGCGCTCCAGGCGCTGGACGAGCTGGCTGACGCGGGCCCGGGAGAGCAGCATGCGCTCGGCGGTCCGGCCGAAGTGCAGTTCCCCGGCGAGGATCAGGAAGCAGTCCAGCTCGTCGCGATCGGTAAGCATGACTGAACGAACGTTGTCTTCTTCGGCGTTGTTCCGAGCCGGGCACCGGGCGAGGGTGGTTGAGCCGGCAACGACCACCTCCCTCCCCTCTTCCGCTCCTGCGAGGCATCGTCATGACCGAAGCAAGAATCCGCGGGCGCCGCCTGGGCGTGCTGCTCGTGCTGTGCGGCGCGATCTTCCTGGAAGGCATCGACGTCGCGATGCTGAACGTCGCCCTGCCCTCCATACGCGCCGATCTCGGGCTCGAAACCGGCGCACTCCAGTGGGTGATGAGTGCCTACGTCCTCGGCTACGGCGGCTTCATGCTGCTGGGCGGCCGCGCCGCCGACCTGTTCGGGCGCCGGCAGATGTTCATCGGCTGGCTCACCGTCTTCCTCCTCTTCTCCGGCCTCGGCGGACTCGCCACCGAGGGGTGGCAGCTGATCGCCGCCCGGTTCGTCACCGGGGTCGCGGCGGCCTTCATGACCCCGGCCGGCCTGTCGATCATCACCACCGGCTTCGACGAGGGCCCGCAGCGGGACAAGGCGCTGCTCGTCTACTCGGGCACCGCGGCCGGCGGGTTCTCCATCGGCCTGGTCGCCGGCGGGCTGCTGACCTCGATCGGCTGGCGCTGGGTGTTCTTCGCCCCGGTCGCCTTGGCCGCGCTGATCCTGCTGGGTGCGCTGGCCCTCGTACCGAAGTCGCCGCGGCCCCGGCGGGCGTCCGGGCAGCGGCTGGACCTGGCCGGCGGGCTGCTGGTCACCGCGGCCGTGGTGCTGCTGGTGCTGGGCGTCGAGCGGGCCGCGCACGCCGGGGCCGGGTGGACGGCTGCCACGGTGGGGGCGGGGCTGGTGCTGCTGGGGGTGTTCGCCGCGGTCGAGCGGCGGGCGGCCGAGCCGCTGGTCCGTCTCGGGATCCTGCGCTCGGGGCCGCTGCGGCGGGCCAACGCCGCAGGGCTGCTGTTCGCGGGCGCCTTCTTCGGCTTCCAGTTCCTGGTGGTGCTCTACCTCCAGGAACTGCGGGGCTGGTCGACGCTCCAGACGAGCTTCGCGATGATCGTGATCGGGATCGACGCGGTGCTCTCGCCGACGGTGGTGCCGAAGCTGGTCGCCCGGTTCGGCAACGGCCGGCTGATCTTCGGCGGGCTGCTGCTGGCGGCGCTGGCGTACGGGCTCTTCCTGCCGCTGGGCGCCGACTGGACGTACCTGGCGATGCTGCCGGGCCTGGTCCTGCTGGGGCTCGCCTTCGCGCTGGTCTACGGGCCGCTGACCATCGTGGCCACCGAGGGCGTGGCGGAGGCGGAGCAGGGGCTCGCGGGCGGGCTGCTCTACACGGCCTTCCAGTTCGGGGCGGCGCTCGGCCTGTCGGCGGTGACGGCGGTGACGACGTCCTTCGCGGTCCCGCTGGACGGGTACCGGGCCGCGCTGCTGATCCCCTTCGCGGCGGCGCTGGTGGCGGCGGCCGTCAGCCTGCCGGGGCTCCGGCGGACGGGCGCGGGCCGGGTGGTGTCCGGGGCGGGCGCCGAGTCCGCTTCCGCTTCCGCTTCCGGCTCCCCGGCCCCGGCCTCTGCCCCGGCTCCCGCCGCGCCTACGCGCGGGTGAAGGACGCGTAGGCCTCGCGCAGCCGGGCCCAGCGGGTGTCCGTCCAGGCGGACCAGTCCGCCGGCCGCCCGGCCATCGCGGATTCCAGCAGTTCGAAGTGCTCGTGCCAGCCGGCCAGGCAGTCGAGGCGGACCTGCTCCGGCCCGCCGCGCTCGTTGACGAACCGGATCACCGTCGAGTCGGTCCCGACCGCCTCCAGGTGGAAGCGGATCCGCCCGTGCTCGCTGACCGTGTACTCCGCGACCCGCTCCACGTCCCAGGCGGTGACCCGCCCGGTCGCCACGGTGCCGGTGTTCAGCCAGCGCAGGGTGACCGCCCCGCCGAGCCTGCGCTCCAGGACGTCCGCCGCGGCCAGCCAGCCGCGCAGCCCGTCCTGCGTGGTCAGGGCGGGCCAGAGGTCCGCGTAGGCGCAGGGCAGGTGGAGCTCGAAGCGCAGCAGCCACTGGTCCTCGCCGCGGCGCTCGCTGGTGGCATGGCTCACGAGGGACATGCCACCAGCGTCCCACTCCCGCCGGTCAGACGCCCGCGTACGAGTGCTTGCCGCTGAGCAGGATGTTCACGCCGTAGTAGTTCCAGATCCAGCAGGCGAAGGCGAAGAGCGCGAGGTACGCGGCCTTGCGGCCCTTCCAGCCGGCGGTGGCGCGGGCGTGCAGGTAGCAGGCGTACGCCACCCAGGTCACGAAGGACCAGACCTCCTTGGGGTCCCAGCCCCAGTACCGGCCCCAGGCGTCGCCCGCCCAGATCGCGCCCGCGATGATCGTGAAGGTCCACAGCGGGAAGACGGCCGCGTTGATGCGGTAGGAGAACTTGTCGAGCGAGGCCGCCGAGGGCATCCGCTCCAGGACGGACGAGGCGAACCGCCCCGGCTTCCCGCCGCCTGCGAGCTTGCCCTCGTAGGCGTCGCGGAACAGGTAGAGGACCGTGCCGGCCGCGCCCAGGTAGAAGACGGCTCCGCAGAAGATCGCGGTGGAGACGTGGATCCACAGCCAGTACGAGTGCAGGGCCGGGACCAGCTGGTCGCTGTCGGTGTAGAGCCAGGTGACGGCGATGCCGAGGTCCAGCAGGACGGTGGTGACCAGGATCAGGCCCATCCAGCGGACGTTCTTCTTCAGGGCGAGCAGCACCAGGTACGCGCCGACGGCCACCGTGGAGAAGGTGATCGAGAACTCGTACATGTTGCCCCAGGGGGCCCGCTGCACCGACATCGCGCGGGCGACGACTCCGGCCGCCTCGACGAGGAAGGCGAGCGCGGTCAGCGAGATCGCGATCCGCCCGTACAGGTCGCCCTGCACGGTGCCGCCGGCGGCGCCGGGGCCGTCCGGCACGTCGCGGGTGCCGGCGGCGGAGCGGGTGACGACCTTCGGCTGGTCGAGGACGGCGGTGCTGCCGCCCTTGCCGCGGACCTGCACGGCGGGGGCGGTGGCCCCGGCCTCCCCGGCGCCGGTCAGCGCGGCGGCCGTACGGGCCACCTTGCTGCGGCTGCCGAAGGTCCACTCGGCGATGTGCGCGAAGAAGGCGAGCGTGTAGACCGCCATCGACGAATAGATCAGGTAGTTGCTGATCTCAGCCAGATTCTCGTTGGCTGCGGCTGCGAGCGGCGTCATCCGCGCTCTCCTTCAGGGGTTTCTTCGACACGTGGTTCGGCCATTGCGGCAGGCGCGGACGGCGCCTGCCGGTGCAGCGTGGCGGCGAGGTCCGCCAGCTCCTGCGGCAGCCTGGTGGACTCGCTGCGGCCCAGGCCCGCCATCTCGACGACGGTCACGCCGTCCTTGCCGGTCACCGCGCGGACCCAGATCCGGCGGCGCTGGATGAACAGCGATCCGGCCAGGCCCGCGATGGCGGCGATCGCGCCCGCGAGGGCGAGGCCGCTGCCCGGCTGGTGGGTGACGGAGAAGGTGGCCCACCGCTCGATGCCCTCGAACTTCACGCTGCCCGCGCCGTTGGGCAGGGTCATCGTGTCGCCGAGCGAGAGCTTCTGCTTGAACACCTCGCCGGACTCGTCCTTGAAGGACTGCATCTTGTCCGTCTTGAGCACGTACACGTTCTGCGGCAGGCCCGAGTCCACGCCGAGGCTGCCGTGCCAGGCGTTGAGCATGAGGCGCGGCTGGAGCGCGGCCGGGAACTGCGAGAACATCGTGCCGTGGCCGTCGCCGGCGTACGTCGGCACGAAGACGGCGGTGAAGCCGAGCTGCTCCGTCTTGCCGTCCTTGTCCTTGTAGCCGTCGGTGACCTTGACGGCGCCGACGGAGGTGAGGTTGGCGTCCTGCGGGAGCATCGGCACGGCGTCCTTGAAGATCACCTTGCCGGTGGGGTCGGTCACCGAGAGGATCGGCGCGTAGCCGTGGCCGAGCAGGTAGACCTTGGAGCCGTCGACTTCGAGGGGCTCGTTGACCTGGATCTCGCGCTTCTGCGGCGTGCCGTCGGCGCCGTCGGAGAAGGTGATGTGCGCCTTGAAGTCGCGCGGGGTGCCCCGCTGCGGTCCGCTCATCTCGTACGTCGCGTCGAACCGGTCCAGCGTGAAGCTGAACGGCGGCAGGTCGTCGGGGTTGAAGAGCGTGCCGGGCTTGAAGTCGTCGTACTGGGTGAGCGTGTTCGAGAAGCCGGTGCCGCGCAGGACCAGCTTGCCGCCCTCGGACTTGAAGTACTGGCCCCAGGCGAAGGCCACCAGCATCACGATCAGCGAGACGTGGAAGATCAGGTTCCCGGCCTCGCGGAGGTAGCCCTTCTCCGCCGCGACGTGGCCCTCGCCGCGCTCGGTGCGGAAGCGGGCCCCGCCGAGCATCGTCTTCGCGTGCGCGAGGACCTCGTCCGGGGTCTTCTCGGTGCGCCAGGTGGTGTGGGCGGGAAGCCGGTCCAGCCGCCTGGGGGCGGCCGGCGGGCGGCCGCGGAGCTGGCCGACGAACTGCCAGGAGCGCGGCACGATGCAGCCGATCAGCGAGATGAACAGCAGCAGGTAGATCGCGGAGAACCACACCGAGCTGTAGACGTCGAAGAGCTGGAGCTTCTCGGCGACGGTCACCCAGTCCGCGTTGGCCTCCTTCCAGGAGGCCACCTTCATCGCGTCGACGTTGGTCTGCGGGATCAGGGAGCCGGGGATGGCGCCCAGCGACAGCAGGAAGAGCAGGATCAGCGCCACCCGCATGGAGGTGAGCTGCCGCCAGAACCAGCGGACCCAGCCGATCACGCCGATGCCGACGGCCGGCCCGGTGGGGCTGTCCTCCAGCGGGGCGGTGGAGAGCTGGGCACCGGCCGCGGCCTCGGACGCGTCCGTGGCTGCGTCCGTGGCTGCGTCCGTGGACGCATCCGTGGACGCCTCGGTGGATGCCTCGGTGGATGCCTTGTCAGTCGTACTCATGTCCGTGTAGTCCTCAGATCCCCACCGTGAAGCTTTGGGTCCAGCTCTGCATGTCGCTGACGATGCTGGCCCACATTCCTGTGACGAGCAGCAGACCGGTCAGGATCAGCATGCCTCCGCCGATGCGCATCACCCATGCATAGTGCTTCTTCACCCAGCCGAATGCCCCGAGCGCCTTGCGGAAGGCGATCGCGGTGAGCACGAACGGCAGACCGAGTCCGAGGCAGTAGGCGACGGTCAGCAGCGCGCCCCGGCCGGCGCTCGCCTGGTCGAGGGAGAGCGTGGTGACGGCCGCGAGGGTCGGGCCCATGCAGGGGGTCCAGCCGACGCCGAAGAGCACGCCGAGCAGCGGGGCGCCGACCAGGCCTGCCGTCGGCTTCTTGTGGAAGCGGAACTCCCGCATCGTCAGGCCCGGGATCGCGCCCATGAAGAAGAGGCCGAGAACGATCACCAGGCCGCCCAGGACCCGGGAGATGATCTCGTTGTTCTCCCGGAGGGTCTCGCCGAAGTAGCCGAAGAGCGCGCCGGTGGAGACGAAGACCGCGGTGAAGCCGGCGATGAACAGCAGCGCGCCCGCCAGCATCCGCCCGCGCCGGGCCTCGGCGAGGTCGGCGCCGCTGACGCCGGTCACGTAGGAGAGGTAGCCGGGGACCAGCGGGAGCACGCAGGGCGAGAAGAAGGAGACCAGCCCGGCGAGGACCGAGATGGGCAGCGCCAGCAGCAGCGCCCCGTTCAGGACGGTGGTGTTCACGCCGGTCGCCTCGGCCGCGAGTACGTACTCGACCACGAGGTCACTGCTCCGCGAGGATCGGGTCGATCATCGAGCGCAAGTGGTCCTCGCCCACCGGGGCCAGGGTGCGGGCGGCGATCCTGCCCTCCTTGTCGATGATGATCGTGGAGGGGATCGCGTTCGGGTTGAGCGTGCCCTTGGGGAAGCGGAGCATCAGCTTCCCGGCGGGGTCGTACAGGCTCGGGTAGGTGATCCCGTACGTCTCCTCGAAGGCCTTCGCGTTCTGCGTGCTGGTGTCGCGGGTGTTGATGCCGACGAAGGCGACGTCCTTGCCGGCGTCGGCCAGTTCCTTGGAGACCTTCGCGAAGCTGGGGGCCTCGCCGCGGCACGGCGGGCACCAGGAGCCCCAGACGTTGAGGACGACGACCTTGCCCTTGAGGGTGGTGGTGTCGAGGGTCTCGCCGTCGAGGGTCTCGCCGTCGAGCTTCGGGGCCTCGTCCCGCTCCCCCTTGGCCACCCGGGAGATGCCGCTGGGGCCCGTGACGTAGTTGCCGCCGGAGCTGCTGGACTTGCTGCCGCCGTCCGACCCTCCGCAGGACGTCAGCGTCATGACGCCCGCGGCGGTCGCCGCGGTCAGCAGGAGGGCGCGGCCGCTGATCGAGCGGCGACGGGGGGCGCGGCTAAGGCTCATGTGAAAAGTTTCGCATGAGCAATTCGCGGATCTACCGCGCCCCCCGCGGGGATGTCAATGCCCTGGTCAGGCGATGGCCGGGCCGCGACCGTGACGATCAGGCCGCGGCAAGGTACGTGTTCCAGCCGCCGGCCGGTGCCTGGCCGGGGGCGAGACCGCGCAGCCTGGCGAGCACCTTGGGGTCCTGTACGTCCAGCCAGTCGGTGAACTGCCGGAAGGATACGAGCCGTACATCCCTTTTGTCCGCCATGCCCTTGAGTGCCTCCTCGACGGCGTCCATGTAGATGCCGCCGTTCCACTCCTCGAAGTGGTTGCCGATGAAGAGCGGCGCGCGGTTGGTCTCGTAGGCCCGCCGGAAGCCGCCGAGGTAGGTGCCCGTGGCCTGGGTGCGCCAGCCCGGGTAGTTGGCGGGGACGCCCTTCGTGGTGTTCTTCGACTGGTTGGCGAGGATGTTGTAGTCCATCGACAGCACCTCGAAGGAGTGCCCGGGGAAGGGCAGGGACTGCAGCGGCAGGTCCCAGACGCCCGACCTGCGCGCCGGCCAGACCTGGAGGCCGCCGGGCGAGCTGGAGTCGTAGCGCCAGCCCAGCCGCTGGGCGGTCGGCAGCAGGGCGTCCCGGCCGAGGAGGCAGGGGGTCCGGGCGCCGGTCAGTTCCTTGCGGTAGTCGAAGGGCAGCGGGTCGAGGTCGGTGAAACCGGTGTTCGTGCGCCAGTTGGTGACGAACGACACGGCCTGGTCGATCTCGCTCTGCCAGTCGGCCGGGGTCCACCTGCCCACGGAGCCGGAGCCCGCGCAGAAGTGGCCGTTGAAGTGCGTGCCTATCTCGT
Source organism: Streptomyces sp. NBC_01294 (assembly GCF_035917235.1). Classification (NCBI taxonomy): domain Bacteria; kingdom Bacillati; phylum Actinomycetota; class Actinomycetes; order Kitasatosporales; family Streptomycetaceae; genus Streptomyces; species Streptomyces sp. NBC_01294. The sequence goes on from NZ_CP108423.1 coordinate 3,457,884, forward strand.
GCCCGTCGAGCCAGGCCTCGCGGACGCACCCGAGGGTGGCGCGGACGTTCTCGTCCTTGAGGTAGCCGATGTCCGAGGCCCCGACGGGGTTGTTCGGCGGGTGGTAGAGGGCCCGCTTCGACTCGGGCAGCAGATAGATGCCGGAGAGGAAGAAGGTCATGGCCGCGCCGTGGCCCCTGGCCAGCTTGAGGAAGCGCGGGAAGAGGCCGTTGCCGATCTCCCCCGCGCCGTCCCAGCTGAAGACGACGAACTGCGGCGGGGTCTCGCCCGGCTGGAGCGGCACGGGCCGGGCCGGCTGGTTCGGCTGCGGGCCGGTGTCGGCGGTGGAGCCGTCACCGATGGCCCGGGGCGCCGGCTTCTCGCCGGGCCTGGGGTTCTTGATCGGCCCGGGGGCGCCGGGCTCGGTCTTGCCGGGTGAGCCGCAGCCCGCGATCCCCACCACGGCGGCGGCCCCAAGACCGAGCCCGAGCACTCCCCTTCGACTGAAGTCACGCATGTCACCGTCACCGTCCCCGTCGTTACCCGCAAGCCCTCGCCAAATCCCACATAAACGGATAATTTGACGGGCTGTGCAGCACTGGAACGGTGATTCCCGGCGCAACTTGTATTTATTTAGGTAAAGACGTAACGGTTCGTAACAGAGTGTCGATCAAGGGGTAAAAGGAGGTGCCGGGCCGGCGGACGGGCCGGCGGACTCACGGGCCGTCAGGCACCGAACGCCTTGGACGCACCCTTCACCGGCTTCGCCCCGGCCAGGAGGTGCGCCGGGACCAGGTCCCGGGCCGGCTCGCTGTAGCCCACCGACACCAGCTTGTCGCCCTGGAACGTGAAGGACGTCAGCGAGGCGAGCGTGCACTGGCGGCGGCGCGGGTCGTGCCACAGCCGGCGCTTCTCCGCGAAGCTCCGCACGATCCAGATCGGCAGCTGGTGGCTGACCGCCACCGCCTCGTGGCCGCGGGCCGCATCGCGCGCGGCCTCCACCGCGCTCATCATCCGGACCACCTGCTCGACGTACGGCTCGCCCCAGGACGGCTTGAACGGGTTCGTCAGGTGCTTCCAGTTGCCGGGCTTGCGCAGCGCGCCGTCGCCGACGCCGAAGGTCTTGCCCTCGAAGACGTTCTCCGCCTCCAGCAGCCGCGCGTCGGTCGCCAGGTCCAGACCGTGTGCCTTGGCGATCGGCTCCGCCGTCTCCTGCGCCCGCTCCAGCGGGGAGGACACCACGTAGGAGATGTCCCGGCCCTTGAGGTGCTCGGCGACCCGGTCCGCCATCTGCCGGCCCAGCTCGGAGAGGTGGTAGCCCTCGCGGCGCCCGTACAGGACCCCGTCCGGGTTGTGCACCTCGCCGTGGCGCACCAGGTGCACGACGGTGATCTCGCTGCTGCTCACGCGGTGGCCTCCGCGGCGGCTCGGGCGGCGGCGGGCAGGGCCGCCGCGATGCGCTCGATCGCCTTCTCGTCGTGGGCGGTGGACACGAACCAGGACTCGAACGCCGACGGCGGCAGGTAGACGCCCTGCGCCAGCATCGAGTGGAAGAAACCGTTGAAGCGGAAGCTCTCCTGCTTCTTGGCGTCGTCGTAGTTGCGCACCTCGTCCTCGGTGAAGAAGACGGAGAACATGTTGGACGCGGTCTGCAGCCGGTGCGCCACGCCCTCCTTGGCGAGCGCGCCCGTGACCAGACCCTGGATCTCCTTCGAGACCGCGTCGACCTTCTCGTACGCGGCCTGGTCCAGCAGCCGCAGCTGCGCGAGGCCGGCGGCGGTGGCGATCGGGTTACCGGAGAGCGTGCCGGCCTGGTAGACGGGCCCGGCGGGCGCGAGGTGGCCCATGACGTCGGCGCGGCCGCCGAACGCGGCGGCGGGGAAGCCACCGCCCATGACCTTGCCGAAGGTCATCAGGTCCGGCTTGACCCCGTCGACCCCGTACCAGCCGGCGCGGGAGGTCCGGAAACCGGTCATGACCTCGTCGGAGATGTAGAGCGCGCCGTTCTCGCGGCAGAGGTCCGCGAGCCCCTGGTTGAAGCCCTCGGCGGGGGTCACGACGCCCATGTTGCCGGGCGCGGCCTCGGTGATCACACAGGCGATCTCGCCCGGGTGCGCGGCGAAGGCCGCCCGCACCGCCTCGAGGTCGTTGTAGGGGAGCACGATCGTGTCGCCGGCCTGCGCACCCGTCACGCCGGGCGTGTCCGGCAGCGCGAAGGTCGCGAGCCCGGAACCGGCGGCGGCCAGCAGCGCGTCCACGTGACCGTGGTAGCACCCGGCGAACTTCACGACCTTGGCGCGGCCGGTGAAGCCCCGCGCCAGCCGGATCGCCGACATGGTGGCCTCCGTCCCGGACGAGACGAGCCTCACCTGCTCGACGGGCTCGATCCGCGCGACGATCTCCTCGCCCAGCAACACCTCGCCCTCGCCGGGCGTGCCGAAGGACGTGCCGCGGGCGACGGCCGCCTGGACGGCCTCGATCACCTCGGGGTGCGCGTGGCCGAGGATCATCGGTCCCCACGAGCACACGAGGTCGACGTACTCGCGACCGTCGGCATCGGTCAGGTACGGACCGGTACCGGACACCATGAACCGGGGCGTACCGCCCACGGCGCGGAAGGCGCGCACGGGAGAGTTCACGCCGCCGGGGGTCACGAGGGAGGCGCGCTCGAAGAGCGTCTGCGAAACTGGGGCTTCATACGGGTACGGGTAGCTCACACGAGCCATGGTCTCAGAGGCCGCGACAGACTTGCGGACGGGCGTTTCACCGCGTCGCCGCGGGGGAGGTCACTGCCATGATGATCAGGCTGCGTGGCGGGGGCCGCGGGGCCGGGGCAAGCAAGACCAGTCGGGTGGAGATATGCAACGCGGTGGTGGACCGGGCGAGGGTACGGACGGCCTCGATCCGCAGCGCGCCCGCGAAGCCCGCGAGGCCCGCCGCCGGGGCAAGCACCGCCGCCGGGCCACGGAGGCGGCGGACGCCGTCCCGGAGCCCACGTCGCCGTCGGGCGACCTGCCCAAGGGTCGCGGTATGGGAGTGACGTACAAATACTTCGGCGCCCCCGACGGCGCCACGGCCGCCCGGGTCCCGGTCACGATGCGGCCGGAGGAGCTCGGCGGCGACGAGCTCGGCATGGGCGGCCTCTTCACCAAGATCAAGCCGGAGACGGTGGCCGCGATGGTCCTGACCGGCATCGAGGGCATACCTCTGCACAAGGTGCCCCCGCTGGAGCTGGTCGTGCTCCACCCCGACTACGCCGTGGTCAAGCTCCCGATGACGGTGGTCGACCCGCTGCGCGGAATCGGCGAGGAATCGGTGGGCGCGGCCGCCTTCATCTGGTCCACGGTCCCGGACCGCGGCGGCCCGAGCGACGCCTTCAACGTCTACCAGCTGCTCCACGAATGGCAGGATTTCAGCCACCGTCTCCACGAGGCGGGCCACCAGCCGTACTGCCTGGTCTGGCCCTGACCCGTCCCTTCCTCTCCTCACCCGTGGGCCGTCCTGACGGGGTCCGGGCGCGTCGCGTCACCCGTCCGCCGCGCTTTCCCGGCCGAGGCGATGCAGAGCGTCACGGTGCGTGTCAGCGTGTTCCGGGAGGAATCCGTACCCCACGCACCAAAAGGAGTGACCGTCATGGACGGTAAGCAGGACAAGCACCAGGAGCCGGGCAAGGGCCGCGAGGCACAGAGTCACCAGCGCCCCGGAGACCCCGCGCACCCCCAGCCGGGCAAGCCGTCCCGCGAGCAGGCACAGAAGCAAGGCGGGACACAGGGCGGGAAGGAGACCACGCGCCGCCGCGAGGACGACCTGCTGCGCGAAGAGGACCTGCACGACGAGAACCTCTGACCAGCGCACCACTCACTGCCCCGCATACCCAGAGCCCGGCCGGTCCACAGTCACCCCGGCCGGGCTCTGTCACGTCCCGCCCGAAGCCGGACGGCACGACGGACTCGCACGGGCGGGCGACACAGGACGTCCTCGGACGTCACGTCACTCACATAGAGCATTTTTTCTGATTTGCGGCCTATTCCTGTGAAATATGCGTGACTCCGCCTATCTGACGGCGTATCACTACCTCGGGCAGGGAGTCGTTCTCGGTCCCCGCTCACGGGGAGCCTGTGCGCCGGCGCGGGCAGGGGGACTTGCAGCCCTGAGTCGCCATCGTCGCGGGAGCTCGGGATCCTCCTTCGGGAGGTCCGGGACCCGAAGCAACAAGAAAGGTCCTGCAATGGCATTGGATGTCATCCGGTCGGCTCCACCCGACGCAAGCCCTCAACGCAATCTGCTCAAACGGGGAGCCTTTGCACTGCTCCCCGCAGCGCTCATGGCGTCGGCCGCCCTGATCCCGACCCTCGCCCACGCCGCAGAAGCCCCCGTGTTGCTGGGGACCACCGCCAGTTACGGGGTCCTGGCCGGTTCGACGGTCACCAACACGAACCCCACCGTCATCAACGGCGACCTGGGGCTCTATCCGGGCACATCGGTGACCGGCTTCCCGCCCGGCATCGTCAACGGAGTGATCCGCGTAGCCCCCAACGCCGCCGCCGCTCAGGCGAAGTCCGACCTCGTCGTCGCCTACGACGACGCGGCAGGCCGGGGGCCCGGGACCATTCTCGCTTCGGACGAGATCGGCGGACTGACGCTGGCGCCCGGCGTCTACACGGCCCCGGCGACCCCGCCGTCCCTGCAACTCACCGGGACGGTCACCCTCGACGGCGAGGGCGACCCCAACTCCGTCTTCATCTTCCGGATCCCCTCGACCCTGACCACGGCTTCGTCGAGTTCCGTGGAATTCATCAACGGAGCAAATGCCTGCAACGTGTTCTGGCAGGTGGGCAGCTCCGCCACCCTCGGCACGACCACCCAGTTCAAGGGCACCATCCTGGCCATGCAGTCCATCACGCTGAACAACAGCGCCGTGATCGAAGGCCGCGCCCTGGCGCGTGAGGCCGCGGTCACGATGGACAACAACACCATTACGGTGCCGACCTGCGCCGCCGGCCCGCCCGGACCTCCCGGACCGACCGGGTCTCCCGGACCGACGGGATCGCCTGGCCCGACGGGTGAGCCCGGCCCCACCGGCTCCCCCGGCCCGACCGGCGCACCCGGCCCGAGCGGCAGCCCCGGAGCCCCCGGCCCGAGCGGCAGCCCCGGCGCTCCCGGAGCCCCCGGTCCTGACGGCAGCCCTGGTGCCCCCGGCCCGAGCGGCAGCCCCGGAGCCCCCGGAGCCCCCGGCCCCGACGGCAGCCCTGGTGCCCCCGGCCCGAGCGGCAGCCCCGGAGCCCCCGGAGCCCCCGGCCCTGACGGCAGCCCTGGTGCCCCCGGCCCGAGCGGCAGCCCCGGAGCCCCCGGAGCCCCGGGTCCTGACGGCAGCCCCGGTGCCCCCGGCCCGACGGGCGCTCCCGGCCCCGTCGGTTCCGCAGGACCCGCCGGACCCGCCGGACCTGCCGGCCCCGCCGGACCTGCCGGACCTGCCGGACCCGCCGGACCCGCAGGGCCCAAGGGGCCTCAAGGCGACAAGGGCGAAAAGGGTGACTCCGGCGATCACGACCACGGTCACGGTCACGACGACGAGGGCGAGCACGGTCGCGACGACGACCACGGCAAGCCCGGCCACGGTCACCACGACCACGACCACGGCAAGCCCGGCCACGGCCACGAGGGCCCTGAGGGCCCCGACCAGGGCAAGCCCCCGTGGGCCGACTTCCTGCCCGGCGGCCTCGACGATGCTCTGGGTCAATTCGCTCCCGGCCACACCGCCAAGAGCGTCAACTTCGCCCACGTGAGCGCCGCCACCGGCCAACAGCCGAAGGCGGCGACGCCGGCCCTCGCCACGACCGGCACGACCGGCACGACCGACTCGGGCAGCGAGGCCGGCATCGCGGCCGCCACTGCAGCCGCACTGGCATTCATCGGCGGCTCGGCCTTCTTCGCCATGAAGAGGACCCGGCGAGGTGCGGCAACCCGACAGGACTAGCCCGTCGCAACCGTGACCGTCTCCCGCCCCTCCCGCCCCTCCCGCCCTCTCCCGTCACCGACAGCGACGTACTCGTAGGCGGCAGGGACTGAAAGCTCGATCAAGCGAAGAGGGACATCCGGTCCGCCGTTCGGCGGCTGAGCCCCTGGACACGCCGTCCAGGGGCTCAGGCGTCTGGTCGCAACTCCGTGCCCGCGTACGCCTTGCCGGCTTCCTCGATGAAATTCCGGGTCATGTCCGGGCTCAGCGCCCGGGCCTGCATGTGCGCATACATGTCGCGGTAACGCCGCACGTCGGATCGTTTCTCCAGATAGAGGTCGCTGGTGAACCTCTCCTGATAGACCACGCTCGCATCGGTGGCGTCGGCGAACTCGAGCAGCGAGAACTGTCCCGAGACACCCGGGTGCGCACCCGCGTCGTGGGGGAGAATCTGAAGGGTGATGTGCGGCCGTGCGCCGAGGCCGGTCAGATGGTCCAGCTGCTCGCGCATGACCTCGCGGCTGCCCACGACGCGCCGCAACGCCGATTCGTCCAGCACGGCCCATAAGCGCAGCGGGTTGCCCGGGGCGCACAGCCGGTCCTGGCGCCGCGGCCGCACCTGGAGGCGTGTGGCGGCCTGTTCGGCAGTGGCGTGAGGGATCGTTCCTGCGATGACCGCCCGCGCATAGGCGGGGGTTTGCAGCAGGCCGGGGATCACCAGGGGGGCGTGGAACCGGATCGCGGCCGCCTCGGCCTCCAGGCCGATGTAGGCGCCGTACGAGATGTCGTCGTAGGCGTTCCACCAGCCCTGCCGGCCCGATTCCCCGGCCAGCTGCATCAGATGGTCAACTCGCCGCTGATCCCGGACTCCGTACAGCCCGCAGAGATCGCGCACATCGCGCGGCTTGATGAGGCGGCGACCGTTCTCCATCAGACTGATCTTGGGCTGGGAGATCAGCAGGCGCGCCGCCACCTGCTGCGTCGTCATGCCGCTGCTCTCCCGGAGCCGACGCAGCTCCGACCCAGTCGCCGTCTGCTGACGGTGGGATTGACCGTGCCACCCACTGGGCGTGTACCTCCGCTTCACAAACCTTGCGCCGGCGAGCAGATTGCCACGGCCAGGGCCGCCCGATCGGCCTTGACCCTCGTGTCATACACGGTGATTCGCGCCGGACGCAGAGCGGGTTTCCGCCGGATCGGGCTGCCGGGTCGGCGACGCCGTCGTCCTCGGGTTCTGGTGTGGTGGCGACGAGGAGCCGAGCGGCCCGCGTCATGGTGTCGGCGCGGACGGCGCGGACCGTGCGGCCGTACCGCATCGCAGGTCGGCACCGGTGCCGGTGGCTGCGGCGACGTGCGCGAGCCCCGTCGTTTCACGGTACTCCCGCCGCCCGCGCCGCCGCCCTCCGCACCGCACCCGTCCGCTGCCCGCCGGAAAATGCCTGGTCACGCCAGTCATAGTCGGCCGAACAGGCGTACAGTCAAAGCACCGGGAGTATTTCGCACACCCGCTTTCACGCGGGTGTCATTTCCGGCGATCGCCAGAAACCGGGCTGCCGACGGGCATTCCGGGGGCAGGTCCACACCATGACCACCACCCTCGACCGGACCGGGCCCCGCGACCTCGCCGCGACCCTCCCGGCTCGTGTTTCCCTCACGCCGAAGACCACCCTCGCCGGCCGGCTGGACGGGGCCTGGTGGCCCTGCTCCCGCGACCTCGAAGCCGAGCTTCCCGCGCTCGCCGCCGCCTTGGTGGAACCCTGGGGCCGCATCACCCGCGTCACGGTGAACCCCACCCGCTGGCCCGTGGTCCCGCACAAGGTTGCCGTGGACGGGCGCACGCTGCATGTGGGCTGGTTCGCCGAGCAGCACCCCGACCAGCTGATCCTGCTCTCCTTCACGGTGGGCCGCTGGGACCTCCTCGTCATCCCGCCCGAGACCGCGCCCGCCGCCGCGGCCCGCCTGATGGCCGCCGCGTCGATCCCGGGCAGCGTCCTCACCGCCGGCGCCCTGATGGCCAACGAAGCCGTCATCGGGCGTGGCATCCGCGACGCCGTGCGCCGGGAGGCCATCTGGGAGGGCGAGGGCGGGGCGTGCATGACCCCCTTCGGGGACGTGATGGGACGAAGCGCGCTCCCGCAGCCCGGAAACGGCTGGAGGTGAGCTCCGTGGAGACCCTCGTCCTCCTCGCGGTGATCATCCTCGCGATCGGCATCGGAATGCGCTGGATCCACCTGCTCAACGCCCAGCACGACGCGCGGATCACCGCCTACCGCTTCAGCGACCCCCTGCCGAGACCACCCGGTCTGCCGGACGACACCGGTCGTCGAGCCCACCGCAGAGGTGCCGACCGGTGAGGAACAGAGACCTTCCTCCGACCGGGGGCAGCGGGCGGGGCGCCACGGCGCCCCCACCCGCCGTCTCCACACCCACTCCGAAAGGGAACACGCCTACGTGAAGTACATCGAGACCCAGACCCTGCCATCGCTCGGGCACGCCGAGGTACGGATCATCGCGCACACGCCCGAAGCCGCCCGCGCGGTCGCGGAAGCCCTGCGCGGCTGCTTCGCCGGAGCGGAACAGCGCAGCTACCCCGGCCTCGACGGCGACACCCGCCTCCACCTCACCGTGGACACCGCAACACCCGCCGGCCCCGCCCGCCCCTGGCTGGCCGCCAGCCTGGCCCCCGCCGGCGCCCACTCCGACGAGACCTGAGAGCCCCGACGGACCCGGAAGCCCACCCCCGCAACAGACAAGGACGCGGTCATGGCCACACTGCGCGAACGCAAGACCTACCGCGATCAGGTGCTCCGGGTCCTGTACGAAGCCGTCGAAGGCAACCGCCTCCTCGGCGTCACCGGGGCGCAGCTGAGGCGCGACCTCCACGTACCGGAACAGGACCTGGCCGCCGCCTGCACCTACCTCGCGGGCGAGGGCCTGATCACCGTCGACTGGGAACCGGGCAACACGCCCGCGATGGTCACCCTCACCCACGAGGGAATCCGGCGCATGGAGGCCGAGGAGGAAGAGCGCGGCTGAAGAGGGCCGGGCGGCAATTCCAGCCTCGCCGGCGATTGTGGCGCGGGGTCCAATTCAGCCCCGCCAGCATTTGAGGCGCGGGGCCTGGGCCGGAGCCCCAATCCAGCCCCGCCGGCATTTGAGGCGCGGGGCCTGGGCCGGAGCCCCAATCCAGCCCCGCCGGCATTTGAGGCGCGGGGCCTGGGCCGGAGCCCCAATCCAGCCCCGCCGGCATTTGAGGCGCGGGGCCGGAGCCCCAATCCAGCCCCGCCGGCGTTTGAGGCGCGGGAGTCTGGGGCGGAGCCCCAGGAAACCCGGCGCCCGCCGCGCCGACGTAGCGTGGCCCGATGGAGACACGCGTACGCCTGGAGCCCTGGAGCGACGGCGACTTCTGGCTGCTGGAGCGCAAGAACGAGCCCGTCATGACCGCACACCTGGGCGGCCCCGAGCCCGCCGGGAAGCTCGCCGACCGGCAGCGGCGGTACGAGGCCATGAGCGCGCGGGAGCCGGCCGCCGGGCGGATGTTCCGGGTCGTGTGGGAGGCCCAGGCCCCCGACGGGTCCGACGGGTCCGACGGGTCCGACGGGTCCGACGCGAGCGTGGGATCCGTCGGCTTCTGGGAGCGGGAGTGGCAGGGCCGGCCGGTCTACGAGGCCGGCTGGGGCGTCCTGCCCGAGTTCCAGGGGCGGGGGCTGGCCGTGGCCGCACTGACGGAGCTGCTGTCCTACGTGCGCGCCCACGGCTCCCGCGACAGCGTCCACGCCTTCCCGGGCACCGACCACCCGGCGTCCAACGCGGTCTGCCGGCGCGCCGGCTTCGAGTGCCTCGGGGAAGTCGACTTCGAGTACCCGCCCGGGGTGTCCCACCCGAGCTTCGACTGGCGCTACCGCGTGGACACCGTGCGGCACGGCGGGGTCACGCCGTCAGGATGATGCGGCCGCGGACCCCCGGCGTCCCGAGGTGGGCGTGCGCCTTCGCGGCCTCGCCGAGGGGGAAGGTCTGCGAGACGCGCAGGGTGAGCGCGCCCGCGTCGACCAGGGACACCAGACGGGCCAGGTGCGCCCCGTCCGCCTCGACCTCCTGCTCCTCGACCCGGATGCCGCGCTCCGCCGCCGGGGCGTGGTGCGGGATCAGGCCGACGTAGACCCCGCCGTCACGGACGAAGGCCAGCGCGGCCTCCCCCAGGACGGCCGCGTCCAGGACCCCGTCCACCGGCCCGGCCGGAGCCGCGCCGCGCGGGACGAAGCCGGTCGCGCCCAGCGAGCGTACGAAGGCCTCGTCCTGCTCGCCCGCCAGGGCCGTCACCACCAGCCCGGCCCGCACCGCGAGCTGGACCGCGAGCCCGCCGACCACCCCCGCGGCCCCGGTGATCAGCACCGAGGAGCCGGGTGCCAGCCCCAGCAGGTCCACCGCGCGCCCGGCGGTCAGCCCGCCGAGCGGGAGCCCCGCCGCGGCCACGGCGTCCACGGTCGTCGGCGCGGCCGCGACGGCCGTGGCGTCGAGCACCACGTACTCGGCGTGCGTGCCCAGCGGCTTCACCATCCCGTGGTGCAGCCCCACCACCCGGTCGCCGCGGCTCCAGCCGGTCACGTCCGCGCCGACCGCGTCGATCTCCCCGGCCACCTCCCAGCCGAGGCCGATCCGCTGCCCGGCGCCGCCGAAGACGCCGCCGCGGACCGCGCCGTCGACCGGGTTGACCCCGGCGGCCCGGACCCGGACCCGCACCTGGCCCGCCGCCGGGCGGGGCACCAGGACCTCGGCCAGCTCGACCTGCTCCGGGCCGCCGAACTCCGTCACCACGGCCGCCAGCATCGTCATCGTCTGCGTCTGCTCGCTCATCGCACTTCTCCCGTTCGTTCGCTCAATCGCTGTATCGCGCGTTCGCTCGTTCGCTCGTTCGCGATGAGTACTAACCTAGGGAGAGGTACTCTCTTTTCGTAAGTACGCACTCGGGAGTGCGTACCCGACCCGGAAGTGGGGCACCCATGGCCACCAGCACCGCCTCGGCGCGCCGCGAAGAAGCCCGGCTCGCCTACGACGCCTTCCTCAAGGAATGCCCCACCGGACAGCTCCTGGCCCGGATCAGCGACAAGTGGGTCGGCCTCATCGTCAGCGCCCTAGGCCAGGCCGAAGACCGCTCCATGCGCTACAGCGACCTCGGCCGCAAGATCCCCGGCGTCAGCCAGAAGATGCTCACCCAGACCCTCCGCTCCCTGGAACGCGACGGCCTCGTCACCCGCACCGTCACCCCCACCGTCCCCGTCCGCGTCGACTACCGGCTCACCGACCTCGGCAGCAGCCTCGGCGGCCTCCTGTCCTCCGTGAAACTGTGGGCCGAGAACCACTTCGACGAGGTCAGCACCCATCGCGACACCTTCGACCAAGCCACCACGACCTCGTAAAATCGGCCGCGACGACCGCCCCGGCAATGGCATGCTGACAAGGTGAACGGACCCGGCATTCAGCTCACCCTCGCCCCCGAACTACGCCTCTTCGCCCCGCCCAGCCGGCGCGCCGAACGCGTACCGACCCCGACCGACGGCGCCTCCAGCCTCGGCCACGTCGTCGAATCGGCCGGCGTCCCGCTCACCGAAGTCGGCCGCCTGCTCGTCGACGGCCACGAGGTGCCCGTCTCCTACGTGCCCCAAGACGGCCAGAGCGTCGAGGTGTTCGGCGTCGACCGGCCCCAACAGGTGCCCGGCGCCCCGCTCCGCTTCCTCCTCGACGTCCACCTCGGCACCCTCGCCCGCCGCCTGCGCCTGCTCGGCGTCGACGCCGCCTACGAGAACGAGGACATCGGCGACCCCGCCCTCGCCACCCGCTCCGCCACAGAACAGCGCGTCCTGCTCTCCCGCGACCGCGGCCTGCTGCGCCGCCGCGAACTGTTCGCCGGCGCGTACGTCTACAGCGACAACCCCGACGAGCAACTGCGCGACGTCCTCAGCAGGTTCGCCCCGGCCCTCGCGCCGTGGACCCGCTGCACCGCCTGCAACGGCCCGCTCCACGAAGCCGACAAGGACAGCGTCGGCGACCGCCTGGAACACGGCACGCACCGCTCCTACGACGTGTTCGCGCAGTGCGCCGCATGCGAGCGCGTCTACTGGCGCGGCGCCCACCACGCCCGCCTGGAACGCATCGTCGACGAGGCCCTCGTCGAATTCGGCACGGCCTGACGGGCCGGGCAGACCGGGCCTGCCGGCCAGACCGGGCCTGCCGGACAACCGGCCCGGCCCGGCCCGGCCGGACACCCCTAGAAGGCGTAGCCGTCGCCCGTGTCCAGGGCCAGGACGACGTGCTCGTTGTTCGTGTGGTTCCGGTCCGTCGCACCGCCGTTCCACCACGTGTCCACCCGCACCACCACCTCCGACGCCCGCTCCCGCAGCCCCAGCGCCAGCCCGATGTGCCGGCCCCGCCCGTGCAGCGGCAGCGGCCCCGTCTCGCACACCACCTCGCGCAGACCGGCCCGCGCGCAGCCGCCCGCCAGCTCCTGCCGGTCCGCCAGGTCGGCCGACAGCCGCACCCGCACCGTCGCGTTCGGCAGCGCGGCCGGCCCGTCGTTCTCCGGGACCAGCCAGATCCGCAGCTGCTCCCCGGACAGGTACACCCGGCCGTGGTACGCCACATCGGCCTCCGGCCCGGCACCCGCCGACACCCAGGCCGACGCCGACGCCCACGCCGATCCCGACGCCCCCGCGGGCGTACCCATGCCGAGCGCCAGCAACCCCGCCACCACCACACTCCGTACGGCACCACGGCGCACCGCCACCACCTCCTCGCGTCTTCGCGCGGAGGCTAACCACCGACACCCCCGACCGGTCGGACCATCACACGAACGAGGGCGCGCCCACCCCCATCTGCGCTGCGTACCTTTGAGCCATGCTGATCGCCCGCTCCGCCGCCCTCTTCTCCCTCGCCGCCCTCCTGGAGATCGGCGGCGCCTGGCTCGTCTGGCAGGGCGTCCGCGAGCACAAGGGGTGGGCCTGGATCGGCGCCGGGGTCATCGCCCTCGGCCTCTACGGCTTCGTCGCCACCCTCCAGCCCCAAGGCGACTTCGCCCGCGTCCTCGCCGCCTACGGCGGAGTCTTCGTCGCCGGGTCCCTCGCCTGGGGCGTCGTCGCCGACGGCTACCGCCCCGACCGCTGGGACGTCGCCGGCGCCCTCGTCTGCCTCGCCGGAATGGCCGTGATCATGTACGCCCCGCGAGGCCGCTGAGCCACGCCTATGCTGGCGGGTAATCGCCCGTACGAACGACCGAACGACCGAGGAGCCCGCACATGAGCACGGCCGCCCCCCGAACCGCCGTAGTCACCGGCGCGAGCAGCGGCATCGGCGCGGCCACCGCCCGGCAGCTCGCCGCAGCCGGCTACCACGTCGTCCTCACCGCCCGCCGCAAGGACCGCATCGAGGCCCTCGCCGCCGAGATCACCGAGGCCGGCCACTCCGCCGCCGCCCACGCCCTCGACGTCACCGACCGCGCCGCCGTCGACGCCCTCGCGGCCTCCCTCGACCGCTGCGACGTGCTCGTCAACAACGCGGGCGGCGCCCTCGGGGCCGAGCCCGTCGCCACCGGCGACCCCGCCGACTGGCGCACGATGTACGAGGTCAACGTCATCGGCACGCTCCACGTCACCCAGGCCCTGCTCCCCGCCCTCACCGCCTCCGGCGACGGCACGGTCGTGGTCCTCTCCTCCACCGCCGGCCACTCCACGTACGAGGGCGGCGCCGGCTACGTCGCCGCCAAGAACGGCGCCCGCGTCCTCGCAGAGACCCTCCGCCTGGAGATCGTCGGCCAGCCCGTACGCGTCATCGAGATCGCCCCGGGCATGGTCAAGACCGAGGAGTTCGCGAAGACCCGGTTCCGCGGCGACGCGGAGAAGGCGGAGAAGGTCTACGCGGGCGTCGCGGAGCCCCTGTCCGCCGACGACGTCGCCGACACCATCACCTGGGCGGTGACCCGCCCCAGCCACGTCAACATCGACCTCCTGGTGGTCCGCCCCCGCGCCCAGGCCTCGAACACGAAGGTCCACCGCGAGCTCTAGAGCACCCCTGAGCTCCGCAGGTGCGGCATGAGGGCCGCCGGCTTCAGCCCGGCGGCCCTCGCCGCGTCCAGCGCCCGCCGCAGGTCCGCCGCCAGCGTCGGCGTGAAGTGCAGCAGCACGATGTCCCCGGACTTCAGCCGCGGCGTGGGCGGCGTCTCGCCCCAGGTGGTGAAGTCGTACGTCCACGTGACCAGCGCCTTCACCCCGCACGCCTTGGCCGCAAGCCTCACCTCGTCGTTCACCGCCCCGTACGGCGGCCGCAGCAGCTTCGGCGCCCGCCCGAAGGCCGCCTCGACCTGCTCCCCGGCCCCGCACACCTCGGCGTCCTTGCCGGCCGCGTCGAGCGTGGTCAGGTCCGGGTGGTTGACCGTGTGGTTCTCCACGGTGACCCGCCCCTGCCCGACGAGGCCGGTGAAGTACGCGGTGTCGTACGAGGCCGCCCCCGGCAGCAGGAACAGCGAGGCCGGCACCCGCTTCTCCCGCAGGATCCGGGCGGCTTCGGGATCGTGGTTCCAGCCGTCGTCGATCGTGATGAAGACGACCTTCTCCTGCGTCGGCACATGCGACACGACGGGCGGCAGCCCCACCCCCGCCTGCGCGGACCCGGCGCCCACGAGCACGACCGACAACGACGCGAACGCGGCAAGAAGCACGCGAGATCTCCCCATGCCGCACACCATGGTCTAGACCAACTCGACCCCTCAACCCTCTTGCCGCGAGCGGAAGTTGCCCTCGAACCCACCCCTCGGGCCCGTACGGGTGAATCCACGCGAAATGTCGGCGGCCGCGGCTACGCTCCGAAAGCGTGAGTCACGAAAAGGAGGAAGCTATGGCCGTGATACAGCACGAGACCACGATCGCGGAGGCCGCCGATCGACTCTCCAGGGAGCTTCCCGGGCACCGAGTGGAGATTCTCCAGGGGAGGCTCACCGTGACACCACCTGCCGACGGGCGGCACGCCCGGACCCTGACCCGGCTCACCGTGGCCTTCCACGAGGCGGGGGCCGAACAGGCGGGCCTGGAATTCCTCCAGGGCATCGGCATCTGGCTGCCCACCGGCGAGGACGACTACGCCATCCCGGACTTCTCGCTCGTCGAGGCGGACTTCCTGGATCACAAGGTCGTGAAGAACTGCTACCGGCACGACGTCTTCCGCCTGATCCTGGAGGTCACTTCCTCGAACTGGGCGGACGACACCGGTACCAAGGTGGAGAGTTACGCCAAGGCCGACGTCCCGGTCTACGTCATCGCCGATCGACACCACGACGAAGTCGTGATCTACACGGATCCTCGCGGCACGGCCTACCACATGCGCAGAACCTTCAAGCGCGGCATGACGCTCACCCTTCCCGACCACCTCGGGGTGAACATCGAGCTCTCGGTGGACATGCTTCTGGACTGAGCGTGCGCAATGCGGAGGGGCCCGGACCGATCGGTCCGGGCCCCTCCGCTCCCCCGACAACTGCGCCCGGGCCTCAGCCCTTGATGCAGATGACCTGCTTGAGCTTGGCCACGACCTGCACGAGGTCGGTCTGCTGGTCGATGACCTGCTCGATCGACTTGTACGCGCCCGGGATCTCGTCCACGACGCCGGAGTCCTTGCGGCACTCCACGCCCTTGGTCTGCTCCGCCAGGTCACGCGCCGAGAACTTCTTCTTCGCCGCCGTACGGCTCATCTTCCGGCCCGCGCCGTGCGAGGCCGAGTTGAAGGACTTCTCGTTGCCGAGGCCCTTCACGATGTACGAGCCCGTGCCCATCGAGCCCGGGATGATCCCGTAGTCACCGCTGCCGGCGCGGATCGCGCCCTTGCGGGTGACCAGCAGGTCCATGCCGTCGTACCGCTCCTCCGCCACGTAGTTGTGGTGGCAGCTGATCTCCTGCTCGAAGGAGACCTTTGCCTTCCGGAACTCTTTCCGGAACACCTCCTTGAACAGGCTCATCATCACGGCACGGTTGTACTTCGCGTACTCCTGAGCCCAGAAGAGATCGTTGCGGTACGCCTCCATCTCCGGCGTAGCCGCAAGGAAGACCGCAAGGTCCCGGTCCACGAGGCCCTGGTTGTGCGAGAGCCCTCGGGCCACGTCGATGTGGAAGGCGGCCAGCTCGTTACCGATGTTCCGTGACCCCGAATGCAGCATGAGCCACACCGAACCGGACATATCGATACAAACTTCGCAAAAGTGATTCCCCTGGCCAAGGCTTCCCAATTGCCGCATAGCCCGGTCACGCCGGAACTTCACCGCATCCGTGACGTAGTCGAAGCGCTCCCACAGGTCCCCGAAGCCCGCCTCCGTGAATCCGTACAGCCGCGCCGGGTCCACCGGCTCGCGGTGCATCCCCGCCCCCACCGGAATCGCCTGCTCGATCTTCGAGCGGAGCTTGGACAGGTCACCCGGCAGGTCGTTCGCCGTCAGGGAGGTCTTCACCGCCGACATGCCGCAGCCGATGTCCACGCCCACCGCCGCCGGGCAGACCGCGTCCTTCATGGCGATCACCGAGCCGACGGTGGCGCCCTTGCCGTAGTGGACGTCCGGCATGACGGCCAGGCCCTTGATCCACGGGAGGGTGGCGACGTTGCGGAGCTGCTGCATCGCGCCGTCCTCGACCGACGACGGGTCGGTCCACATCCGGATCGGGACCTTCGCCCCAGGTACCTCTACATACGACATACGGAATCAATCCCCCGAAAACAACAGAAAACTCGGAATGCGCAAAAAGCCTCGCTCTTGATCCCAAATACGACAGAGGACCGGCGCCGGCACCAGCGTGTGCGATAGACATTGTGTCCAGCCGCGCCCAGACAGCGGCAACGCATTTTCCTGATCCGCCGGGTGCCCGGCGGTCGAAGGGAGCCAGTGGACGTGCAGCGCAAGGCGGTACGGCGAGTCCTGCCAGGCATCGCGATGCTCGCCGCGCTCGCGGCCGGGGCGGCCGGCCTGACCGGGTGCACCGGCGGGAGCAGCGGCGGCAGCACCAGCGACGCGAAGGCCGGCGGCAGCTCCGCCGCGCCCGCCCAACCGGGGAAGTACCGCAGTCTGCCCGCGCCCTGCAAGGCCGGCGTCGACAGCAAGAAGCTCAAGGCCATGCTCCCGGCCGCGGAGGCCCTCACCCCCGAGCAGCGCGACCAGCTGTACGCCGGCGTCGCGGACGCCTCGTACGACAACGACCGGCACGTCGGCTGCCGCTGGACGGTGCAGACGCCCGAGGAGACGCGGCTGCTGGCGGTCCGCTTCGAGCGCGTGGTCTCGTACGACCGGGCCGCCACCAGCGACGACGACAAGGCCCGGCAGGTCTACGTCCGCCGGCTCACCGACGCGCACCTGCCCTTCCCCGGCCCGACCGCGAGCCCCACGCCCGCGGCTCCCCCGGCCGGCGCCCCGACGCCGGCCGCCGGCGCGCCGTCGCCGGGAGCACCGGCGCCCGGGGCGCCGTCGCCGGGAGCACCGGCGCCCGGGGCGCCGTCGCCGGGCGCGCCGTCCTCCGGCGCTCCGTCCGGCGGCGCGAGCCCGTCGGCTCCGGTCGAGCTCGGGTCCCGCGTCCTGGAGGGGCTCGGCAGCGAGTCCTTCCTGGAGGACAAGCTGAGTCCGGCGGGGGCCACCGCGGCGCAGGCGCGCACCGTGCGGATCGTGTTCCGTACCTCGAACGTCATCGTCACGGTCGAGTACAGCGTGCAGCCGTCGCTGCCCGGCGTGATCCCGCCGAGTACCGAAACCCAGGACAGGGCACGGCAGTTGGCGCAGGCTCTGGTCGAGCGTTTCAACGCGTGAGCGGTGCGCGCCGCAGCCGGAGGTGACGGCGCGCACAGCAGGCGGGCACCCGATCGGGCTACCGTGGCCCGGGTCCCGCGTACCGCGTCCGAAGCACACACCCTCACAACGCACTGAAGGAAACATGCACCGATCAGCCTCGCGCCTCACCCGCGTTCTCGCCTGCGCAGCCGTCCCGGTGATCCTCACCGTCGCCGGGTGTTCCTCCGATTCGGGCAAGGACAAGGGCTCGAACGACGGCAAGAAGTCCGATGCCTCCTCGTCGGCGAAGCCCAACGCGAAGTCCGCCGCCCCGCTGGAGAAGGCGGCGTTCGCCACGCTTCCGGACCCGTGCAAGGCGGTCCAGACGGCGACGATAGAAGCGCTCGTCCCGGAGGCGAAGGACAAGAACGGTACGGCGACCAAGTCGAACGACCTGACGAGCCGTGCCAGCTGCTCGTGGAACGGTCTGGACGAGGACGGGCTGAAGGGCTCGCAGTACCGCTGGCTCTCGCTGTCCTACTTCCGCTACGACTCGCACGCCTCGCTCGGCTCCGCCAACGCGCGCGCCGAGGAGCAGTACAACAAGCAGGTCGAGGCGGCGAAGGCGTCCGAGGGTGCGCAGGACCCGAAGGCGGAGGCGGCGGCCGGGATCGGCGACCAGGGGACGTCGGTCGCGTACACCGTGAAGAAGGAGGTCGACTTCTCCAACACGACGATCGTGGCGCGTACGCAGAACGTGGTGATCACGCTCGACTACAACGGTGCCGCGTACGAGGGTGCCGGTGCGCCGGACCGGGCGAAGCTGCTGCAGGACGCGATCACGGCGGCGAAGGAGGCCGTGGCCTCGGTGGATGCGGCCAACAAGCAGCCGGCGGAGCAGCCGCAGTCGCCGCAGCCGCAGCAGTAGGGGTTGTCGGGGGCGGGGCCTCCTGGGGCGTTGACATCCAGTCACCCGTACGCTGTGCCTGCCGCAGGTCCATAAAGGCTCGGTAAGCGCTCGGCGCTCATCAGCGCCCGGTACTCGGCGCTCGGTATGTGCTCGACAAGGGGAGGGGATCGCGTGTGGCCGCGATGCAGCTGACTCGTACGCACCGGATACTCATCGGCGTCGTGGTCGCGGGGGCCGTGGTCATCGCGGGGATCGGTTTCGCGGGCTCGTACGCCGCGGTGCGCACCCTCGCCGAGCAGAAGGGCTTCGGCAGCTTCGCGCTGGTGTTCCCGATCGGCATCGACGCGGGCATCTGCGTGCTGCTGGCGCTGGACCTG
This sequence comes from Streptomyces sp. NBC_01294, assembly GCF_035917235.1. Lineage (NCBI taxonomy): Bacteria > Bacillati > Actinomycetota > Actinomycetes > Kitasatosporales > Streptomycetaceae > Streptomyces > Streptomyces sp. NBC_01294. The sequence goes on from NZ_CP108423.1 coordinate 3,476,888, forward strand.
CTGCTGACGTGGCTGCGCATACCCTTCCCGCTGCTGCGCCAGACGGCGTGGCTGCTGACGGCGGCGACGATCGCCTTCAACGGTGCGGCTTCGTGGCCCGACCCGCTGGGTGTCGGGATGCACGCCGTGATCCCGCTCCTGTTCGTGGTGACGGTGGAGGCCGCGCGGCACGCGGTGGGCCGGATCGCGGACATCACCGCGGACCGGCACATGGAGGGTGTGCGCATCACGCGGTGGCTGCTGTCGCCGATACCGACGTTCAAGCTGTGGCGGCGGATGAAGCTGTGGGAGCTGCGCTCCTACGAGCAGGCGGTCGGCATGGAGCAGGACCGGCTGATCTACCAGGCCCGTCTGCAGGCGCGGTACGGGCGCTCCTGGCGGCGGAAGGCGCCGGTGGAGGCGCTGATGCCGCTGAAGCTGGCGCGGATCGGTGTGCCGTTGAAGGAGACGGCGCCGGAGGCGCTGGCGGTGACGGGGATCGAGCCGGCGGTGTTGCCTCCGCTGGCGCAGCAGGGTGTGGCGGGTGCTCCGGCGCTGGCGGCCGCGGCGGCCGCGCCGGAGTTCGCCCAGCAGCGCCAGGAGCAGCTCCAGCAGCAGGCGCTGCAGGCCCAGCAGCCCGAGGGCGCGGCCCACGGGCAGGCTGCGGTGGTGCAGTCCCCGGCGGCCGCGGCGGCCGCGGCCGTCACGCACGCCCCGCCGCCCTTCGCGGTGGAGCCGACGGCGATGCCCGCGGCCCACAACAGCGCGTGGTTCGCCGCGCCGCTGGCTCCGCAGGCGGCGTACGAGGGCGGCTACAACCCTCAGTACGTGGAGGGTCTGGAGCCGACGCCGGTCCTGCCCCCGATGGGCCCGGAGGAGCAGCGGCAGGCGCAGCCGGACGTTCCGATCCCGGGTCCCCGCCGTGAGGAGGACCAGCAGGCCGCCCAGGCCGCCCAGAACGTGCAGGGCGCCGCGCAGGCCCCGGAGGAGGGTCCGGACCCGGAGACCCCCGACGAGGCGGAGTTCGCCGAGGTCGCGTACAAGGTGTTCTGCGCGTTGTCCGACGAGAAGCAGGACTACCCGTCGGTCGAGGCGCTCGACATACACCTCTCGGACGGTTACGGCGTGACCCACCCGCGGAGCGGTTCGCTGCTCCGCCGGATGATCCCGGCGTTCAAGCTGCGCTACAACAAGGACCGCGAGGCCGAGCACATCGCGTAGGCGGGCGACGGCAGCCCCCGGACAGCGGCTCCGTGACAGCGGCTCCGTGACAGCGGCTCCGTGACAGCGGAAAGGGCCCGCACCCCCGAAGGGTGCGGGCCCTTTCACGTGCCTGCGGGTCCTCAGACGGCGAGCAGCTTGCGCACGCGGTCCGCGCCCACCGCCAGCAGCAGCGTGGGCAGTCGCGGCCCGGTCTCCCGGGTCACGAGGAGCCGGTAGAGCAGCGCGAAGAAGGTGCGCTGCGCGACCTTGAGTTCCGGCGTCGGCTTGGCGTCGGGCTCCAGGCCGGCCATGACCTTCGGGACGCCGTAGACCAGCGTGGTCAGCCCGTCGAGCGACCAGTGCGAGTCCAGCCCGTCCAGGAGCAGCCGCAGCGACTCGCGGCCTTCGTCGTCCAGGGACGACAGCAGGTCGGCGTCGGGCTCGTCGCGGACGAGGGTGCGCTGGTCGGCCGGGACCTGGGTGGTGATCCAGTTCTCGGCGCGGTCCAGGCGCGGCCGTACCTCGTCGAGGGAGGTGAGCGGCTGCGACGGGTCGAGGTCGGTCAGGATGCGCAGGGTCTGCTCGTCGTGTCCGGCGGTGATGTCGACGACGGACGCGAGCGTCCGGTACGGCATCGGCCGCGGGGTGCGCGGCAGCTCGGCGGCGGCGGTGCGCACGGCGCGGGTGTGCGCGGCGGCGTCGGCGGGCAGGACGGAGCCGTCGGCGACCTTGGCCTCCAGCTTGTCCCACTCGTCGTAGAGCCGCTGGATCTCCTGGTCGAAGGCGATCTTGAAGGACTGGTTGGGGCGGCGGCGCGCGTAGAGCCAGCGCAGCAGCTGCGGCTCCATGATCTTCAGCGCGTCGGCCGGGGTGGGGACCCCGCCCTTCGACGAGGACATCTTCGCCATGCCGCTGATGCCGACGAACGCGTACATCGGTCCGATCGGCTGCTCGCCGCCGAAGATGTGCACGATCTGGCCGCCGACCTGGAAGGACGAGCCGGGCGAGGAGTGGTCGACGCCGGAGGGCTCGAAGATCACGCCCTCGTAGGCCCAGCGCATGGGCCAGTCGACCTTCCAGACGAGCTTGCCGCGGTTGAACTCGCTGAGCTTGACCGTTTCGGTGAACTCGTCCTCGGTGCAGACGTAGGTCATCTCGGTCGTCTCGTCGTCGTACGAGGTGACCTTGGTGAAGTCCTTGCCGCACTCGGCGCAGTACGGCTTGTACGGGAAGTACCCGCCCTCGCCGGTGCTGCCGTCGTCCTCGGCGGCGGCGCCGGAGCCTTCCGCGGCCTCCAGCTCGGCCTCGTCGACCTGCTTCTGCTGGGGCTTCTTGCCGCCGGGCTTCTGCTTGGTGCGGTACTGGTCGAGGACGGCGTCGATGTCGCCGCGGTGCTTCATCGCGAACAGGACCTGCTCGCGGTAGACACCGGTGGTGTACTGCTCGGTCTGGCTGATCGGGTCGTACTCGACGCCCATCTCGGCCAGGGCCTCGACGAAGACGGCCTTGAAGTGCTCGGCCCAGTTCGGGTGCGCGGAGCCGGCCGGGGCGGGCACGGCGGTCAGCGGGCGCCCGATGTGCTGGGCCCACGACTCGTCGATGCCGGGCACGCCCGCGGGCACCTTGCGGTACCGGTCGTAGTCGTCCCAGGAGATGAGGTGGCGGACCTCGATGCCCCGGCGGCGGATCTCGTCCGCGACCAGGTGGGGGGTCATGACCTCGCGGAGGTTGCCCAGGTGGATCGGGCCGGAGGGGGAGAGTCCGGACGCGACGACGACAGGTTTGCCGGGTGCTCGGCGCTCCGCCTCGGCGATGACCTCGTCCGCGAAACGGGAGACCCAGTCGGTCTCGGTGCTGCTCTGAGCCACGACACGTCCTTCTATCTCGAATGCTGGCTTCAGCCATTCTCCCAGACGGAACAGGACGCTCCGGGGTTGCTCCGCCCCCTGATATCCCGCGAAAGGGGCGGTCCCCGCGTGGGATACTCGGCACTTGTCGGAACAACCAAGTGCACCCACCGGCACAACCTCACAGGAACGGCAGCTCATGGCCTCGGTCCCTTCCCTCGCTTCTTCCGTCAATCAGCGCGTCGCGGACGCCCTCGCCTCGGCTCTGCCGGAGGCCGGTGGCGCCGACCCGCTGCTGCGACGAAGCGACCGGGCCGATTTCCAGGCCAACGGCATCCTGGCGCTCGCGAAGAAGGCGAAGGCCAACCCGCGCGAGCTGGCGACGACCGTGGTCGAGGGCATCGCGACGGGTGACCTGATCCGGGAGATCGAGGTCTCCGGTCCCGGCTTCCTCAACATCACGATCACCGACCGGGCGATCGTCGAGACCCTTGCGGCGCGGGCCGGCGACGACCGCCTGGGCGTCCCGCTCGCGGCGAACCCGGGCACCACGGTGATCGACTACGCGCAGCCGAACGTCGCGAAGGAGATGCACGTCGGTCACCTGCGGTCCGCCGTGATCGGTGCGGCGATGGTGGAGATCCTGGAGTTCACGGGCGAGACGGTGGTCCGCCGCCACCACATCGGCGACTGGGGCACCCAGTTCGGCATGCTCATCCAGTACCTGATGGAGCACCCGCACGAGCTGGACCACAAGTCCGACGAGGAGGTCTCCGGCGAGGAGGCCATGTCCAACCTCAACCGGCTGTACAAGGCCTCGCGCGGGCTGTTCGACTCCGACGAGGAGTTCAAGACGCGGGCCCGGGCGCGGGTGGTGGACCTGCAGGCGGGTGACGCCGAGACCCTCGCGCTGTGGCAGCGGTTCGTGGACGAGTCGAAGATCTACTTCTACTCCGTCTTCAACAAGCTGGACATGGACATCCAGGACCCGGACGTGGTCGGCGAGTCCGGCTACAACGACATGCTGGTGGAGACCTGCAAGCTGCTGGAGGAGTCGGGCGTCGCCGTCCGTTCCAACGGGGCGCTCTGCGTCTTCTTCGACGACGTCAAGGGTCCGGACGGCAACCCGACCCCGCTGATCGTGCAGAAGTCGGACGGCGGCTTCGGCTACGCGGCCACCGACCTGTCGGCGATCCGCAACCGTGTCGCCGATCTGGGTGCGACCGAGCTGATCTACGTGGTGGACGCGCGGCAGTCCCTGCACTTCAAGATGGTCTTCGAGACGGCGCGCCGGGCGGGCTGGCTGAGCGACGGGGTCAAGGCCGTGCAGCTGGCCTTCGGCACGGTGCTCGGCAAGGACGGCAAGCCGTTCAAGACCCGTGAGGGCGAGACCGTACGGCTCGTGGACCTGCTCGACGAGGCGGTGGACCGGGCGACGGCGGTCGTGCGCGAGAAGGCCGAGAAGGTGGGCCTGACCGAGGAGGAGATCGTCGAGAACGGCCGGTACGTCGGCATCGGCGCGGTGAAGTACGCCGACCTGTCGACCTCGGCCGCCCGCGACTACAAGTTCGACCTGGACCAGATGGTCTCGCTGAACGGCGACACGTCCGTCTACCTGCAGTACGCGTACGCCCGGATCAAGTCGATCCTGCGCAGGGCGGGCGACCGCAAGCCGGTCGCGCACCCGGAGCTGGAGCTGGCTCCGGCCGAGCGTGCGCTGGGCCTGCACCTGGACCACTTCGGCGAGCTGATCGCCGAGGCGGCCGCGGAGCACGCCCCGCACAAGGTGGCGGCGTACCTGTACCAGCTGTCCTCGCTGTTCACGACGTTCTACGACCAGTGCCCGGTCGTGAAGCCGGAGCCTGAGCTCGTGGTGGGCGAGAACCGTCTCTTCCTGTGCGACCTGACGGCCCGCACCCTGTCGAAGGGCATGTCTCTCCTGGGCATCCGGACCCCCGAGAAGCTCTGACGCACCGCGTCCGTACGGCGGCCCCGTCTCCTTCCGGAGGCGGGGCCTTCCGCGTTCCGGCGCGGTGCCCGCTGACGCACACCGGGTTTCACCCGTACGGCCCGATTCGGGCCGCACGGGCCGGGTAGGGGACGGCGCGTCCTTCCCCCATCCACCAAGCGGAGGCATCCGTGCCCGACATGAACGGCCCCTACAAGCCCGGCACCCCGTGCTGGATCGACCTGATGGTCCCCGACCAGCAGGCGGCCCTCGACTTCTACGGCGACCTCTTCGGCTGGCAGGGCGAGATCGGCCCGGCCGAGCAGGGCGGCTACTCCGTCTGCCTCCTCAAGGGCAAGCCCGTCGCCGGCATCATGAAGGCGATGAACCCGGACGGGACCGTGCCCGACCCGATGCCGCCGACCGCGTGGACCACGTACCTGGCCACCGACTCCATCGACTCCACCCTCAAGTCGGTCACCGACGCGGGCGGCTCGGTGATGATGGGCGCGATGGACGTCATGGACCTCGGCCGGATGGCCGTGATCACCGACCCCACCGGCGCCGTCGTCGGCCTGTGGCAGGCCGGCTCCTTCGACGGCGCCGGCATCGTCAACGAGCACGGCGCCCTGATCTGGAACGAGCTCAGCACCGGCGACGTCGCGGCCGCGGCCGCCTTCTACACCTCGATCCTCCCCGTCACCACGGCCCGGTCCGAGATGCCCGACGCCGGGGAGTACACCGAGTTCAAGGTCGGCGACCGTGCCGTCGGCGGGATGATCGACCTCGCCAAGCTGCCGCCCGGGGTGCCGCCGCACTGGATGCCGTACTTCCACGTCGACGACGTGGACGCGGTCCAGGCGGCCGCCGTACGCGCCGGGGGCAGTGTCCTGGCCCCGGCCTTCGACATGGTGGCGGGCCGCATGGCCGTCCTCGCCGACTCCCAGGGCGGCGGCTTCTCGGTGATCACGGCGACCGCCCCGGAGCAGCCCGCCTGATGTGACCGGGCCCACAGGGAATGTCCTGCCTGTGGGCCTCCTCCTTCTCGGTGCCGGGTTGTTCACCACCGAGAAGGGGGCTCACATGAAGAACACGCGTGCCGGGGCGGCGCTGGCCGGGCTGCTGGCGGCCGACGGACTGCTGCACCTGTACTGGGCGACGGGCGCGACCTGGCCCGCCGCCGACGAACGGGCGCTGTCCCTGGCCGTCCTCGGCCTGGACACCTCCTTCGGACCGGCCGCGGTGCTCCCCCTGGCCGCCGTGCTGCTGACGGGGGCCGCCGCCGTACTCGCCCACGCCCGCGGCCGCGGCGGCCGCGCGACCCGCGCTGTCACCGCCGCGGTCGCGGCCGGCCTGACCGTACGGGGCGTCGCGGGCCTGGGGTGGGCGGCCGGGCTCCTCGACAGCCCGCCGGACAGCCCGTTCTACGTCCTCAACCTGGCGCTCTACACCCCGCTCTGCCTCACCGCGGCCTGGGCGGCGGCCCGCCTGGCCGTCCGCTCTCCGCGGAACTCACACCAGACGACCTTCCCGGGCGTCCGGGCCAGCGCCCCCCAGTCGTCGGAGAGCGCGGCCACGAGCGTCAGGCCGTGACCGTGCGGGCGCCCGGTGATCCGGGAAAAGCCGGGCCCGCTGTCGTGCACCTCGACCCGGACGGTCGCGTCCTCGAAGCCGAACAGCCGCAGCAGGTACCCGCGGCCGCGCGGAACCCCGTACCGCAGGGCGTTGGTGGCCAGCTCGCTCACGCAGAGCAACATGTCGTCCTGGCGTTCGTCCACGCCCCACGCCCGCAAGGTGTCACGTGTGAACTGCCGCGCAGCTGCGATGGATCGGGGTGAGTGCAGGTAGAGGCGATCGCGCACGAGCGCCGCCTGAATAGTTGGATTCACGGGACGATCGTCGCGTTGCGTGACTAGCGTGTGGCTGAGCGCCGACCCGTACTCATTGATGAGTACGGGTCCGCACGGGGTATTCCGCATGCGTGGGTGGGGAGTTCGCAGTCATGCCACCGAGGAAACGAGTACGGCCGAACGCGACGACCATGAAGATGGTCGGCGCGATGGTGGCCGCGGCCCGCATCGCCAAGAACCTGACCCAGAAGCAGCTCGGAGAGCTGGTCCGGCTGGACGCGGAGACCATTGCCTCCATCGAGCAAGGCCGCCGCGCCCTGATGCCGAACGTCGCCGAGCTGATGGACTTGCACTTGGACCTGCCGGGCCTCCTGACCGTGGCAGCGCTGGAACTACCCGACATCGACACGACACCGCCATGGGCCGAGGAATACCTGACCCTTGAGCTCAACGCCATCACCTTGTCCTGGTACGAAGGCCAGCGCGTGCCGGGGCTGCTCCAAACCGAGGGCTACGCCCGGGCCCTCTTCAAGTGCCGCGTCCCAGCGCACCCCGAGGAAACCATTGAGGATCTGACCGCCCGCCGCATGGCACGGCAGGAAATCCTCCACCGCAAGACACCACCGACCCTGAGCTTCATCATCTGGGAGCCGGCCGTCCGCCACCGCATCGGCGGCCGAGACGTACACGAGGAACTCCTAAGGCACTTGCTCGCCTGTACGGAGCTTCCGGACGTTTCCATCCAAGTGATGCCGCTGGATCAGACCGCCCACGCAGCCCTCGACGGCCCCTTCATCCTCCTGGAAACCCCCACCCACCAGCACCTCGGATACTCCGAGAGTCAGCGTGGCAGCAGGCTCATCTCAGACCCCGACGAGGTCAGCATCATGGCTCGCCGATATGCGATGCTGCGGACTCAGGCCCTCAACACCGTCCAGACACAGGGCCTGTTGAACCGCCTGCTAGGAGAGTTATGAGCGCCGAACTGAAGTGGCTCAAGTCCAGCTACAGCGGCGGCGACGGCGACGCCTGCGTCGAAATCGCCACCAGCCCGGGCGCCATCCACGTCCGGGACTCGAAGGTCCAGGACGGGCCGATCCTGGCGCTCGCGCCGGCGAGCTGGGCGGCACTGACGGGCTGGCTTGCTCGCTAGGCCCCGGTGAGCGGCGGCAGACAGAGTCAGGCGTGTCGCGAACCGGAGCCGCGGCATGGGAACCGTGTCTGCGCCGGGCGGCATCAGGGATGTGCTGGGGGTTTCCCGTCAGTCCCATCGTCTCTCCGTGGCGGGCCGGTCCCTCAAGGGCGCTCGTTCCTCGCGTCGCTGCGCGATGGCCTGCGGCCACCCTTGACCGACCGACCCGCCACGGACATACGAGGACAGCCGGGAACCCCCCAGAGGAACGGGCCGGGCGGCAAGAGACCACCGGCGCGTCGGAGAGGCCCGGGCGGAGCCCGGAGCGCCTCAAATCGCTACGCGCTCCTGCCCGACGGCGCCCGCGAGCCGTCCAGGGCTGGTCCGCGGTTCAATGCATCAAGATCTATGAAGGGGAGGTGCCGTTCGATGTACCCGGCAGGGCTGACAGAGGCCTGCATCGATGATGCGAGCAACATCGTGGTTGCGCCCTCGGCGTTGCAGGACGATGACTTGATCAGGGACTTCTTCGGGTCCACGATCACGCCGGAGGAGCTGGGTTCGGCGGACCTGACGCAGAAGACCGTCTACCTGTGTGGCGACGTGTCCGGGATCAGCGGCCGCCAACTGGATGCGGCGGACCGAGTGTTCGTCATCCGGGAGCTGTCGCGCGGTTACCACGAGGACGTCGACACGGGTTGGACCCTCGTCGATGGCGGCCGAGTTCCCGTCCGGGTGCACGGCGCCGGGGTGTACTACCGCCGCTTCTTCGACCTCGACGCCGATCACTTCGGACGGATCCGTGCGGAGCACGACTTCCAGTCGCTGACGGAGTCCACCAAGCCTGGAACGGCTCATCGCAGCGGAATCTATCTGACACCCGTCACGCGAGACGGTGACGAACTGCATTTCCGCCTGCTCCGGTGCTCCACGAATCTCTCGGGGCCGACCGAGGGATTTCGACCGACTGATACGCGCATGGTCGAGGCTCTGAACCGCGAGGCCGCCACCGTATTCCGGAACCAGGCGCCGCTGAATCATGTGCTCGCGCAGATCTACCACAACACCCTGGCCACGGCCGAGCGCAAGCAGTCCAAGGCGAAGATATCGGCGCACGCCGACAAGACCAAGGACATGCCCGTCAACGGCATCATGGCCTTCTGCACCTTCTATGACGGGCTCGACAAGCTGCATCCCATGGCCGAAGACGCCTTCGACTACGGTGTGAAGCGCGCCAGCGGGCTGACCAGACTCCACTTCCGCCTCAAAGAACCGGAACGCGACGGGGTTACGCTTCCCCGGCAGTTCGCCGTGACCCTCTATCCCGGCTCCGTGTTCTTCATGCCGCTGTCCACCAACCGTCTGTATACGCACGAAATCCGGCCCTCGACGCTGGGCGCCGAGATGCTCCCGACCCGGCTGGGATACGTGGTGCGCTGTTCGAGCGCCGAAGCTGTCCACAAGGGCGGCCAGACGTTCCTCAAAGTGGCGGAAGACCTGGTGGAGCTGGGGCCGCCCACATCAGAGGGCATGGACGAGCTGCGCAGACTGTACGCCGAGGAGAACAGGACCTCGTCCTTCATCGACTACGGCGACAAGTTTCTCTTCAGCATGAACACGGGAGACTACGTTGCCCCCCGAGCCTAGGATCTCGGACGAGATCATCTCGCACTCGTTGCCGACCGAGCAGGATCTCTATGCGGACCTGTCCGCGTCTGCTCGTCTGGAAGACGTGGGAAAAGGCCGGCGGGGTGCCACACTCACCATGATCGACGAGGCGGAGGGTGTGCCCCTCGTACGCACCACCACTCAATACAGCAGCCCGACGCAGCGTTTCCGCGCGGTGCACGAACGGCTGGCGCAACAGATTGAGGAACATACGGCGATTGCGACCGGATTCAACAACGCCCTCGTCGAGAGCTACACGAATGCCTACAGAACCATGGGCAGCCATTCCGACCAGGCCCTCGATCTGGCCGACGAGTCCTTCATCGCCGTCTTCTCCTGCTATCAACATCCCGAAGCGAGCCCACCGCGGAAGCTGATCTTCGAATCAAAGGGGTCCGATGCCGACAAGTTCGAGATCTCCCTCACCCACCACAGTGTTGTCGCGTTCTCTGTCGAGTTGAATCGGCGATTCAAGCACAAGATCGTGCTGGACGTGCCCGTCCCGACGGCGGACAACCAATGGCTGGGCGTAACGTTTCGCACGTCGAAGACCTTCGTTCGGTTTCGCGACGGACATGCCTACCTCCCGCAGGGCGCGCGCCTCACGGCGGCCGACGACGAGCAGAGGCGCGAGTTCTACCAACTGCGGCGCCGCGAGAACAACGAAACGGACTTCACCTACCCCCCGCTGACGTACACCGTCAGCGAGAGCGACCTGCTGCCGCCCGTGTGACCACAAGGGCGGCGGTCTTGCCGGGGGCTGGCATCGGCTGAGCCGGTGGACGGTCCCTCCCGCCCCCTCAGGCCCCGGCCGGCCCCGCCCGCCCCGCGACCAGCGCCGCCAGCCCGTCCAGGATCCGGTCCAGGCCGAAGCGGAACTGGAAGTCCGGCTCGTCCGAGCCCGTGAACGCGTCCGACTCCAGCAGCCGCGTCACGGCCGGGTGGCTGTCCGGGCCCGTCATCAGCCGCAGCGTGCGCAGGTACCGGCCCAAGACCTGGTCCGGTGAGACACCGGACTTCACGATGGCGTCCATCATGTCGGCCGCCATCGTCGCCTCGTTGCGGACCAGGCCGCCGATCAGGATGATCGTCGAGAGCTTCTCGCCCTCGGTCAGGGCCGCGCCGGCCATCGCCGCCAGCCCGCGCTCCATCCAGGCCAGCTGGTTCGGGCTGACCGGCGCCCCGGTGATCGGGATGCGCAGGATCCAGGAGTTGGCCATCAGGACGGCCCGCTGCGCGTACGCCCACTGGGTCAGCAGCTCGCGCCAGCTCCACCCCTGCGCCTCCGGCGGCAGCGCCGGCGGGGCACCGACGCCCGCGTCCGACATCAGGATGTAGAGCTCTTCCTTCGCCGTGACGTACCGGTAGAGGGACATCGTCGAGACGCCCAGTTCCTTGGCCACCCGGCCCATGGAGACGGCGTCCATCCCCTCAACGGCGGCCAGCGTCACAGCCGTCTCCACGATGCGCGGCAGCGTGAGCGTGGGGCGCGGCCCCTTGCCGGGGCGCTCTCGCAGGCCCCAGGCCATCTCCAGGCTCGCCGGGAGCCCGGTTCCGCTGTCCTCGTCCGCCATGACCGCCCACTCCTCGATTGACCCCCATCCTAGTTCTGTGTATTACTTACACAGAAGAGCGTAAGGCATACGCAGAAGCGAGGAAGGGAGCACCCTCCCCCATGACCACGCACGTCCCACGCGACCTCGGCATCCACGCCACCGCCCTGACCAAGTCCTACGGCGACCTCCGCGTCCTCGACGGCATCGACCTCGCCGTCCCCCGGGGCAGCGTCCTCGCCCTCCTCGGCCCCAACGGCGCCGGCAAGACCACCACCGTCCGGATCCTCGCCACCCTCACCACCCCCGACTCGGGCAGCGCCCGCGTCGCCGGGCACGACACCGTCACCGAGCGGACCCGCGCCCGTGAACGCATCAGCCTCACCGGGCAGTTCGCGGCCGTCGACGACCTCCAGACCGGCGCCGAGATGCTCCGCATGATGGGCCGGCTCTGCGGGCTCTCCCCTCGTACGGCCCGGACCCGCGCCGACGAACTCCTCGCCCGCTTCGGGCTCACCGAGGCCGCCGCGCGCACGGCCAAGACGTACTCGGGCGGCATGCGCCGCCGCCTCGACCTCGCCGCGAGCCTCGTCTCCCGACCCGAGGTGATCTTCCTCGACGAGCCGACCACCGGCCTCGACCCGCGCAGCCGCCAGGACCTGTGGGAACTCGTGCGGGAACTGCGCTCCGACGGCACGACCGTCCTGCTCACCACCCAGTACCTGGAGGAGGCCGACCGGCTCGCCGACCGCGTCGCCGTCCTCGCCGACGGCCGCATCGCCGCCGAGGGCACCCCGGCCGAGCTCAAGGCCCGCGTCGCCGGACACCGGCTCGACCTCACCCTCACCACCAGCGCCGCCTACGAAGCCCTCGCGCCGCGCGCCGTCCACCTCGCCCCCGACGAGCTCACCCTCGGCCTGCCCACCGACGGGAGCGCCGCCCACGTCCGGGCGCTGCTCGACGAACTCGACCCGGACCGCACCGTCGTCGGCCGCTTCGCCGTCCGCAGCGCCACCCTCGACGACGTGTTCCTCACCCTGACGGGAGCCGACCGATGACCGCCGCACCCGTGAGCGCACTCGCCCTGGCCGGCCGCAGCCTGCGCATCAGCCGGCGGCAGCCCGACGCGCTGATCACCGCGCTGATGCTGCCCGTGATGCTGATGCTGATCTTCGTCTACTTCTTCGGCGGTGCGATCGACACCGGCACGGCGTACGTGACGTACGTGGTCCCGGGAGCCATGCTGCTCTGCGCGGGCTTCGGCGCGGCGAGCACCGCCGTCAGCGTCACCGAGGACATGAAGAACGGGGTCATCGACCGCTTCCGGACCCTCGACATCGGCGGCATCCCGATCCTCGCCGGGCACGTCACCGCCTCCGTGCTGCGCAACCTGCTGTCCACCACCCTGGTCCTCGCCGTCGCCCTGGCCATCGGCTTCCGGCCGCAGGCGGGCCCGCTCGCCTTCCTGGCCGCGGCCGGGCTGCTGCTCGCGTACATCACGGCGATCTCGTGGCTCGCCGCCGTGCTCGGGCTGCTCGCCAAGTCCCCTGAGGCGGCGGGCGGTTTCACCTTCCTGATGATGTTCCTGCCCTACCCGTCCAGCGCCTTCGTGCCCATCGAGACCATGCCCGGCTGGCTCCACGGCTTCGCCGACCACCAGCCGCTGACCCCGGTGATCGAGTCCCTGCGCGCACTGCTGCTGGCGCAGCCCGCGGGGAACGCTCCCTGGGTGGCCCTGACCTGGTGCGCGGGCATCACGGTCGTGGCCGTGACCCTGGCGGCGGTCCTGTTTCGCGGCAGGACCCGCTGAGGGGCTCCGGTCGGAGCCCGTCAGCGGGCCTGTGAGCCCGCCCGCTCAGCGATTGAGCGGGTAGGAATGACGGCCCGTCGCCTCGTCGATCTCGGAGTGGGCCTTCTGCAACATCTGCGACGCGAGATCCATGAGCGCGCGAGCGCCCGCGATCTCTTCCCCGACCCTCAGCTGCTCCGGGTCGGAGGGGTGACGCAAGGCATAGCCTCGCGCCTTGATCTCGGAGCCGTCCCCGAGCCTGACCAGGGCCGCCGCACTGGTGCGGTGGCCCTCCTCGGTGAATTCGAGCTCCACATGCCATCCGACGAGCGTGGCCATGGTGCATCACCTCCAGGGGGTCACCCTTCCCTCCAGAGTGCGCCCGCGCCGCACCCGGCGCGAGCCGGGCACACGCGCCCTGCGGGCGGGTCTACGACGGCGGGATCCGGTTCATCTGCTCCCGGTCGACGGCCCGGACCCCGTCGACCGCCGCCAGCGCCGGAATCCGGTCCTCGGCGACGGTGCCGGAGAGCGTACCGACGGTCGGCTGCTCGCCCGTGACCGTCAGGCCGGCCCGCCGCAGGGCCTCGACCACCTCCGCGAACCGGCCGCGGTCGACCGCGAGGATGACCCCGACCGGCTCGGAGGCCTCGCTCACGGGGCCTGGAGCAGGCCCGCACCGACGTCCCGTACGGGGTGCGTCAGCGGGAGCGCGCCGGCCAGCAACATGGCCTTCAGATCGGCCGCGGAGGCGTCGGGGTTCGCCTCGGCGAGCAGTGCGAGGACACCCGCGACGTGCGGCGTGGCCATGCTGGTGCCCGACATCGTCGCGTAACCGCCGCCGGGCGCCGCCGAGCGCACGCTCACGCCGGGAGCCGCGATGTTGACCTCGCCGCCCTCGCCGTTGATGCCTCCGCAGGAGTCGTGCGCCATCCTCATCGCCTTGTCCAGCGAGCCCACGGCAAGGATGGAGGGGCAGTTGGCGGGCCGCTCGACGGGGGAGACCAGCCCGGGCCGCAGGCTGCTGTTGCCCGCCGCCGCGACGATCACCGTCCCCATTTCGAGCGCGACTCCGGCCAGCATCTCGTACGTCTGCGGGAAGATCGCACCCGGCAGGACGCGAGCGCCGAGCGACAGGGAGATCACCTTCGCGCCGCGGGCGATCGCCCACTCGATGCCCGCCAGGATCCCGCCGTCCGGACCGCGGCCGTTGTTGGCGAGCACCTTGCCGGCGAGGATGCGCGCGTCGCACGCCACCCCGTAGCGCGGCCCCTGCCGGGGGTCGGCCGGACCTGCGACGGTGCCGATGCAGTGCGTGCCGTGGCCGTGGGCGTCCTCGACCGTCTGGCCGGGCACGAAGGAGGCCGTCTCCTCGACGCACCCGACCAGGTCCGGGTGGTCCGTGTCCACGCCGGTGTCGAGGACGGCGACCTTCACTCCGCGTCCGCTCATGCCGGAGACGTTGGCCCTGATCACCTGCAGGCCCCAGGTCACGCTCTGCTCGTCCAGAGCCGGCCCCAGGGACACGGCCGTCTCGGCCAGGGAATGCCGGGCGACGACGTCCTCGTCGCTGCGGTAGGCCGGGTAGAAGTCGGTCGGCGCCTGCTGCGGGGCGGTGATCGGCGAAGCGTAGACCCAGCGCTCCGGTTCGGCCGCGAGGATCGAGCTCTCCGCCTCGGCGGTGGTCACCAGTGCGAAGCGCTTGTCGGGCGGCACCTCGACGACGGCCACGGACAGGTTCTCGAAGAGCACCGAGACGTCCGGGCGCTCAAGGAGTTCGGTGACGTTCGCGGCCGCGGCTCCCCGGACCCGTTCCACGGGTGCGATGCCGGCGGAGGAACGCAGTGCGTTCAGCCCGCTCTCCTGATCCCTCGGATCGAGCACGACCACGTACCGGCCGGTGTACTCCGCACTGTGGCCCATGCCGTTGCCGTTGCCGCCGTGCTGTTCGGGCGGCTCGCTGAAGGCGCGCCTGTCCATGGATCCGTTCGCCATCGGGTTTCCCGCTCTCTGTGCGCTTCCCCCGGTTCGTGGCCGCGCCGGTCCACCGACGGGCAGGTCCCGGGGTGGGTGGGGCGCGGTTCAGCCGCGTATCGGCCCGCAGTGCCGCCGCCCGCAAGGCCGTCGGCATCGCCCCCTCGACCACGGTCGCACTGGGTGCACACCCCCGCAACACAGCGCAGCCACCCGGCGCCCGCCCCGCGGTCAGCCGTCGGCCAGGCCCGTCGCCACCTGCTGGAACCACGCCCCGTAGGAGAAGGGCTCGGGCGGGTGGACCTCCATGCCGGGTTCCGCGGCGGCCAGGGCGTAGTCACCTTCGTCCATCGGGAGCGGGCCGAACCGGTCCAGCACGGTCCGGGCGTCCGCCAGCACCGTGTCGCGGTCCGCCCGCGCCCGGACCGGGAAGCCCTCGAAGAACCACTCCTGCGTCAGCGAGGCGAGCAGATCGACGGCCGCCGGCCGCCGGCCGTCAGCGGGTCTCGCGCAGCCAGCCCGCGACCTCGGTCGCCCAGTAGGTGAGGATCGTGTCCGCGCCCGCCCGCTTGATGCCCAGCAGGGTCTCCAGGATCGCCCGGTCCCGCTCGATCCAGCCCTTCTCCGCGGCCGCCTCGATCATCGCGAACTCACCGCTGATCTGGTACGCCGCCACCGGCACGTCCACCGCCTGCGCGACCCGGTACAGGATGTCGAGGTAGGGACCGGCCGGCTTGACCATCACCATGTCCGCGCCCTCCTCCAGGTCGAGGGCCAGCTCCCGCAGGGACTCGCGGGCGTTCGCCGGGTCCTGCTGGTACGTCTTGCGGTCGCCCTGGAGGGAGGAGCCGACGGCCTCCCGGAAGGGGCCGTAGAAGGCGGACGAGTACTTCGCCGTGTAGGCGAGGATCGAGACGTCCTCGTGCCCGGTCTCGTCCAGCGCGTCACGGACGACGCCGACCTGGCCGTCCATCATCCCGCTGGGCCCGACCACATGGACACCGGCATCGGCCTGGACCTGGGCCATCTCGGCGTACCGCTCCAGCGTCGCGTCGTTGTCGACGCGCCCGTGCTCGTCCAGGACCCCGCAGTGGCCGTGGTCGGTGTACTCGTCCAGGCAGAGGTCGGACATGATGACGAGCTCGTCGCCGACCTCGGCCTTCACGTCGCGGATCGCGACCTGCAGGATCCCGTCCGGCTCGGTGCCCGCCGTACCCAGCGCATCCTTGTTCTCGTCCGCCGGGACACCGAAGAGCATGATCCCCGAGACGCCCGCCTCGACCGCCTCCACGGCCGCCTTCCGCAGCGTGTCCCGGGTGTGCTGGACCACGCCCGGCATCGCCGAGATCGCCAGGGGCTCGCTGATGCCCTCGCGCACGAACGCCGGCAGGATCAGGTCCGAGGGGTGCAGCCGGTATTCCGCGACCATCCGCCGCATGGCCGGGGTCGTGCGCAGCCGGCGGGGCCGCGAACCGGGGAAGGATCCGTACGCGCTCATCTTCAGTCGCCTCTTCGAGCTTCGACAGCAGTCGCAACAAGCCTAGAGCCCGCCCCAGGCGCGCCCGCGCCGACCACCCCGGCCGGGTACGGGAAAGGGCCCGGTGCGTTCGCACCGGGCCCCTCGTCCGTTCCGTCGGCCCGTGTCCGGCCGGCGCCTAATCCGCTCACGTCGTACGACGCCTGCGTGCGCCCGGCCTGCGCTCGCTCGGCCGGAAGACCGTCTCGCCGGCCTCCTTGGCCGCCTCGCGGCGCGCCGCACCGTACTCGGCCAGCGCCTCCGCCAGCCTGCTCACGCTCGGCTCCGGGGAGAGGACGTCGACCCGCAGGCCGTGCTCCTCCGCCGTCTTGGCCGTCGCCGGCCCGATACAGGCGATGACGGTCACGTTGTGCGGCTTGCCGGCGATGCCCACCAGGTTCCGCACGGTGCTCGACGACGTGAAGAGAACGGCGTCGAAGCCGCCGCCCTTGATCGCCTCGCGGGTGTCCGCCGGCGGCGGCGACGCGCGCACGGTCCGGTAGGCCGTGACGTCGTCGACCTCCCACCCGAGCTCGATCAGCCCGGCGACCAGCGTCTCGGTCGCGATGTCGGCGCGCGGCAGGAACACCCGGTCGATCGGGTCGAAGACCGGGTCGTACGGCGGCCAGTCCTCCAGCAGTCCGGCCGCGGACTGCTCACCGCTCGGCACCAGGTCCGGCTTCACGCCGAACTCCACGAGCGCGGCCGCGGTCTGCTCGCCCACCGCGGCGACCTTGATGCCCGCGAAGGCACGCGCGTCGAGCCCGTACTCCTCGAACTTCTCGCGGACGGCCTTGACCGCGTTGACCGAGGTGAAGGCGATCCACTCGTAGCGGCCCGTCACCAGGCCCTTCACCGCGCGCTCCATCTGCTGCGGGGTGCGCGGCGGCTCCACGGCGATGGTCGGCACCTCGTGCGGCACCGCGCCGTAGGAACGCAACTGGTCGGAGAGCGAGGCGGCCTGCTCCTTGGTGCGCGGTACGAGGACCCGCCAGCCGAACAGCGGCTTCGACTCGAACCAGGCCAGTTCCTCGCGCCGCGCGGCGGCACTGTGCTCACCGACCACGGCTATGACGGGCCGTGCGCCCTCGGGCGAGGGGAGCACCTTGCCCTGCTTGAACACCTGGGCGATCGTGCCCAGCGTCGCGGACCAGGTCCGCTGCCGCGTGGTGGTGCCGGCGACGGTCACGGTCAGCGGGGTGTCGGGCTTGCGCCCGGCGCCGATCAGCTCGGCGGCGGCCGCCGGGACCGTCTCCAGCGTCGCGGAGACGACGAGGATGCCGTCGCTCGCCCCCACCTCGGTCCAGCAGCGCGCCGAGGCGCTCCGCGCGTCGACGAACCGCACGTCCGCACCCTGCTTGTCGCGCAGCGGGACGCCGGCGTACGCGGGCACGCCCACCGCGGTCGCGATTCCGGGCACCACCTCGAAGGGGATGCCGGCGGTGGCGCAGACGAGCATTTCCTCGGCCGCGTTGCCGTCGAGCCCGGGGTCGCCCGTGACGGCACGCACGACCCGCCTGCCGGAGCGTGCGGCCTCCATGACAAGATTGGCCGCGTCCCGGATCACCGGGACCCCGGCGGCTGCTGACACTTCGTCAGCAATCGTCAGCTGCGGCGTGTCGACACCCGCGCGCGCATGCGTCCGTACGACCTCGAGCACCTCGGGCTCCGCGATCAGTACGTCCGCGGCGGCGAGCGCCTCGACGGCGCGCAGCGTCAGCAGACCCGGGTCGCCGGGGCCGGCACCGAGGAAGGTGACGCGTCCGTGGGCGGCGACGGCCGGAAAAGCGGAGGTGGTCGGACTTGAGGGGTTCAAAGCGATCGCTCCCCCATAAGACCGGCCGCGCCCTTGGCCAGCATCTCGTCCGCGAGTTCGCGGCCGAGAGACATGGCGTCGTCGTACGACTGGGGCACGGGACCGGTGGTGGACAGCTGCACCAGCGTCGTGCCGTCGAGGGTTCCGACGACGCCGCGCAGGCGCATTTCATTGACAACATGTCCGTCGGCCAGCAGGTCGGCGAACGCGCCCACGGGTGCGCTGCAACCGGCCTCCAGGGCGGCGAGCAGGGAACGCTCGGCGGTCACGGCGGCCCGGGTGTACGGGTCGTCGAGTTCGCTGAGCGCGGCGATGAGGTCCGTGTCGGACGCGAGGCACTCCACGGCCAGGGCGCCCTGGCCGGGAGCCGGCAGGACGCTGTCGACGGACAGCAGGTCGGTCGCCTCGTCACCGCGGCCGATCCGGTTCAGACCGGCGGCGGCCAGCACGACGGCGTCGAGCTCGCCGTCCCGGACGAAGCCGATGCGGGTGTCGACGTTGCCGCGGATGGGCACCGTCTCGATCCGCTTGCCGAGCGACAGCGCCAGGTGGTTGAGCTGGGCCGTGCGCCGCGGCGATCCGGTGCCGATGCGGGCACCGTCGGGCAGCTGCTCGAAGGTCAGGCCGTCCCGCGCGACGAGCGCGTCCCGCGCGTCCTCGCGGCGCGGCATGGCCGCGATCACGAGGTCGTCGGGCTGCGTGGTCGGCAGGTCCTTCAGCGAGTGCACGGCGAAGTCGACCTCGCCCCGCGTCAGCGCGTCGCGCAGGGCGGTGACGAACACGCCCGTCCCGCCGATCTGAGCGAGGTGCTCGCGCGACACATCGCCGTAGGTCGTGATCTCCACGAGCTCGACGGGCCGGCCGGTGATCTCCCGTACCGCGTCGGCGACGTGCCCCGACTGGGACATGGCCAGCTTGCTCCGCCGCGTACCGAGCCGCAGCGGCTGGTCGGGACGTGTGTTCATGATGCCCGTCCTGGGTCGTCGTCGTTCATCGGATCGGCCGCGTCCGCCCGGCTGACGGAAGCAACCGTCTGAGGGTCGAGGTCGAAGAGTTCACGCAGCGCTTCCGCGTACCCGGCGCCGCCGGGCTCGCTCGCGAGCTGCTTGACGCGCACGGTCGGCGCGTGGAGGAGCTTGTCCACGACGCGGCGCACGGTCTGGGTCACCTCGGCGCGCTGCCGTTCGTCGAGGTCGGGCACCCGCCCGTCGAGCCGCGCCACTTCCATGGCCACGACCTCGGCCGCCATGGCCCGCAGGGCGACGACGGTGGGCGTGATGTGCGCGGCCCGCTGCGCCGCCCCGAAGGCGGCGACCTCCTCGGCGACTATTCCGCGTACGGCGTCCACGTCGGCCGCCATCGGGGCGTCCGCGGACGCCTCCGCGAGCGACTCGATGTCCACGAGCCGTACGCCGGGGATCCGGTGCACGGCCGCGTCGATGTCCCTGGGCATGGCCAGGTCGAGCAGCGCGAGCCGGACGGCGGTCGCGTCGGTGTGCGTACGGGCGCTCTTGCGGGGCTGGCGCTGTGCGGCGGCCTCGCCCTGGTCGGCCCAGGTCCCGTGCAGTTCGAGGGAGTTGGCGTCGACCCCGGTCAGCGCGGACCGCCCGTCGGGCCCCACGGGGCACCCGTCGGTCTCCACGGCGGCACTGATGGTCCGCGCGGCCCCGGCATCGGCCAGCCGGCCCCCGCCTTGAGCTGCGGCGACGAGCCGCGCGATGACGGCCGGAGCCAAGTCCAGCCCCGCCCGGGGGCCCCTCCCAGCGGTAGCTGGGGGAGTTTGAGGCGCGGGGGTCCGGGGGCGGAGCCCCTGGGAGGCCGCCTGGGGCTCAGCCCCGGCCTCTTCCTGCCCAGCCGGCGCGAGCCCACCGGCAGAGCCCCAGGACACGGCGGCCAGCACGTCATCGGCGGTCAGTACGAGCCCCGTCGCACCGGTGCAGGACACGACAAGATCGACTCGTGTCAGCTCATCGGCAACCCCCGCCATGGGAATCGCCGCCGCCGCGACCCCGGTGCCCGAGGCAACCAGAATCTCGGCCAGCCGCTCCGCCCGCTCGGCGGTCCGGTTCGCCACCACGATCTCGGCGACGCCGACCCGCGCCAGCGTGGCCGCCGCCAGCGACGACATCGACCCGGCCCCGATCACGAGCGCCCGCTTGCCCGCGGCCCACTCCGCCACCGGCGTCCGCACCGCGAGCTGCTCCAGCCCGAAGGTCACCAGCGACTGACCGGCCCGGTCGATCCCGGTCTCGGAGTGCGCCCGCTTGCCGACCCGCAGTGCCTGCTGGAACAGATCGTTGATCAGCCGGCCGGCGGTGTGGAGCTCCTGCCCCAGCGCCAGCGCGTCCTTGATCTGGCCGAGGATCTGCCCCTCGCCGACGACCATCGAGTCCAGCCCGCACGCCACCGAGAACAGGTGGTGCACCGCCCGGTCCTCGTAGTGGACGTACAGGTAGGGGGTGAGCTCCTCCAGCGCGACGCCGCTGTGCTGCGCGAGCAGCGTGGACAGCTCGGCGACGCCGGCGTGGAACTTGTCCACGTCCGCGTACAGCTCGATCCGGTTGCAGGTGGCCAGCACGGTCGCCTCGGTCGCCGGTTCGGCGGCGAGGGTGTCGTGCAGCAGCTTCACCTTGGCATCGGCGGACAGCGAGGCCCGCTCCAGCACGCTCACGGGTGCGCTGCGGTGGCTCAGCCCTACGACGAGCAGACTCATGCCGGCATCACCGCCGGCACGTCGCCCTCGGGCCCGCCCTTGCGCTGCTCGGCGGTGGTCCGCCCGGCCGGCGGCACCACGGCCGCAGCGGGTGCGGCGCCGCCCACGGAGGAGCCGCCGGCGGCAGCGGCGGCCGCTTCCTCACCGGCCTTGCGCTGCTCGTGGAAGGCGAGGATCTGGAGCTCGATGGAGAGGTCGACCTTGCGCACGTCCACGCCCTCGGGCACGGACAGCACGGTGGGGGCGAAGTTCAGGATGGAGGTGACACCGGCCGCGATCAGCCGCTCGCTGACCTGCTGGGCCGCTCCGGCGGGCGTCGCGATGACACCGATCGAGACGCCGTTCTCCTCGATGATCTTCTCCAGATCATCGGTGTGCTGCACGGACATGCCGGCGACCGGCTTGCCGGCCATCGCCGGGTCCGCGTCGATCAGCGCGGCCACGCGGAACCCGCGCGCGGAGAAACCGCCGTAGTTGGCGAGCGCGGCGCCGAGGTTACCGATTCCGACGATGACAACCGGCCAGTCCTGGGTCAGGCCGAGTTCGCGGGAGATCTGGTAGACGAGGTACTCGACGTCGTAGCCGACGCCGCGGGTGCCGTAGGAACCCAGGTACGAGAAGTCCTTGCGCAGCTTCGCGGAGTTGACTCCGGCGGCGGCCGCGAGTTCCTCGGAGGACACCGTGGGCACCGATCGCTCGGAGAGCGCGGTGAGGGCACGCAAGTACAGCGGAAGCCGGGCGACAGTGGCCTCGGGAATACCTCGGCTGCGGGTCGCCGGTCGGTGAGTTCGGCCAGTTGCCACGATGCTCCTGCGGGATGAGCGGGGCTGCAGGCGGCCTCTTGTCCCAGGACCGCCCCGTCGACAGCAGGCTATGCCTTTGTGAACGCGTGCACAAAGATTGTGTCCGCTTTGTCCGACCAAAGTGACCGGGGTCACGCAACCTCGGCACCCGGAGCCGGAACCAACGGCACGCCGAACCCGTTCAAATCCGAAAGGGGGCAAACCCGTGCACACTCCTCACAGATACGCCCCCAGACCCCACAAATCGCCCATGATGGTAACCGGGAAGAGGGTCAGTCCTCCAACGCCCGCCGGAGCCGGTCCGGGTTCACCCTCCAGAAGGTGTGCTGCTCGCCGTCCACCAGCACCACCGGAATCTGCTCCCAGTGCAGCCGGTAGAGCTCCTCATCCTGCGAGATGTCCTTCTTCTCCCACTGTGCACCCGTCTCGGCGCACACTTTCGCGACGACCTCCTCCGCGACATCGCACAGGTGGCACCCCGGCTTCCCGATGAGCGTCACCATCCGCTCACCGGGACGCTTCTTTTCCTTGCGGCGCAACAAAGGGCTCATGCCCTCATTCTCCCGCGCCTTCGCGTAACAGCGCCGCCCCGAAGAGTTCACGCCTCCGCATCCCATCGGTTCGGGAACTCCCGAACACAGTGGCTATGCTCGCGTCATGGCCGCTCTCGGATGGCTCCCCCCTCGTAGGCGCTCCGCCACCGCACGCAGCGTGCTGGCGGGCGAGGCCTCGGCCGAGGCCGCCCGCAAGACCGCGTTGGCCGAGGCCCCACCACTCACCGCACCCGAAGCGGAACCCGAGGCCCTCCTCGAGGAACGACCGGAAGCGCGACCGGCCGAGCCGGTCTTCCCGGTCGCCGGCGACGATCTCGCCGCCGCCTTCTTCGACCTCGACAACACCGTCATGCAGGGCGCCGCGATCTTCCACTTCGGCCGCGGCCTCTACAAGCGCGAGTTCTTCCGCCGCCGCGAGCTCGCCCGCTTCGCCTGGCAGCAGGCCTGGTTCCGGCTCGCCGGGGTCGAGGACCCCGAGCACATGCAGGACGCCCGCGACAGCGCCCTGTCCATCGTCAAGGGCCACAAGGTCTCCGAGCTGATGGCCATCGGCGAGGAGATCTACGACGAGTACATGGCCGAGCGGATCTGGCCGGGCACCCGCGCCCTGGCCCAGGCCCACCTCGACGCCGGCCAGAAGGTGTGGCTGGTCACCGCCGCCCCCGTGGAGACGGCCACGATCATCGCCCGCCGCCTCGGCCTGACCGGGGCCCTGGGCACCGTCGCCGAGTCCGTCGACGGCGTCTACACCGGCCGCCTGGTCGGCGAGCCCCTGCACGGCCCCGCCAAGGCGGAGGCGGTCCGCGCCCTGGCCACCGCCGAGGGGCTGGATCTCGAACGCTGCGCCGCGTACAGCGATTCGCACAACGACATCCCGATGCTGTCACTGGTCGGACATCCGTACGCGATCAATCCCGACACAAAACTGCGCAAGCATGCCCGGACCAACGACTGGCGGCTGCGCGACTATCGGACCGGTCGCAAGGCCGTGAAGGTCGGCGTCCCGGCCGCCGCCGGGGTCGGCGCGATCGCGGGCGGCGCGGCCGCGGCCATCGCCCTGCACCGCCGCCGCAAGTAACAACTCCGGGCCCCGCACCGGCCTCCGCCAGCACCGGAACCGTCCGGTGCGCCCCCGGCGCGGCCTCCCCCGCGTTTCCGCCCCGCCGAGCCGGGGCATTCCCCCAGCCCCACCCCCCGTCCGCGGGGCACTCCCGCATGCCCGACTCGGTCGCGAGCCCCTCGGAAGCGTCCATTCCGCGTACCCAAGCGATCAAGAATCGATCACCAACTGCGACTGAATATGCCCTCGACACGCAACAGAAGTGTCGGAAGCGGTGATTTGAGCAACTGGGTGTAGCGCTGCCTGTACGAAGCGTTATTCTCCTCAAACGCATGCCACCGGCCATCTGTCGCCACGACGGGTGAACGGTCCCGCACTGCACGTGATGGAAGCTCTGCCTCTGGGAGTCCCGTGTACCCACCTGTCGGGGTTGACGCCTCGGGCCTGGCTCAGCTGCGCGCAACGGTCCTCGACCACCTGCGCGGCTTCGTCCCCACCGCGTACGCCGCCCCCGCCCTCGCCGGCGCGGTCCCGGCCGGCCTCGGCCCGGCCGGTCCTTGCTATGCCCTGACCGACGGCGGCGCGACGGTGGGCAGACGAGGCCGCGCGGCCTCGGGCTCGAACGGCGCCGCCGGCACGAGCACCCAGGCCACCCACCGCCGCCCCACCGCGGACAGCGACCAGGCCCGCATGATGGACCTGGTCGAACGCGCCCAGGCGGGCGAGGCCGAGGCCTTCGGCCGCCTGTACGACCAGTACAGCGACACGGTCTACCGGTACATCTACTACCGCGTCGGCGGCAAGGCGACGGCGGAGGATCTCACCAGCGAGACCTTCCTGCGCGCCCTGCGCCGGATCTCCACCTTCACCTGGCAGGGCCGCGACTTCGGCGCCTGGCTCGTGACGATCGCCCGCAACCTGGTGGCGGACCACTTCAAGTCCAGCCGCTTCCGGCTGGAGGTCACCACCGGCGAGATGCTCGACGCCAACGAGGTCGAGCGCAGCCCCGAGGACTCCGTCCTGGAGTCCCTCTCCAACGCGGCCCTGCTGGAGGCCGTACGGAAACTCAATCCGCAGCAGCAGGAGTGCGTGACCCTGCGCTTCCTGCAGGGCCTCTCGGTCGCCGAGACGGCCCGGGTGATGGGGAAGAACGAGGGCGCCATCAAGACGCTCCAGTACCGGGCGGTCCGCACGCTGGCCCGCCTCCTTCCCGACGACGCCCGCTGACGGTCCGACCAGACAACACAACCTCACATTCGGTGACCCCTCGATGACGCTGTGGTCCGATCATCCTTCGTCCGTAACCCAAGTGCCGCGACGCTCGTTGTGCGGAATGCAGGCTCCCTGTGGACACGCTTTGCCCGAAGCCGCTCACTCGAAAGTGTGGACGTGCTCAAGGAAGGCAACCTTCCGGACACCTTGGGGAGTCGATCGTCATGACGAGAGGAGGTGCCGCCAGTGATCGCGAACGTAACCCCGCACCGGCGGGCGAACGCCTTCGCCCAGGCCCTGGAGGATCGGACCCCGTCCGAGCTTTCGGAACCGGACCCGGCGGCCGAGCAGTCCGAGGCACCTGCCGAACCTGCCGACCACGACCGGTTGTTGGCCCTGGCGAGCGTGCTCGGCGAAAGAATGCCGCGCCCAGTGCTGGACCCCGAGGTCAAAGTGGTGCAACGAGCCCAGCTCATTGCCGCCATGGAGACCATGGTGCTGGAGGAGAGGGCCGGGGGTGGTGCGGCCTCGGACCCTCAGGTGCCCGAACAGCGGACCGGCCGCGGCGCCCACCGGGCGACCCCGCTCCGGAAATTGCGGCCCCGCTCCCGCTGGTCCAAGGGCATCGCAGCGGGCGGCCTCACCGTGGGTGTGGCCGCGGGGGCCTTCAGCGGAGTGGCCGCTGCCAGTTCCGACGCCCTGCCCGGTGACCACCTCTACCCCGTGAAGCGGGGCATGGAGGACCTGAAGCTGGGGATGGCCGACGACGATTCGGACCGGGGCGAGCTCTATCTCGACCAGGCCTCGAACCGCCTGTCGGAAGCCCGCAGGCTGATGGAACGGGGCCGGACCGGCGTCCTGGACCACGAATCCCTGGGCGAGATCCGCCGCGCACTGGCGGGCGTGAAGCACGACGCGGAGGAAGGCCACCGCCTCCTCCAGCTCGCGTACGAACGGGACGGCTCGCTCGGCCCGATCCAGACGCTGTCGTCGTTCTCCCGCTCCCACCGCGACGCGTGGGGCAAGCTCCGCGAGAGGCTCCCGGCGCAGCTCACCGACGTGGGCGGCCAGGTGGAGTCGGTCTTCCAGGCCATAGACGAGGACGTGGCGCCGCTCCAGAGCCTGCTCCCCAAGCCACCGGAGCAGACCCGCGGCGGCACCGCCTCGCCCGGCGCCTCCACCAAGCCGGGCACCCCCAGCGGGACGCAGCAGTCCGCTCCCGCCGCGGGCACGCCCTCGGGCAGCAGCCCCGCGCCGTCCCCCTCGGGCAGCACCCGGCCACCGGCCGGCGGCGGCCTCCTGGGCGGCACGGGCGACCTGCTCAACCCGCCCACGGGACAGTCGGCCCCGCCCTCCTCGGGCACGCCGGAGAACCCGGGGCCGGACATCACCCTCCCGCCGCTCCTCCCGGGCCTCCTCCCGGGCCTGGGCCTCGACACGGAGGACGCGGAGTAGAAAGCGGAACGGAAAAAGGGGCGGGGCTGCCTCGGCAGCCCCGCCCCTTTCCCTTCAGCCCCGCCTCACCGCATCAGCCCCGCCGGCGATTGAGGCGACGGGGGTCCGGGGGCAGAGCCCCCGGACCGCTCACGGTCAGAAGAACACGGACCGCCGCTGCACGAGCAGCTTGTACAGCGTGTGCTGAATCTGCTCCCGCACCTGATCCGTCAGGTTGAACATCAGCATCGGATCCTCCGCCGCCTCCGCCGCATACCCCCCGGTGGGAATCGGCTCACCGAACTGGATCGTCCACTTCGTCGGCAACGGCAGCGCCCCGAGCGGCCCCAGCCACGGAAACGTCGGCGTGATCGGGAAGTACGGGATCCCCAGCAGCCGCGCCAGCGTCTTCGCGTTGCCGACCATGGGGTAGATCTCCTCCGCCCCCACGATCGAGCACGGCACGATCGGCGTCCCCGCCCGCAGCGCCGTCGACACGAACCCGCCCCGCCCGAACCGCTGCAGCTTGTACCGGTCTCCGAACGGCTTCCCTATCCCCTTGAAGCCCTCCGGCATCACACCGACCAGCTCCCCGGCCTCCAGCAGCCGCTGCGCGTCCTCCGCGCACGCCAGCGTGTGTCCCGCCTTGCGCGCCAGCTCGTTCACCACCGGCAGCATGAACACCAGGTCGGCCGCCAGCAGGCGCAGGTGCCGCTCCGCGGGGTGGTGGTCGTGAACGGCGACCTGGAGCATCAGCCCGTCCAGCGGCAGCGTCCCGGAGTGGTTCGCCACGATCAGCGCGCCGCCCTCGGCCGGGATGTTCTCGATGCCCCGGACCTCGACCCGGAAGTACTTCTCGTACAGCGGCCGCATCAGGGACATCAGGACCTGGTCCGTCAGTTCCTTGTCGTAGCCGAAGTCGTCGACCTCGTACTCCCCGGTGATCCGCCGCCGCAGGAACGCCAGCCCGCCCGCGACCTTCCGGTCCCAGCTGTCGCCGGGCACCGCCGCAGGACGCTCCGGGGCCGCCGGCGGCTCCACCACCGGCTCGGGAGCGGCCACCGCCCGCACCCGGCGGGGCATCCGCCGGCGCGGCCGGTCCTCGTCGAACGGAATGACCTTGGCGTCCGCCACTATCGCTTCGCTCCTTCAGCCTCGACGTCGTCCTTGGGCCCGTCTGGGTCCAGCATGGCCGCCACCCGGTCCACGGCCCGCCCGACCCGCTCCGGGGGCAGCAGACCGTTCCCCCGGCTCCGCGCGAAGTCCGCGAAGGTCTCGGCGGTCGTGTACAGCGGTTCGAAGCCGAGCACGTCCCGCATCTGCGTGGTCTCCACGACCCGGCCGTGCGTGAGCAGCCTCATCTGCTCCGGCGAGAAGTCGGTGACCCCGACCGCCCGCAGCGCGGAGCCCACCCAGGTCAGCGCCGGCAGCAGCAGCGGCAGCGTCGGCCGCCCCAGCCGCCGCGAGCACTGCGACAGCAGCAGCACGCCGTCACCCGCGATGTTGAAGGTCCCGCTGTTCAGCGTCCCGCGTCTGGGCTCCCGCGCCGCCAGCTGCAGGACTTCGAGCACGTCGTCCTCGTGCACGAACTGCAGCCGCGGGTCGTAGCCCAGCACGGTCGGCATCACGGGGATCGAGAAGTACTCGGCGAGCGCCGAGTCCGCGAAGGGCCCCAGGATGTTCGCGAACCGCAGCACGCACACCGCGACGTCCGGCCGCCTGCGCGCGAAGCCCCGTACGTATCCCTCGACCTCGGCGGCGTCCTTGGCGAAGCCGCCCGCCGGCAGTGATTTGGGCTCCGTGGTCTCGGTGAAGACGGCCGGATCGCGCGAAGTGCCCCCGTACACGCTCGTACTGGACTTCACCACGAGCCGCCGTACGGTCGGCGACTTCTGGCAGGCTCCGAGGAGCTGCATCGTCCCGATGACGTTCGTTTCCTTGACGGTGCTGTGCGCACCGCCGGTTCCTGCACTGCCTCCGGTGACCGCCAGATGCACCACCGTGTCCACGGCGTGCTCGGCCAGCACCCGGGCGATCGCCGACTGCCTGATGTCCGTACGGACGAACTCAGCCGATCCGAGCCGGTGCGGCGGTGTCACCGCGTCGACCGCGATCACCCGCTCGACTTCCGGGTCACGCTGGATGCGGCGCACGAAGCGGCCGCCCAACTGCCGGGCAGCCCCGGTGACGAGTACGACCTTCCCCACGAGCTCAGCGCCTCCCTCGAAGAAGTCCCCCGGCTGCACCGCAGCCCCTCCACCAGGATGGTGGAGGGGCTGCGGAAAACACGTACAGCTGCCGTTTACTTCTTGTTACGGCGCTGGACGCGGGTGCGCTTGAGCAGCTTGCGGTGCTTCTTCTTAGCCATCCGCTTGCGCCGCTTCTTGATAACAGAGCCCACGACTACCCTCGCTCACTTCTCTTCACTGGTGCGGGGCGTCTGGGCCCACACGACCTACGTCGGCCTAGCCTACCCGCCCGAGCTCTGAGCCTGTAATCCGAGTGCTTCCCAGGGGTTACAAAGGCGTCGGGGTCCGTCAGTCTCAGGCCGACTCCACCCCCACATAGGACTCTCGGAGGTACTCGTGAACCGCGTTCTCGGGGACCCGGAAGGACCGGCCCACCCGGATTGCGGGCAGATGACCGTTGTGCACCAGCCGGTACACGGTCATCTTCGACACTCGCATCACCGAGGCAACCTCCGCCACGGTCAGGAACTGAACCTCGCTGAGAGGCCTCTCGCCAGCAGCCATGACACACCTTGACCTTCCGCGCATGACGGGCACCGGCTTCCCCTCCGGTTACTCCTCGTCGTCGCACGCTCACTCCCCAGAGTAGGGGCGCGTGATACGAGTGGGGAAGAGGAGCTACGGCCACTCCTGCCGCCCCGTCAGACTCGCCCGGCCGAGAACATAGCGAGTAAGCGGTCGGTAGTAGTCCGCTCGCACCGCGTCATCAAGCGGAACGGCCACCGCGACCCGCCCCTCGGCCTCGCCGACGAACAGCGCGGGATCGTCCGTGTCCGCCAGCCCGATCGCGTCCACGCCGAGCTGACCTGCGCCGCAGACCCACCCGTGATCCCCCACCACCAGGTCCGGCAGCGGCCCGCCGGCCTCCGCGAGGGCCCCCAGCGCCAGCCGAACCGGGAGTGGTGAATGGGTGTGCACGCCGGTGGCACTCCCCGGCACCTGCACGCCGGGTTCCCGCACCAGTGCGACCCCCCGTACGTATTCGATGGTGTACGTGCGTACGCCGAACCGGGTCGCCATGTCGACACTCGCCCCCTGCGCCGGAGTGAGGACAACACATCCCGCCGCCGACATCGCCTCGGCCAAACCGGCGTAGAACCCCAGGAGCCGATGCGGGTGGCCGGTCCCGAACAGCACGGG
Organism: Streptomyces sp. NBC_01294; assembly: GCF_035917235.1. NCBI lineage: Bacteria > Bacillati > Actinomycetota > Actinomycetes > Kitasatosporales > Streptomycetaceae > Streptomyces > Streptomyces sp. NBC_01294. The sequence continues at coordinate 3,506,328 of NZ_CP108423.1, forward strand.
CGAGCGCGCCCTCGCCGCCTCGCGCAGCCGCCCCGCGAACGCCTCCAGCGCCGCCACCGTCCGCTCCGGATCGATCACGTCCGGCCCGCTGACGTGCGCCGGATCCGCCGAGACCCCGCACTTGTCCGCCATCAGCCTCAGCAGGTCACCCTCGCCCCAGCCCCACTCCGGATCGAGCCCCAGCATCACCCGCGGGTCGCGCGCCGCGAACAGCCGGTAACTGCGCAGGCTCTCCTCCCGGGAGGTGGCTACGGGCCCGGCCAACCGGGCGGCCAGCAGATGCGCACGCAGCGCGCCGGTGCTCAACACCCTCCGATGCTGCCGCACCACACCTGGCGGGTCATCAATTCCGGCGAACAGCCCCACCGTTGGCGTAACGATGCATCAGGAGCCGGTTCCGGCCCCGCGGGCGTGCGCGGCGGGGCCGGAACAGCCCGGTTCAGGCCAGCAGGCCGCGCAGCGGGAAGACCGCCCGCCGGGTCGCCAGAACGGCCTGATCCGTACGGTCCGCCGGGTCGTAGCCCGCGTCCCATTCCCGCCACTGCGGAGTCCGCCCGTCCGTCATCCGGGCCGGCGCCGAATGCCGCGTCAGCGCGTACACCTCGTCCCGCCACGAGGCCGGGACCGCCGTCTGCGGATCCACCGGCCGGTGCGCCGCGATCGCCACCAGGTGCGTCCACGACCGCGGTACGACGTCCACCACCGCGTACCCGCCGCCGCCCAGCGCCAGCCACCGCCCGTCCGCGTACTCGTGCGCGAGCCGGTGGCAGGCCTCCTGGACGGCCCGCTGGGCGTCCAGCGACACCGCCAGGTGCGCGAGCGGGTCCTCGAAGTGCGTGTCGGCCCCGTGCTGGGTCACCAGCACCTGCGGCCGGAAGTCCGCCAGCAGCTCCGGCACGACGGCGTGGAAGGCCCGCAGCCATCCCTCGTCCCCGGTCCCGGCGGGCAGCGCGATGTTCACCGCCGACCCCTCCGCCGCCGGGCCTCCGGTCTCCTCGGGCCAGCCGGTCTGCGGGAACAGCGTCCGCGGATGCTCGTGCAGGGAGATGGTCAGCACCCGCGGGTCGTCGTAGAAGGCCGCCTGCACGCCGTCCCCGTGGTGCACGTCCACATCCACGTACGCGACCCGCTCGGCCCCCAGCTCCAGCAGCCGCGCCACGGCCAGCGACGCGTCGTTGTACACGCAGAAACCGGCCGCGCCGCCCGGCATGGCGTGGTGCAGCCCGCCGGCGAAGTTCACGGCGTGCTCCGCCTCACCGTGCCAGAGCGCCTCCGCGCCCGCCACGGACTGCCCTGCGATCAGCGCGGACGCCTCGTGCATCCCGTGGAAGGCCGGATCGTCCATGGTGCCCAGCCCGTACGACCCGTCGGCGACGCCCGGGTCGGCGGACACCTCGCGCACCGCGGCGACGTAGTCCTCCCGGTGGACGAGCCGCAGGGTGGAGTCCCCGGCCACCGGCGCCGCCCGCACCTCCATGGCCCGGTCCAGCCCGAAGGCCCGCACCAGGCCCATGGTCAGCGCCAGGCGCACCGGGTCCATCGGATGGCTCGGTCCGAAGTCATACCTCGTTACCGCCTCGTCCCACATCAACAACCCGCGGCCGCTCATGCCCGACACCGTATCGGGCGCCGTCCGAGCCGAACGAGCGGGCGTAGAACAGTGTCACCAGGACCAGCACCATCGGCACCAGCATCGCGCCCCGGTAGCTCCAGGCGTCACCGATCCCCCCGACGAGCGGCGACCCGATCAGGAAGCCGACGTAGTTGAAGATGTTCAGCCGCGCGACGGCCGTGTCGGAGGCGCCGGGGAAGAGGCGCCCCGCCGCGGCGAAGGTCTGCGGCACGATCACGCACAGCCCGATCCCCAGCAGCGTGAAGCCCAGCATCCCCACCCACGCGCCCGGCGCCGCGGCCACGACGGCGAACCCGCAGGCGGCGACCAGCGTCCCGCCCCGCACCACGGCCACCGCCCCGAAGCGCCGCACGCCCAGGTCCCCGACGGCCCGCCCGATGAGGGTCGTCACCATGTAGACGTTGTAGGGGACGGTCGCCATCTGCTCCGAGCTTCCGAGCACGTCCTGGAGGTACTTGGCACTCCAGTTCGCCACCGTCGAGTCCCCGATGTACGCGCACGCCATCACCAGGCACAGCGGCAGCAGCAGCTTGAACCCCCCGGCCCCCAGCCCCTTCTCGGCCACCGCCTCGCCCTGCTGGTGGTCGACGTAGCGGCGGCTCCCCAGCAGGACCAGGGGCAGCAGCACGGCCACGGCGGGCAGATAGGAGACGAACAGCCCCAGATGCCAGTGCGCCCCGGCCCACGCCGCCGACGCCCCGAGGATCCCGCCGAGGCTGTACGCGGCGTGAAAGCCCAGCATGATGCTGCGCCCGTACGCCCGCTGCAGGCTCACCCCGAGCATGTTCATCGAGGCGTCCAGCGCACCCACCGACAGCCCGAACACCCCCAGGGCCACCGCCACGTGCCACATCTGGCTGCCGGCCCCGACGCCCAGCAGGGCGAGCAGCACGACGGGCTGCGCCCACCGCAGCACCACGCTGGGAGCAACCCGCTTCACCAGGTGCTCGGTGGCCACGCTCGCCGCACCGGCGAGGATCGGCACGGCGGCGAGGAAGGCCGGCAGCAGGCCGTCGGATATCCCGTACCGGTCCTGGATGGCCGGGATCCGGGTCACGAGCAGCGCGAAGGCGACGCCCTGCACGAAGAAGCTGAACCCCAGAGCGCCGCGGCCCCGCCGCAGCCGCACATCATCCGTCATGGCGGGTCAGCGTAGGGCCACGGGCTACCCGTGGGTAGAGAGATCACATACCCAGTCCGGCCTCCAGCCCGAGCAGCCCGGTGAGCTGCTTCATGTCCCCGAAGTGCCCGGTGGCCCCGGGGAGCTCGTCGGCGGGCAGCATCGCCGTGAACGCGTACACGTCCATGCCCGCGGCGACGGCGGCCCGGATGCCGAGCGGACTGTCCTCGATGACCACGCAGCGGTCGGGCTCCACGCCCATCTGCCGCGCCGCGTGCAGGTACAGGTCCGGAGACGGCTTGCCCTGGCCCACGTCCTGAGCGCTGAAGATCCACTCCTCTTCGAACCACCCGTCGAGTCCGGCCACCCGGTGCCCGACCCTGATCCGCTCGTGACTCCCGGAGGAGGCCAGGCAGTACGCGACCCCTTGAGCGGTCAGCGCGCCCAGCACCTCCTCCACACCGGGTACGGGTTTCAGCTCCTGCTCGAACCCGGCGACGGTCCGCGCGTGCAGCGTCTCGTCGAAGTCGGCCGGCAGCCGCTCCCCGGTCCGCTCCGAGACGAGGTCGTGCACCCGGTGCACGGCGGACCCCATGTAGTCGCGGACCGACTCCTCGTAGGTGGTCGGGTGCCCCAGCTCGGTCAGGTACCCGGCGAGGATGCTGTTGGCGAGCGGCTCGCTGTCCACCAGCACGCCGTCGTTGTCGAAGATGACGAGGTCGTAGCCCATAGCTCCACATTACGGAGGAAAGGGATGCGGAGCGGTTCCGCCGTGCCCGCTCCCGGCCATCCGTGTCGCCGGCCCTCCCGCGCCGGCCGGCAGGTCGCGATCCGGATCGCGGCGCGGATCGCGGCCTGGATCGCGATCTGCCGGTGAACGCAGAAAAGCCCCGCACCGGACCCCGAAGGGTCTGGTGCGGGGCTTCCCGCAATGATTGTTCGGCGGCGTCCTACTCTCCCACAGGGTCCCCCCTGCAGTACCATCGGCGCTGAAAGGCTTAGCTTCCGGGTTCGGAATGTAACCGGGCGTTTCCCTAACGCTATGACCACCGAAACACTATGAAATTTGAACGCTGGTGTTTTCACAGCTGTTCGTTATTTCAGAACTAACACAGTGGACGCGAGCAACTGAGGACAAGCCCTCGGCCTATTAGTACCAGTCAGCTTCACCCGTTACCGGGCTTCCACATCTGGCCTATCAACCCAGTCGTCTACTGGGAGCCTTACCCTCTCAAGGAGGTGGGAATACTCATCTTGAAGCAGGCTTCCCGCTTAGATGCTTTCAGCGGTTATCCCTCCCGAACGTAGCCAACCAGCCATGCCCTTGGCAGGACAACTGGCACACCAGAGGTTCGTCCGTCCCGGTCCTCTCGTACTAGGGACAGCCCTTCTCAATATTCCTACGCGCACAGCGGATAGGGACCGAACTGTCTCACGACGTTCTAAACCCAGCTCGCGTACCGCTTTAATGGGCGAACAGCCCAACCCTTGGGACCGACTCCAGCCCCAGGATGCGACGAGCCGACATCGAGGTGCCAAACCATCCCGTCGATATGGACTCTTGGGGAAGATCAGCCTGTTATCCCCGGGGTACCTTTTATCCGTTGAGCGACGGCGCTTCCACAAGCCACCGCCGGATCACTAGTCCCGACTTTCGTCCCTGCTCGACCCGTCGGTCTCACAGTCAAGCTCCCTTGTGCACTTACACTCAACACCTGATTGCCAACCAGGCTGAGGGAACCTTTGGGCGCCTCCGTTACTCTTTGGGAGGCAACCGCCCCAGTTAAACTACCCATCAGACACTGTCCCTGATCCGGATCACGGACCGAGGTTAGACATCCAGCACGACCAGAGTGGTATTTCAACGACGACTCCACCCCAACTGGCGTTGGGGTTTCAAAGTCTCCCACCTATCCTACACAAGCCGAACCGAACACCAATATCAAACTATAGTAAAGGTCCCGGGGTCTTTCCGTCCTGCTGCGCGAAACGAGCATCTTTACTCGTAGTGCAATTTCACCGGGCCTATGGTTGAGACAGTCGAGAAGTCGTTACGCCATTCGTGCAGGTCGGAACTTACCCGACAAGGAATTTCGCTACCTTAGGATGGTTATAGTTACCACCGCCGTTTACTGGCGCTTAAGTTCTCAGCTTCGCACGCCCGAAAGCGCACTAACCGGTCCCCTTAACGTTCCAGCACCGGGCAGGCGTCAGTCCGTATACATCGCCTTACGGCTTCGCACGGACCTGTGTTTTTAGTAAACAGTCGCTTCTCGCTGGTCTCTGCGGCCACCCCCAGCTCACGGAGTAAATCCGATCACCAGTGATGGCCCCCCTTCTCCCGAAGTTACGGGGGCATTTTGCCGAGTTCCTTAACCATAGTTCACCCGAACGCCTCGGTATTCTCTACCTGACCACCTGAGTCGGTTTAGGGTACGGGCCGCCATGAAACTCGCTAGAGGCTTTTCTCGACAGCATAGGATCATCCACTTCACCACAATCGGCTCGGCATCAGGTCTCAGCCTTATATGAGGGACGGATTTGCCTACCCCTCGGCCTACACCCTTACCCCGGGACAACCACCGCCCGGGCTGGACTACCTTCCTGCGTCACCCCATCGCTTACCTACTACCACCTTGGATCGGCGGCTCCACCACTTTCCCTTGCCCGAAGGCTCCGGAACGGCTTCACGGCCTTAGCATTAGAGGATTCGATATTGGGCGTTTCAAAGCGGGTACCGGAATATCAACCGGTTGTCCATCGACTACGCCTGTCGGCCTCGCCTTAGGTCCCGACTTACCCTGGGCAGATCAGCTTGACCCAGGAACCCTTAGTCAATCGGCGCACACGTTTCTCACGTGTGTATCGCTACTCATGCCTGCATTCTCACTCGTGAACCGTCCACAACTAGCTTCCGCTGCTGCTTCACCCGGCACACGACGCTCCCCTACCCATCACAGCGGGCGTTGGCCCTATTGCTGCAATGACACGACTTCGGCGGTACGCTTGAGCCCCGCTACATTGTCGGCGCGGAATCACTTGACCAGTGAGCTATTACGCACTCTTTCAAGGGTGGCTGCTTCTAAGCCAACCTCCTGGTTGTCTCTGCGACTCCACATCCTTTCCCACTTAGCGTACGCTTAGGGGCCTTAGTCGATGCTCTGGGCTGTTTCCCTCTCGACCATGGAGCTTATCCCCCACAGTCTCACTGCCACGCTCTCACTTACCGGCATTCGGAGTTTGGCTAAGGTCAGTAACCCGGTAGGGCCCATCGCCTATCCAGTGCTCTACCTCCGGCAAGAAACACGTGACGCTGCACCTAAATGCATTTCGGGGAGAACCAGCTATCACGGAGTTTGATTGGCCTTTCACCCCTAACCACAGGTCATCCCCCAGGTTTTCAACCCTGGTGGGTTCGGTCCTCCACGAAGTCTTACCTCCGCTTCAACCTGCCCATGGCTAGATCACTCCGCTTCGGGTCTAGAGCGTGCAACTCAATCGCCCTATTCGGACTCGCTTTCGCTACGGCTTCCCCACACGGGTTAACCTCGCTACACACCGCTAACTCGCAGGCTCATTCTTCAAAAGGCACGCAGTCACGACTGTATGTGCAAGCACATACAGCGACGCTCCCACGGCTTGTAGGCACACGGTTTCAGGTACTATTTCACTCCGCTCCCGCGGTACTTTTCACCATTCCCTCACGGTACTATCCGCTATCGGTCACCAGGGAATATTTAGGCTTAGCGGGTGGTCCCGCCAGATTCACACGGGATTTCTCGGGCCCCGTGCTACTTGGGAGATTCTTAAGCAAGCCGCTGATGTTTCGTCTACGGGGGTCTTACCCTCTACGCCGGACCTTTCGCATGTCCTTCGACTACATCAACGGTTTCTGACTCGCCGACCGGCCGGCAGACCGATCAAAAGAATTCCCACAACCCCGCATGCGCAACCCCTGCCGGGTATCACACGCATACGGTTTGGCCTCATCCGGTTTCGCTCGCCACTACTCCCGGAATCACGGTTGTTTTCTCTTCCTGCGGGTACTGAGATGTTTCACTTCCCCGCGTTCCCTCCACACTGCCTATGTGTTCAGCAGTGGGTGACAGCCCATGACGACTGCCGGGTTTCCCCATTCGGACACCCCCGGATCAAAGCTCAGTTGGCAGCTCCCCGGGGCCTATCGCGGCCTCTCACGTCCTTCATCGGTTCCTGGTGCCAAGGCATCCACCGTGCGCCCTTAAAAACTTGGCCACAGATGCTCGCGTCCACTGTGTAGTTCTCAAACAACGACCAGCCACCCACCACCCCACCGGACAAACCGATGAGTTCACTGGGGCCGGCACTGAAGACATGACCTTACGGCCGTACCTTCAGGACCCAACAACGTGCCAGGCACGATCCCGTCCACCATCGCTGTTTTCCACGCCGAAGCAGTACTCACAGGAGGTTTCAGAAACCGTGCCAACTAATCAACGTTCCACCCTGAGCTGACCGTGCAGAACGTTTGTCTGCAATCGGTACTGTGCTCCTTAGAAAGGAGGTGATCCAGCCGCACCTTCCGGTACGGCTACCTTGTTACGACTTCGTCCCAATCGCCAGTCCCACCTTCGACAGCTCCCTCCCTTACGGGTTGGGCCACCGGCTTCGGGTGTTACCGACTTTCGTGACGTGACGGGCGGTGTGTACAAGGCCCGGGAACGTATTCACCGCAGCAATGCTGATCTGCGATTACTAGCAACTCCGACTTCATGGGGTCGAGTTGCAGACCCCAATCCGAACTGAGACCGGCTTTTTGAGATTCGCTCCACCTCACGGTATCGCAGCTCATTGTACCGGCCATTGTAGCACGTGTGCAGCCCAAGACATAAGGGGCATGATGACTTGACGTCGTCCCCACCTTCCTCCGAGTTGACCCCGGCGGTCTCCTGTGAGTCCCCATCACCCCGAAGGGCATGCTGGCAACACAGGACAAGGGTTGCGCTCGTTGCGGGACTTAACCCAACATCTCACGACACGAGCTGACGACAGCCATGCACCACCTGTATACCGACCACAAGGGGGGCACTATCTCTAATGCTTTCCGGTATATGTCAAGCCTTGGTAAGGTTCTTCGCGTTGCGTCGAATTAAGCCACATGCTCCGCTGCTTGTGCGGGCCCCCGTCAATTCCTTTGAGTTTTAGCCTTGCGGCCGTACTCCCCAGGCGGGGAACTTAATGCGTTAGCTGCGGCACCGACGACGTGGAATGTCGCCAACACCTAGTTCCCAACGTTTACGGCGTGGACTACCAGGGTATCTAATCCTGTTCGCTCCCCACGCTTTCGCTCCTCAGCGTCAGTAATGGCCCAGAGATCCGCCTTCGCCACCGGTGTTCCTCCTGATATCTGCGCATTTCACCGCTACACCAGGAATTCCGATCTCCCCTACCACACTCTAGCTAGCCCGTATCGAATGCAGACCCGAGGTTAAGCCTCGGGCTTTCACATCCGACGTGACAAGCCGCCTACGAGCTCTTTACGCCCAATAATTCCGGACAACGCTTGCGCCCTACGTATTACCGCGGCTGCTGGCACGTAGTTAGCCGGCGCTTCTTCTGCAGGTACCGTCACTTTCGCTTCTTCCCTGCTGAAAGAGGTTTACAACCCGAAGGCCGTCATCCCTCACGCGGCGTCGCTGCATCAGGCTTTCGCCCATTGTGCAATATTCCCCACTGCTGCCTCCCGTAGGAGTCTGGGCCGTGTCTCAGTCCCAGTGTGGCCGGTCGCCCTCTCAGGCCGGCTACCCGTCGTCGCCTTGGTGGGCCATTACCCCACCAACAAGCTGATAGGCCGCGGGCTCATCCTTCACCGCCGGAGCTTTCAACCCCTACCCATGCGGGCAGGAGTGGTATCCGGTATTAGACCCCGTTTCCAGGGCTTGTCCCAGAGTGAAGGGCAGATTGCCCACGTGTTACTCACCCGTTCGCCACTAATCCACCCCGAAGGGCTTCATCGTTCGACTTGCATGTGTTAAGCACGCCGCCAGCGTTCGTCCTGAGCCAGGATCAAACTCTCCATGAATGTTTACCCGTAATCGGGTGCACACATCACTTAGAGCGGGCACGTCAGGTCGGAATAAGACCGACGCGCCACAACGTCCTCGCTGTGTAATTGCCTGCGAGCATCATCCGAAGACGACCCCGCAGGTCTTTTTCAAAGGAACCTCATCCACCGAAATGGACGGGGTATCAACTTTTGGCGTTGATTTTTGGCACGCTGTTGAGTTCTCAAGGAACGGACGCTTCCTTTGTACTCACCCTCTCGGGCTTTCCTCCGGGCTTTCGTTCTGTTCTTGCGTTTCCGACTCTATCAGACTCTTTCGTGTCCGACTTCCTCGGTGCTTTCCAGGTATTCGCTTTCGCGCTTTCCTTTTCGGCGATTCCGACTCTATCAGATCCTTTCGGGCCTGACTCCCAGTCAGCGGGCTTTGCTTCGGGGCTGTTAGGCCCTTCGGCGAGTGAGACAGTAGCGGATTCCTCGCCCCCGAACCTAATCGGCGACTGCGTCCTCGGACACGGATTCCTCATTCGCAAATACGCATGAAAACGGGACGACGGAGTGCGTCGTTCGTTCGAATGTGTGGTGCGGGATGGCTGTCCGGGGACCGACCGGGGTCGGCGCTCACTTCGGACAACTCGAAGAACCTTACGGATCGGGCACACCTGTGTCAACCCCCGGCTGACCTGCCACGCGGGGTCCGCGAAACCCATGCCGTTCTCATCGCCGGCCGTCTACGCTGGGGCCCATGACTACGCATGTGCTCACGCTCAGCCTTCGCTGGTGGGCCGCCTGACGGCGGCCGACCTTCCACACGAGCACGCATGCGCTCACGGCCGCCGCTTCGGCGGCCGTTTTTGTTTCTCCCCTCCCGGGAGTGGCTCGGTCGCCGACGCGGTGGCCTCGACACCACTCACACACAGGGAGAGCAGGACATGACAAGGATCTTCAGCGGGATCAAGCCGACCGGGCACCTGACGCTGGGGAACTACCTGGGGGCCGTACGGCAGTGGGTCGCCGCCGACCAGGAGCCGGACTCGGCGCTGTTCTGCGTCGTCGATCTGCACGCGCTGACCGTCGAGCACGAGCCGGCGCGCGTACGAAGGCTGAGTCGGCAGGCGGCAACGCTCCTGCTCGCCGCCGGGCTGGACCCGCGGCGCTGCACCCTTTTCGTCCAGAGCCATGTGGACGAGCACACGCGGCTGGCGTACCTGCTGGAGTGCACCGCCGCCGACGGCGAGCTGCGGCGGATGATCCAGTACAAGGAGAAGGCGGCGAAGGCGCAGGCCACCGGGGAGGGGGTGCGGCTGTCGCTGCTCACCTATCCCGTGCTGATGGCCGCCGACATCCTGGCGTACGGGACCCAGGAGGTGCCGGTCGGTGAGGATCAGCGGCAGCACGTCGAGCTGACCCGGGATCTGGCGGTGCGCTTCAACCAGCGGTACGGGCACACCTTCGCCGTGCCCAAGGCCACGCATCCGGCGGTGGCCGCGCGGGTCATGGACCTGCAGGAGCCGACGTCGAAGATGGGGAAGTCCCACGAGAGCGGGGCGGGGATCGTCTATCTGCTCGACGAGCCCGGGGTCGTGCGCAAGAAGGTGATGCGGGCGGTCACGGACAGCGGGGACGGCGCGGTGGTCTACGACCGGGAGGCGCGGCCGGGCGTCGCGAATCTGCTGGACATCCTGGCGGCGTGCTCCGGGGGTGATCCGGCCGCGCTCGCCGAGGGGTACAGCGGCTACGGGGCGCTGAAGCGGGACGTCGCCGACGCGGTGGTCGAGCTGTTGCGGCCGGTGCAGGAGCGGCATGCCGAGCTGGCGGGCGATCCGGCGGAGGTGGACAAGGTGCTGCGGGAGGGCGCGGGGCGGGCCCGGGAGCTGGCGCGGCCCGTGGTGGACCGGGCGTACCGGGCCATCGGGTTGCTGGAGCCGTGACGGGTGGGGGTCCCGCGTGCTGCGGGGCCCCCACCGGTACGGGTGTCTCAGCTGTTGCCGGAGGCGAGCTCGCGGCTGCGGTCGCGGGCCGCTTCGAGGGCGGCGATCAGGGCGGCGCGGACGCCGTGCCGTTCCAGCTCCACGATCGCGTTGATCGTCGTACCGGCCGGGGAGGTGACCGCCTCGCGGAGCTTGACCGGGTGCTCACCGCTGTCGCGGAGCATCACGGCGGCGCCGATGGCGGCCTGGACGATCAGGTCGTGGGCCTGGGCGCGGGGCAGGCCGAGGAGGATGCCGGCGTCGGTCATGGCCTCGACGAGGAAGTAGAAGTACGCGGGGCCGGAGCCGGAGAGGGCGGTGGCCGCGTCCTGCTGGGACTCGGGGACGCGCAGGGTCTTGCCGACGCCGCCGAAGATCTCCTCGGTGTGGGCGAGGTGCTCGGCGGTGGCGTGGCTGCCGGCGGAGATGACGGACATGGCCTCGTCGACGAGGGCGGGGGTGTTCGTCATGACGCGCACGACGGGGGTGCCGGGGCTGAGCCGTTCCTCGAAGAAGGAGGTGGGGATGCCGGCGGCGCCGCTGATGACCAGGCGGTCGGCGGGGACGTGCGGGGCGAGCTCGTCGAGGAGCTTGGCCATGTCCTGGGGCTTGACGGTCAGGATGAGGGTGTCGGCGCGCTTGGCGGCTTCGGCGTTGGAGACGGCCTCGACCCCGTAGCGGGTGCGGAGCTCCTCGGCCCTGTCGGCGCGGCGGGCCGTGACGAGGAGCTTCGAGGCGGGCCAGCCGCCGCGGATCATTCCGCTGAGCAGGGCCTCGCCGATCTTGCCGGTACCGAGGACTGCGACTGTCTGGGTCATGCCCGATTCACCTCGCCGAACTGTTGTGTGCGCGTGGGCTGCGTATACGTCCTCATCCTCGCACCCGGGCGATGAAGGGGGAGGCAGTGTCCGGAGTGCGGTCAGGGGGTGCGGCGGGGGAGGGTGGCCGCGCCGAGGGCGAGGACGAGCAGGGCGCAGGCGGCGACGATCACGGCGTCGCGGACGAAGTCGGCGGTCATGTCGGTGTGGGTGAGGACCTGGGTCATGCCGTCGACGGCGTAGGACATGGGCATGACGTCGGACAGGCCTTCGAGGACCGGGTGCATGGTGTCGCGGGCGGCGAAGAGGCCGCAGAGGAGCAGCTGGGGGAAGATCACCGCCGGCATGAACTGGACGGCCTGGAACTCGGAGGCCGCGAAGGCGGAGACGAAGAGGCCGAGTGCGGTGCCGAGGAGGGCGTCGAGGAGGGCCACGAGGAGGAGGAGCCAGGGGGAGCCGACGACGTCGAGGCCGAGGAACCAGAGGGCGAGGCCGGTGGCGAGGAGGGACTGGACGACGGCGACGGCGCCGAAGGCGAGGGCGTAGCCGGCGATGAGGTCGCCCTTGCCCAGGGGCATGGCCAGGAGGCGTTCCAGGGTGCCGGAGGTGCGTTCGCGCAGCGTCGCGATGGAGGTCACCAGGAACATGGTGATGAGGGGGAAGATCCCGAGGAGTGACGCGCCGATGCCGTCGAAGGTGCGGGGGCTGCCGTCGAAGACGAAGCGCAGCAGCGTGAGCATCAGTACGGGGACCAGCAGCATCAGCGCGATGGAGCGCGGGTCGTGGTGGAGCTGGCGCAGGACGCGGGTGGCGGTGGCGGTGGTGCGGGCGCTGTTCACGGGGTCGCCTCCTGGGCGGCGAGGGCGTTGGCCTCGTCGACGAGGCGCAGGAAGCCCTCCTCGACGGTGGCGCAGTGGGTACGGGTGCGCAGTGCGTCGGGGGTGTCCTGGGCGAGGATGCGGCCCTCGCGCATGAGGAGCAGGTCGTGGCAGCGCTCGGCCTCGTCCATGACGTGGGAGGAGACGAGGAGCGTCGCGCCGCGGGTGGCGGCGATGTCGTGGAAGAGGTTCCACAGGTCGCGGCGCAGGACGGGGTCGAGGCCGACGGTGGGTTCGTCGAGGACGAGGAGCTCGGGGGTCCCGAGCAGGGCGACGGCGAGGGAGACGCGGCTGCGCTGGCCTCCGGAGAGGTTGCCGGCGAGGGCGTCGGTGTGGGTGGTGAGGTCGACGTCGGCGATGGCCTGCCGGACGGCGTGGGCGCGGCGGTCGGCGGCTGCCCGGCCGGGGTCGAGGATCGCGGCGAAGTAGTCGAGGTTCTGCCGGACGGTGAGGTCGTCGTAGACGGAGGGCGCCTGGGTGACGTAGCCGATGCGGGAGCGGAGCTCGGGGTGGCCGGCGGGGCGGCCGAGGACGTCGAGGGTGCCGGTGACGTGGGCCTGGGTGCCGACGATGGCGCGCATGAGGGTGGATTTTCCGCAGCCGGAGGGGCCGAGGAGGCCGGTGATGCGGGCGCGGGGGACGTCGAAGGCGATGCCGTCGATGACGGTGCGGGGTGCGCGTCCGGTGCCGCGGCGGACGGTCAGGCCGTGGGCGTGTACGGCGGGCGGGGCGGGGTCGGTGGGCTCGGCGTGGCCCGGGGTGGGGGCCGGGTCACGGCCGGGCTCATTATTCATCATGTGATGAATAATGCTCCTGGCTGTGCCGGGGCGTCAATGACCGGGTCGGGATCGGCTGGGGTTCGGGGCCGGATCGGCCGGGCTCGGGGGCGGGATCGGCCAGGCTCGGGGCGGGCCCGAGCTACTTCTTGCGCTTGGGGCGGCGGGCGGCCGGGTTCCCCGTACGGGTGCTGCGGCGGCGGGCGAAGTCGGCCTTGGCGCGCTCGTACTCGGCGCGGCGGAGCTTCTCGCCCGGGGCCTCGCCGAGGCAGCGCAGGAAGTACGCGATGAGGGAGCCGATGAAACCGATCACCTTGAGGCCCTTGAGGGCGGCCTCGTCGGAGGACGGGGCGGGGCGGCTGCTGAAGGACGCCCAGGTCTTGACGAAGGCGATGGAGCTGGCGATCGCGAAGAGGATGACGACGGAGATGCTGAGGAAGGGGCCGACGTTGCCGATCTCCAGGCCCTCGTAGGAGAGGCGGAGCAGGACGGCGGCGGCGATGGCGGTGACCAGCGAGCCGATGGCGAGGCCGACGCGGCGCAGGGCGTAGCCGCCGTCGTGGTTCACCCAGGTGGTGCCGAAGAAGGGGATCGGCTCGGGCTCGGGGCCGGTGGGGACCGGCGCCTGGGCCTGAGCCTGGGCCGGAGCCTGGTCGGCCGGCTCGGCGGGGGTCTGGTCTCGCTGGTCGTCGCTCACAACAGCGATTATCCCCCGCCGGGCCGGCCGGGCCGGGCGTGTCTCACGTGTCAGACGGGGTCCGGCCTAGCCGCACTGGTTGGTCACGTAGCCGTCGCTGCCGGTCTTCACGTACGCGTCGGAGACGAACCGGCCGTTGCCGATGCAGTCCCAGATGTCCGACGTGCCGTACGGGCCGGAGATGGTGGTGCCGTCGCACTGGCAGCGGATCGAGACGGTCGCGCCGAGCGGCAGGACGTCGATGACCGAGTAGTTGGTGCCGGGGCCGCTGCGGACGTTCAGCCGGTAGCCGGGAGCGACCGGGAACGTCGGGTATCCGGAACCGGCGGCCAGACTCTGGAGTTGGCCCGAATCGTTCTCTACCGACATGTGAAATCTCCCCCCATGGGCGTTGCCCTGCGCAACTCGCGCAGGGTAGCAGGACCTTGAAGATGCGTACGGGGCATCGACTAGGCTCCGGCGGGGGTGGTGAGCGGTGCATTCGCTGCGCGCGGACTACGTGGGCTTTCCGGAGTACGCCGGGCAGTACCGGCTCGAATCAGTGCTCGGTTCCGGCGGAATGGGCGTCGTCCATCTGGCCACCTCCGACTCGGGGCTGAAACTCGCCGTCAAGATCGTGCACGCCGAGCACGCGGTGGATCCGGAGTTCCGGGCCCGGTTCCGGCAGGAGGTCGCCGCGGCGCGGCGGGTGAGCGGGGCGTTCACCGCGCCCGTCGTGGATGCCGACCCCGATGCCGAGCGGCCCTGGATGGCCACCCTGTTCATCGACGCCCCGACGCTCGCCGAGCGGGTGCGCGAACGGGTGCTGGCCCCCGTTGAGCTGGCCAGGCTCGCCGCCGGGCTGGCCGAGGCCCTTCGAGACATCCACCGCGCGGGTGTGGTGCACCGGGATCTGAAGCCCAGCAACGTGCTGATGGCACCGGACGGGGTGCGGGTCATCGACTTCGGCATCTCCCGTCCGGCGGACAGCGACCTGCGGACCGAGACGGGCAAGCTGATCGGGACGCCGCCGTACATGGCGCCCGAGCAGTTCCAGCGGCCACGGGACGTGGGCACCGCCGCGGATGTCTTCGCCCTGGGGGCGGTCCTCGTCCACGCGGCGACAGGGCGCGGGCCGTTCGACTCGGACAGCCACTACCTGGTGGCGTACCAGGTGGTGCACAGCGAGCCCGATCTGACCGGGCTGCCGCCGCAGCTCGCACCGCTCGTCGCGCGGTGCCTGGCGAAGGAGCCGGCGGAGCGGCCCACCGCCGAGGAACTGATCGCCGAGATGCGGGCGGTCGCGTACCCGACCGGCGAGGACACCCAGGCATTCGTCCCCCGACCGCGGCAGCCGGCCGAGGTCGAGGTCGAGCAGATCACCCACCGGAGGGAACGAATCGCCACCGGGCCCAAGACGGCCGGACGCCGGGCTCGGGTGGCCGTCGGGGCGGGGCTCGGGCTGCTGCTCACGGGCGCGGCGATCGGTGGGTACCTGCAGTTCGGGACCGCGGCCGAGCCGCCCGGCCGGCCCGCCTCACAGACGGATCCGGCGCCGCAGAAGAGCTTCGCACCATGGGCCGTACCTCTGGGGAAGCCCGGGACCGGCAGCCGGATCGGGGCCTGCTCCTGGCAGTCCGCGGCCCTCTACTGCGCCGGGCCGGGTCTCGCCGCGGCCCGGCTCGACCCCATGGACGGCTCGACGGTTTGGGCGGTGGAGGCAACCGCTCCGACGGCCCGGACGACCACCGACAGTGCGCCGGCGCACGCCGGGGGGCAGGTCCTCGTGGTGGTGCCGGGCAGCGAAACGCTC
Source organism: Streptomyces sp. NBC_01294 (assembly GCF_035917235.1). Taxonomy (NCBI): domain Bacteria; kingdom Bacillati; phylum Actinomycetota; class Actinomycetes; order Kitasatosporales; family Streptomycetaceae; genus Streptomyces; species Streptomyces sp. NBC_01294. The sequence continues at coordinate 3,522,052 of NZ_CP108423.1, forward strand.
CAGGCGCTGGACCCGGTCACGGGGGCGGAGCGGTGGAAGCGGAAACTGCCGGGCGGGTCGCGGGTGGTGACCGCGGACCGGCAGGTCCTGCTCGTGGGAGCGACCGGCAGTGTCACCGCACTGGACGCGGCGAGCGGCGCGCCTCTCTGGACCAGGCAGATCGGTGGGGCCGGATCCCTGTGGTGGGCCGGTACGCAGGATTCCGGAGCGCCGGGACTGTACGTGGCGACCCCCGAGGCCAGCGGCGGGTCGACACAACTGGTCACCGTGGACCCGACAACCGGAACAGTGCGCGGGCAGTTCCGGGCGACAGGGCGGCTGCGACCGGTGGGCGTTGCGCGCGGCGGGCTGTACCTGCTGGATCAGGACACGGGCTCCAAGACCACCGCGGTCGTGCGGGCCGACCTGGCGACGCACGCGATCCGGCGGGTGGGGCTGACGGCGCCTCTGTACGACACGGAGGCGACGGTGGGTCAGGACGAAGTCGTGTACCTGTTCGGCACCTCGGGCACGCTGGTGGCGGTCGGCGCCGCCAAGGAGCAGTGGCGGCTGGAGACGGGTGTGGCGGTGGCCTCGCGGCCGGTGTGCGCCGACGGCCGGGTCTTTCTGACCGCGCCGGACGGAAGGCTCCTGGCCGTCGACGCGGGCACCGGGCGGATGGCGGGACAGACCAGGCCGCGGATGGCCGACGGCCTGAACACCTATGCGGCGACGCTGCCCGCCCCCGTGGTCGGCGGCGGGCGGGTGTTCGGGAGTGCGCCCGATGGGGTCGTGTTCGCCGTCGATGCGGGGGATCCTGCCCGGTGGTGAAACGGCGGCGCCCCCGCACCTGAGAGGGGCGGGGGCGGCGGCGGGGATGTGCGGGTGGGTCAGCCCAGGAGGGAGACGTCGCGGACCGCGCCCTTGTCGGCGCTCGTGGCCATCGCGGCGTAGGCGCGCAGGGCCGCGGAGACCTTGCGCTCGCGGTTCTTCGGGGCGTAGACGCCGCCGAGGGCCTCGTGGCGGGCCGCCAGGGTGGCCTCGTCGACCAGGAGCTCGATGGAGCGGTTCGGGATGTCGATGCGGATCCGGTCGCCGTCCTCGACGACCGCGATGGTGCCGCCCGACGCCGCCTCCGGCGAGGCGTGGCCGATGGACAGGCCCGAGGTGCCGCCGGAGAAGCGGCCGTCCGTCACCAGGGCGCAGACCTTGCCGAGGCCGCGGCCCTTGAGGAAGGAGGTCGGGTAGAGCATCTCCTGCATGCCGGGGCCGCCGCGCGGGCCCTCGTAGCGGATGACGACGACGTCGCCCGCCTTGATCTCCTTGCGGAGGATCTTGTCGACGGCCTCGTCCTGCGACTCGCAGACGACCGCCGGACCCTCGAAGGTCCAGATCGACTCGTCGACGCCGGCCGTCTTCACGACGCAGCCGTCGACCGCGATGTTGCCCTTGAGGACCGCGAGGCCGCCGTCCTTGGAGTACGCGTGCTGCACCGAGCGGATGCAGCCGCCCTCGGCGTCGAGGTCGAGGGTCTCCCAGCGCTCGGACTGCGAGAAGGCGGTGGCGGAGCGCTTGCAGCCGGGGGCCGCGTGCCACAGCTCCATGGCGACCTCGGAGGCCGTGCCGGAACGGGCGTCCCACTCCGCCAGCCAGTCCTCCAGGTTGGTGGAGTGGACCGAGGTGACGTCCTTGTTCAGCAGTCCGCCGCGGTGCAGCTCGCCGAGGATGGCGGGGATGCCGCCGGCCCGGTGGATGTCCTCCATGTAGTACGTGCCGCCGGGCGCCACGTTCGGCGCGACCTTGGACAGGCACGGGACGCGGCGCGAGACCGCGTCGATGTCCTTGAGGTCGTAGTCCAGGCCCGCCTCCTGCGCGGCGGCCAGCAGGTGCAGGATCGTGTTCGTCGAGCCGCCCATGGCGATGTCGAGGGCCATGGCGTTCTCGAAGGCCTCGCGGGTGGCGATGGAGCGCGGCAGGACGGAGTGGTCGTCCTGCTCGTAGTGGCGCTTGGTGATCTCGACGATCGTGCGGCCGGCGTCCTCGTACAACGCGCGGCGGGCCGTGTGCGTGGCGAGGACCGAGCCGTTGCCGGGGAGGGCCAGGCCGATCGCCTCGGCGAGGCAGTTCATCGAGTTGGCCGTGAACATGCCGCTGCAGGAGCCGCACGTGGGACAGGCGTTCTCCTCGATCCGCAGGATGTCCTCGTCGGAGACGTTCTCGTTGGAGGCGTCGACCATGGCGTCGATCAGGTCGAGCTTGCGGACGGTGCCGTCGACGAGGGTGGCCTGGCCGGCCTCCATCGGGCCGCCGGAGACGAAGACGACCGGGATGTTCAGGCGCATGGCGGCCATGAGCATGCCGGGGGTGATCTTGTCGCAGTTGGAGATGCAGATCAGCGCGTCGGCGCAGTGCGCCTCGACCATGTACTCGACCGAGTCCGCGATCAGGTCGCGGGAGGGCAGGGAGTACAGCATGCCGGCGTGGCCCATGGCGATGCCGTCGTCGACCGCGATGGTGTTGAACTCGCGCGGGATCGCACCGGCCTCGCGGATGGCGTCGGAGACGATCCGGCCGACGGGTGCCAGGTGGGTGTGGCCGGGGACGAACTCGGTGAACGAGTTGGCGACCGCGATGATCGGCTTGCCGATGTCCTCGCTCGCTACGCCCGACGCACGCATAAGGGCGCGTGCGCCCGCCATGTTGCGGCCGTGGGTGACGGTGCGGGACCTCAGCTCGGGCATGCGGTTCACTCCCCATGAGTGCGGCTTTACGTACGGTCGGCCGCGACTGCGGATATGGCTCAGATACGAGGCTACGCCCACCGACCGCGATCCGGACGGGATGTCCGCATGACGGGACGGGCGGCTCATTCCTCGGTCAGGTACCGCTGCAGCGTAGGGGCTACGAGCGCCACGATGGCCTCCGGGTCCGCGGACGCGAGGGGCTCGACCTGGACGACGTAGCGCAGGATCGCGATGCCGACCATGTGGGAGGCGGCGAGTTCCGCGCGGAAGGTCGGGTCGGGGACGTCGAGATCCGCGGCGACGCGCTCCAGGACCCGCCGCAGCACCAGCCCGCGCAGCACCTTCGCGGCGGCCTCGTGCGTGAGGGCGGACCGGATCACGGCGAGCAGCGGGGCCCGGGTGACCGGGTTCTCCCAGACGCCGAGGAAGTACCGGGCCAGCCGCTCGCCGATGCCCTCGGGTCCGTCGCCGATGATCGCCGGGACCACCAGCGCGGGCTCCATGCTGACCTCGATGGCCGCGGCGAAAAGATCGTCCTTGCTGCCGAAGTAGTGGTGCACCAGCGCCGGGTCCACGCCGGCGACCTTGGCGATGCCGCGTACGGACGTCTTGTCGTACCCGCGCTCCGCGAACACCTCACGGGCGGCGAGACGGATCCGCTCCTGGGTGCCGGGGCCTTCCTCGGCCTCGTCCTGCCGGGGCCGGCCGGGCCCGCGGCGGCGTGGCTGCTGCGCCTGTGTCACGGCCGGTGCGCCTCGTTCCGCTCGGCGGTGGCGAGGTGCAGGCGGGTGAAGGCCAGCGCCTCGGCGAGGTCGGCCTCGCGCTCGGCGGAGGACATCGCGCGCCGCGTGTTGACCTCGATCACCACGTGGCCGTCGAAGGACGTCCGGGCGAGCCGCTCCAGCAGCTCGGCGCAGGGCTGCGTACCCCGTCCCGGGACCAGGTGCTCGTCCTTGGCCGATCCGTTCCCGTCGGCGAGGTGGATGTGCGCGAGCCGGTCGCCCATCCGGTCGATCATCGCGGTGGCATCGGTACGGGCGGTCGCGGTGTGCGACAGGTCGACGGTGAAGTGGCGGTAGTCGTCCTTGGTGACGTCCCACTCGGGGGCGTACGCGAGCATCTCGCGGTCGCGGTAGCGCCACGGGTACATGTTCTCCACGGCGAACCGGACGTCGGTCTCGTCCGCCATCCGCCAGATGCCGGTGACGAAGTCCCGCGCGTACTGGCGCTGCCACCGGAACGGCGGGTGCACGACGACGGTGGACGCGCCGAGCCGCTCGGCCGCCGCCCGGGCGCGCTGGAGCTTGGTCCACGGGTCGGTGGACCAGACCCGCTGGGTGATCAGGAGGCACGGCGCGTGGACGGCCAGGATCGGCACCCCGTGGTGGTCCGACAGCCTGCGCAGGGCGTCCACGTCCTGGCTGACCGGGTCCGTCCAGACCATGACCTCGACGCCGTCGTAGCCGAGGCGCGCGGCGATCTCGAAGGCGGTCGCCGTGGACTCCGGGTAGACGGAGGCGGTGGAAAGGGCGACTTTCGCGGTCGGGATGCGGACTGGTTCTGCCACGGGGACAGGGTACGGGCCCGACGCCGCACCCGGGCGGGGCGGCCCACATCCCCGGCCGGCGGGGCGCCCCCGACGCCCCCGACGCCCCCGCCCCTACGCCTCCGTCGGCAGGTGGTCCAGCCTGCGCAGGATCACGCCCTCGCGCAGCGCCCACGGACAGATCTCCAGCTCGTCCACGCCGAACAGGTCCATCGCGCCCTCCGCGACCAGCGCGCCCGCCAGGAGCTGGTTCGCCCGTCCCTCCGAGACGCCCGGGAGGGCCGAGCGCTGGGCCGTGGTCATCGCGGCCAGGCGCGGGACCCATTCCTCCAGGGACTTGCGGGTCAGGTCCCGCTGCACGTACAGGCCGTCCCCGGAGCGGGCCGCGCCCGCGATGCGGGCCAGCTGCTTGAAGGTCTTCGACGTCGCCACCACGTGGTCCGGGGCCCCGAAGCGGCTGAACTCGCGCACCGTCCGGGCGATCTCCGCCCGCACATGCCGGCGCAGCGCCCGGACGTCCAGTACGTCCGGCGGGTCGCCCGGGAGCCAGCCCGACGTGAGGCGGCCGGCGCCCAGCGGCAGCGAGACGGCCGCGTCCGGGTCCTCGTCCATGCCGTACGCGATCTCCAGCGAACCGCCGCCGATGTCCAGGACCAGCAGCTTCCCCGCGGACCAGCCGAACCACCGGCGCGCCGCCAGGAAGGTGAGCCGGGCCTCGTCCTCACCGCTCAGCACGGGCAGGTCGACGCCGGTCTCGGCCTTGACCCGCGCCAGGACCTCGTCCGCGTTCGTGGCCTCGCGCACGGCACTGGTCGCGAAGGGCAGGACGTCCTCGCACCCCTTGTCCTCGGCGGACTGCACCGCGTCCGTGATCACCGAGACGAGGCGCTCGACGCCCTCCGGGGTGACGGCGCCGCGCTCGTCGAGCAGCTCCGCCAGCCGCATCTCCACCTTGTGCGAGTGCGCCGGCTGCGGGCGCGCGCCGGGGTGCGCGTCCACCACCAGCAGATGGACCGTATTCGAACCCACATCAAGGACACCGAGTCTCATAGGGGGAAACGCTACTGCGAGGAACGCTCAGGGGTTGCGTAAGGGGCGCTTAGGCTTGGGTTTGTGCCAAATACGAAGAAGGCCAACAAGACCCGGTCGCAGAAGGACACGGGCAAGAGCACCACCAAAGGCTCCAAAGGCTCCAAAGGCGGCAGGAGCAAGGCCGTGACCGACGAGAAGGGGCTCGACTTCCCCCGGGCCTGGGTGGAGTTCCCCGACCCCGCCGACGACGAGCAGGTCTTCCGCTGCGACCTGACCTGGCTGACCTCCCGCTGGACCTGCATCTTCGGCCAGGGCTGCCAGGGCATCCAGGCGGGCCGGGCGGACGACGGCTGCTGCACGCTCGGCGCGCACTTCTCCGACGACGACGACGAGAAGCGGGTCGCACAGCACGTGGCCCGGCTGACGCCCGAGCTGTGGCAGTTCCACGACGTCGGCAGCGAGAGCGGGTGGACGCAGCACGACGACGACGGGGAGAAGCAGACCCGCCGCTGGGACGGCGCGTGCATCTTCCTGAACCGGCCGGGGTTCCCCGCCGGGGCCGGCTGCTCGCTCCACATCCTCGCGATGAAGGAGGGCCGGGAGCCGCTGGAGACCAAGCCCGACGTCTGCTGGCAGCTGCCGATCCGGCGGACGTACGACTGGATCGAGCGGCCCGACGACACCCGCGTGCTGCAGGTGTCGATCGGCGAGTACGACCGCCGCGGCTGGGGTCCCGGCGGCCACGACCTGCACTGGTGGTGTACGTCGGCCACCTCCGCGCACGGCGCCGGGGACCCGGTGTACGTGTCGTACCGCGCCGAGCTGACCGAGCTGATGGGCAAGGAGGGGTACGAGGCGCTCGCGAAGCTGTGCGAGGCGCGGCTGGCCTCGCTGCTGCCGATGGCCCCGCACCCGGCGGACCCGGCCTGACGGGCTGACCGGGCCTGCTGACCGGACCTGACCGGGCCTGACGGGCCCCCGGCCTGACCGGCCGACCCCGGTGGCCCGGTGGCCCGGTCTGACCGGCTAGCCCGTTGAAGCCGACGGCCCGGGGTCCGGGCCGGGGGAAACCGTTCCGCCTGAGCCGTCCGTCGGCGCCGGGGTCGGCGTGGGCGTCGGGTCCGGCGGCGGGATCGTCGGCTCCGTCGGGGTCGGCGTGGGCGGCTGCGTCGGATCCGGGGACGGGTCCGGTGTACCCGGCTGCGTCGGCTCCGGGGACGGCGCCGGCGTCGACGCGGGGCGGCCGCGGCCCTGGATGGAGACGACCGCACCGCTCGGGTCGACCCCGACCCGCGCCGACCATGCGCCCACCGGCTGGGCCTCGGGGTCCACTGTGATCCGCAGGGTGACCGATTCTCCAGGGGCCAGCGTGCCCGCGGTCCGGCTCGCGCGCAGCCAGGGAGCGTCGGACCAGAGCCGCCAGTCCACCGGGGCGCCGCCGGAGGCGGTGAGGGTGAGCAGGGTGAGGGAGCCGCGGGAGGACGCCGCCACGGTGAGGCGGCCGGGTGCGCCGGCGTGGTCGGGGGTCGCGGGCGGGCCGGTGCTGATCACCTCGACGGAGACGTCGGAGTCGGTGCTGCTGTGGACGAAGCCGGGGCCGCCGGTGGTCGTGGCGGTGTTCCCGGTGTTCTCGTACGCGGTCAGCGGGTGGCCGTCGGTCCGCGCGGTCGGGAGCTCGGACTCGCTCGCGGAGATGCGGGTGGTGTCCCCGCCGACGGGCTCGCCCGTGCTGGGCGCGCCGCGGTACGCCGCCCACAGCGCCAGGACGGGGGCGGCGACGACCGTGGCGACCACGGTGGTGGTCACCGCCCGGGCGCGCAGCCGGTCGCGGCGGGCCGCGCGGTCCCTGGGGTCCATCGGGAAGCCGGTGCGGTCGAAGCGCGGGCCGGGACCCCGGCCGCGGACCCGGCCGGAGCGGAGCATCGCCGCGTGGACGGCGGTGCGGGGGGCGGGTACGAGCGGGAGCGCGGCGGTGTTGATCCCGCCGGACCCGGGCCAGGGGGCGGCGGCGCCCACGCGTTCGGCGACGCGGCGGCACCGGGGGCAGTCGTCGACGTGGCGGACGAGCTCGGCGCGCAGGGTACTGGACAGCAGCACGTTGCCGTCACCGCCGTCGCCGTCGTCGTCCCCGGTGAGCCGGGAGACGGTGGGGCAGCTGCCGGTCTCCACGACGGCCAGGGCGGTGCGGGTGCGCTCCACCTCGCAGGCGGCGCCGGACAGGAGCTCCCGGGCGGCGGCCTGCGGGGTGCCGAGGACGGAAGCGAGTTCGGGGACGCCGAGGCGGTGGCGGACGGCCAGTTCGAGGGCCTCGCGCTGCTCGGGCGTGGTCCCGGCGGCCTCCGGCCAGGCGAGCCGGGCCAGCTCGGTACGGCGGTAGGCGCTCACGTCAAGGAGCCGATGGGCGTCCGGGGCGCCGTCGGGGTCGCTGTCGGTACCCGGCGCACGGCCGCGCCCGGTGTGCTCCGGCGCACGCCGGGCGGAATGCGCGCCCTGCCGGGCGCGCCGCTGCTCCCCCAGCCGGCGCAGGCAGCCCCAGCGGGCGAGTGCGTAGAGCCAGGCCCGCCGGTCCCCCTCGTCGGGACAGCGGCCGGGATGCCGCTCGGCCACGGCGAGGACGTCGCCGAGCACGTCGGTCGCGGTGTCGTGGTCGCACAGGACCGACAGGCAGTACGTGAACAGACCGTCCAGGTAAGGCTCGTGCCGGAACGGGGGCGGCTGCTCCCGCTCGCAGGTCGTGCGCCCGTGCGCCCGGTGTGCGCCGGTGTGCGCTGAGGAGTGTGCCTGGTTGCTGCTGTTCACCTGGCGACCGTAGGCGGCGCGCCGGTGACGCCCTGGAAGCCTTCACCACTTTTAGCCCTGATGGGTGAACAGATCGGTGATGCGCTGACGAAGGCCCTGACGCGGCGGGCCCACGGTCGGCCCGGTCGGCCCACGACCGCCTCCGCCGGCGGTACCGCGGCCCGTCCTGTCGGTGCGGGCGGCTACGGTGAACGGCATGGCTGCCCGCACTGCTCGTTCATCCGCCAAGGACCGGCCGTCCTACCGCTGTACCGAGTGCGGCTGGACCACCGCGAAGTGGCTCGGCCGCTGTCCCGAGTGCCAGGCCTGGGGCACCGTCGAGGAGATGGGCGCGCCCGCCGTGCGGACCACCGCCGCCGGCCGGGTCTCGACGGCCGCGGTGCCGATCGGTCAGGTCGACGGACGGACGGCGACCGCGCGCAGCACCGGCGTGGACGAGCTGGACCGCGTCCTCGGCGGCGGGCTCGTGCCCGGCGCCGTGGTGCTGCTCGCCGGCGAGCCCGGCGTCGGGAAGTCGACCCTGCTGCTGGACGTGGCGGCCAAGGCCTCCAGCGACGAGCACCGCACGCTGTACGTCACGGGCGAGGAGTCGGCGAGCCAGGTCCGGCTGCGCGCCGACCGCATCAAGGCGCTGAGCGACCACCTCTACCTCGCGGCCGAGACGGACCTGTCGGCCGTGCTCGGGCACCTGGACGCGGTGAAGCCCTCCCTCCTCATCCTGGACTCCGTACAGACCATCGCCTCGCCCGAGATCGACGGCGCGCCCGGCGGCATGGCCCAGGTGCGCGAGGTGGCCGGGGCCCTGATCCGGGCCTCCAAGGAACGCGGGATGTCCACCCTCCTCGTCGGCCACGTGACCAAGGACGGGGCGATCGCCGGGCCCCGGCTGCTGGAGCACCTCGTCGACGTGGTGCTGAGCTTCGAGGGCGACCGGCACGCGCGGCTGCGGCTCGTGCGCGGCATCAAGAACCGGTACGGGGCCACCGACGAGGTGGGCTGCTTCGAACTGCACGACGAGGGGATCACCGGGCTCGCCGACCCGAGCGGGCTGTTCCTGACGCGGCGCGCCGAGGCCGTTCCCGGGACCTGCCTGACCGTGACCCTGGAGGGGAAGCGTCCGCTGGTCGCCGAGGTGCAGGCGCTGACGGTGGACTCGCAGATCCCCTCCCCCCGGCGCACGACCTCCGGCCTGGAGACCTCGCGCGTCTCGATGATGCTGGCGGTGCTGGAGCAGCGCGGCCGGATCACCGCGCTCGGCAAGCGCGACATCTACAGCGCCACGGTGGGCGGGGTGAAGCTCACCGAGCCCGCCGCCGACCTGGCGATCGCGCTCGCCCTGGCCTCCGCCGCCAGCGACGTCCCGCTCCCGAAGAACCTCGTGGCCATCGGCGAGGTCGGCCTGGCCGGCGAGGTGCGGCGGGTGACCGGCGTACAGCGGCGGCTCGCGGAGGCGCACCGGCTCGGCTTCACGCACGCCCTGGTGCCGTCGGATCCGGGCAAGGTGCCGGCCGGGATGAAGGTCGTGGAGGTCGCCGACATGGGTGACGCCCTGCGGGTGCTGCCGCGCGGCCGGTCCCGTACGCCGGCCAAGGAGCGGGCGGCCGAGTAGCGGGCGGATCCCCTGGTCAGGGGGTCCGTACGGGGCCCCGCGGGGCGGACCTGGCCAAGCAACGGCGGGGCCGCAGCGCGCGCCGGTAGACTTCGGGATGGTCCGCCCGGCCGTACGCAGGCGGCGCAACCCGCGACCCGAGGAGTGCAGTGGCAGCCAAGGACGGGGCAGCAGCATCCGGCAAGTCGGGCGCGAGCTCCAAGCAGGAGGCCATGATGCGCGCCTCGCTGAGTGCGGTCGCGCCTGGTCAGCCGCTGCGTGACGGCTTGGAGCGGATCGTCCGCGGCAACACCGGCGGGCTCATCGTCCTCGGCATGGACAAGTCCGTCGAGGCCATGTGCACCGGCGGTTTCGTCCTGGACGTGGAGTTCACCGCGACCCGGCTGCGCGAGCTGTGCAAGCTCGACGGCGCGCTCATCATCGACAAGGACATCACCAAGATCCTGCGGGCCGGCGTGCAGCTGGTGCCGGACGCGTCGATCCACACCGAGGAGACGGGCACGCGGCACCGCACGGCGGACCGCGTCTCGAAGCAGTGCGGCTTCCCGGTGGTGTCGGTGTCGCAGTCCATGCGGCTGATCGCGCTGTACGTGGACGGGGAGCGGCGGGTCTTGGAGGAGTCCGGGGCGATCCTGTCGCGGGCGAACCAGGCACTGGCCACGCTGGAGCGGTACAAGCTGCGCCTCGACGAGGTCGCGGGCACGCTGTCGGCGCTGGAGATCGAGGACCTGGTCACGGTCCGCGACGTGACGGCGGTGGCGCAGCGGCTGGAAATGGTCCGCCGGATCGCGACCGAGATCGCCGAGTACGTGGTCGAACTGGGCACGGACGGGCGACTGCTGTCGCTGCAGCTGGACGAGCTGACGGTCGGGATCGAGCAGGAGCGGGAGCTGGTCATCCGGGACTACGTGCCGGAGCCGACGGCGAAGCGTTCCCGCACGGTGGACGAGGCCTTGGCCGAGCTGGACGCGCTGACGCATCCGGAGCTGCTGGAACTGGCGATCGTGGCGAAGGCGCTGGGGTACACGGGGTCGCCCGAGACCCTGGACTCGGCGGTGTCGCCGCGCGGGTACCGCCTGCTGGCGAAGGTGCCGAGGCTGCCGGGCGCGATCATCGAGCGGCTCGTGGAGCACTTCGGCGGGCTGCAGAAGCTGCTCGCCGCGAGCGTCGACGACCTGCAGACGGTGGATGGTGTGGGCGAGGCCCGGGCGCGCAGTGTCCGCGAGGGGCTGTCGCGCCTGGCGGAGTCCTCGATCCTCGAGCGGTACGTCTAGCCCGCGGCGCCCGACGGTTCTGCGGCTTGCGCGCCGCTGCCGGGGCTCCGCCCCGGAACACGCGCCTCAAACGCCGGCGAGGCCGAATATCTCAGCCCCGTCGGCGTTTGAGGCGCGTGTTCCGTCAGTCCTGCTTGAGGACGAACGAGGTGCGGGCGACCGGCATGCCGGGGGCCTTGACCTCGACCACGTACGTGTCGGGCGCCGCGGACCCCGCCGGAGGCGTCTGGCACTGGTCGGCCGCGCTGAACCGGCGGTCCCAGTCCAGCGCGTGCTTCGTCTCGCCCTGTGCGGGGAGGCGGAAGAAGGTGTTGCCCGCGCCCGTCGGGCAGTCCGCCGAGGACCACACCGCCTTGCTGCTGCTCGCCTGGAGGATGGTCAGGACCGCCTGCTTCGGGCCGAGGTCGACCTTGCAGGTGGTTCCGGAGATGTTGCGGGCGACCAGTTCGAGGCGGGGCTTCTCGTTCGCCTCGTACTCGTTCTTCGCGCTCTTGACCTCCCACTGCAGCGCACCCGGCGCGCACGTGGGGAGCGGGGAGTCCGCCGGGACCTGCGCGGGGCCGCCCGCGGCGCCGCCGGAGCCGCCGTCCGAGCCCGTGCCGCCGCCCGTGCCGCCGCCCGGTTCGCCGCCCGGTTCGCCGTTCTTGCCTGCGTCGCCCGTGGCGGCTCCGCCCTCGGACCCGGCGCTTCCGCCGCCGCCCGACTCCGTGCGCCCGCCGGGGGCGGCACTGATCGCCGGGCCGGTGCCGGCCGGACCCGGGGTGATCGAGGAGACGGGATCGGGGCCGCTCTGGCCCTTTCCGTTCGTACTCGTCCTCCCCCCGCCGGAACTGACGGTCCATACGGCGAGGAGTGCGAGGAGCGCGACGACGGACGCCAGCACAGCCCTCCGTCGCCAGTAGATGGAGGAGGGGAGCGGCCCGACCGGATTGCGCAGAGATCCCACGGACGGAACTTTACGAGAGTTCGCGGCCCGATCACCGCCCCACATGCCGCGCAAGAGACTCGATTTGCCGATGATCATCCCGCGGGCGCAATCAGGACGTCGAGATCCGGCCACACGTCACCGCCATACGGGTGAGCGAAGCCCGCGCGGTTGTCCGGTTCACCGGTCCGGGCCCCGCGCGGGAAGCCCGAAACGTGCCAGGATGCCGTCTGTCATGACTGCATCCCCCGCTTCCGCCACCGCCGTGTCCCCCGACCCCTCGCACGCGCTGCACTCCCCCGTCATCGCGTGGTTCGAAGAGCACGCCCGCGACCTGCCCTGGCGCCGCCCCGAGGCCGGCCCCTGGGGCGTCATGGTCAGCGAGTTCATGCTCCAGCAGACCCCCGTCAGCCGGGTCCAGCCGGTGTACGAGCAGTGGCTCGCCCGGTGGCCCCGCCCCGCGGACCTGGCCGCCGAGGCCCCCGGCGAGGCCGTACGGGCCTGGGGCCGGCTCGGCTACCCGCGGCGGGCCCTGCGGCTGCACGGCGCGGCCGTCGCGATAACGGAGCGGCACGGGGGCGACGTACCGCGGGAGCACGCACAGCTGCTCGCACTGCCCGGGATCGGCGAGTACACCGCGGCCGCCGTGGCCTCCTTCGCGTACGGGCAGCGGCACGCCGTCCTCGACACCAACGTCCGGCGGGTCTTCGCGCGCACCGCCACCGGCGTCGAGTACCCGCCGAACGCGACCACCGCCGCCGAGCGGCGCCTGGCCCGGGCCCTGCTGCCCGAGGACGAGGACACCGCGGCGCGCTGGGCGGCGGCCTCGATGGAGCTCGGCGCGCTGGTGTGCACCGCCAAGAGCCCCGACTGCGTCCGCTGCCCGGTGGCCGGGCTGTGCGCGTGGCGCCTCGCCGGGAAGCCGCCGCACGAGGGACCGCCGCGGCGCGGGCAGACGTACGCCGGGACCGACCGGCAGGTGCGCGGCAAGCTCCTGGCCGTGCTGCGCGAGGCGGTGGGCGCCGTTCCGCAGGCCGTGCTCGACACGGTCTGGGACGAGCCGGTGCAACGGGCCCGCGCGCTGGACGGGCTGGTCTCCGACGGCCTGGTGGAACCCCTCGACGGAGGCCTCTACCGGCTCCCGCAGACCTGACCGCGGACGGCCGGGCGCCGGCCGGGCGACTGCCCCCGGACGACTACCCCCGGCGACGGCCCGGCGACCGCGCGGAGCCGGTGCGCACCCTCAGGGAGCGGGCTTGAGGGTGACTTGAGGATTCCGCTTCTGGCCGGGAAATCCCAGCTCACGGCGCTGTTACACAACCTATGGGTGTCCGTGCTCCCACCGAAGGCTGGCCCGCACAGGCCCGTGACAACCCCTCCGTACCTTCAGATCCGTAAGGCAGCAGGACAACGGGGTGGCACGGAACGGAGGCGGTCTGAGATGGCGCACGGAGAGGTACTCGCATTCGAGGAGTACGTACGCACTCGGCAGGACGCGCTGCTGCGCAGCGCCCGGCGCCTGGTCCCCGACCCGACCGACGCCCAGGACCTCCTGCAGACCGCGCTCGTACGCACCTACGGCCGCTGGGACGGCATCGCCGACAAGTCCCTGGCCGACGCCTACCTCCGCCGCGTCATGATCAACACCCGGACCGAGTGGTGGCGCGCCCGCAAGCTCGAAGAGGTCCCCACCGAGCAGCTTCCCGACGCCTCCGTCGAGGACGGCTCCGACCAGCGCGCCGACCGCGCCCTGCTCATGGACATCCTCAAGGTGCTCGCGCCCAAGCAGCGCAGTGTGGTCGTGCTGCGACACTGGGAGCAGATGAGCACCGAGGAGACGGCCGCGGCGCTCGGAATGTCGGCGGGAACCGTGAAGAGCACCCTGCACCGCGCACTGGCCCGCCTCCGGCAGGAGCTGGAGAGCCGGGACCTCGACATGCGCGCGCTGGAACGCGGTGACCACACCATGCAGTACGAGGGGCGTGAGCGGTGCGCGGCCTGAACGGCCAAGGTCTGACCGGTAGTTCTCTGGTCCTGGTGTCGGCGGGGACGGTCGTCCTCGTCGGCACAGCCGTGTTCGCGGTCGGGTGCGCGACCGGCGGCACCGGCCTGCGCGACGGCGGCCCGGCCCGCACCGAGGCCGTGTCCAAGGCCGCGCCCACCGGCCCCTCCCCCGACGACTCCCCGTCGGGCTCCGCCTCCGCGTCCGGCCGGCCGCTCAAGAAGGTGGACCCCGTCGCGCTGATCATGGGCGACCCCAAGGTCAGTCTCGACATCAAGCGGGAACTCAAGCCCTGCACGGGCAAGGAGTACCCCGTGGACGTGAGCTACGGGAAGGTCACCGGCAGCCCCGTCGTCGACATCGTGGTCAACGTCCTGTCCTGTGCCGATGCCCTGGGCCGCGGGTCCTACGTGTATCGCGCGGACGGCGGGAAGTACGAGAATGTGTTCTCGGACGAACAGCCACCCGTCTACGCGGAGATCGACCGGGGCGACCTGGTGGTCACGAAGCAGGTCTACGGAAAGAGCGACGCGCTCGCCTATCCGTCGGGCGAGGACGTGATCACGTACCGCTGGGACGGGGAGAGGTTCACCGAGCAGGACCGAGTCCACTCGGAGTACAGCAACGTGGTCGACGGCGGTCCCCTGCCCGCCCCGGCCACGAGTCAGAAGAACTGAGCACAGAAGAACCGAGGCGAGGCTTCCGCATGGCCGAGACCCATGTCCTGTTCGTGGAGGACGACGACGTCATCCGTGAGGCCACGACCCTGGCGCTGGAACGCGACGGATTCGTCGTCACGGCCATGCCCGACGGCCTGTCCGGCCTGGAGTCCTTCCGCGCCGACCGGCCCGACATCGCCCTGCTCGACGTGATGGTCCCGGGCATGGACGGCGTCAGCCTGTGCCGCCGCATCCGCGACGAGTCCACCGTCCCCGTGATCATGCTGTCGGCGCGCGCCGACTCCATCGACGTGGTGCTGGGCCTGGAGGCGGGCGCCGACGACTACGTCACCAAGCCCTTCGACGGGTCCGTGCTCGTCGCCCGGATCCGCGCCGTGCTGCGCCGCTTCGACCACTCCGGCGGCCCGCAGAACGGCGGCCCCGGCAGCCAGGACGACGGTCCGGACGGGGAGCGCGGGGTGCTCTCCTTCGGCGACCTGGAGGTCGACACCGAGGGCATGGAGGTGCGCAAGGCGGGCGCCGCCGTGGCCCTGACGCCGACCGAGATGCGGCTGCTACTGGAGTTCTCCTCCGCGCCCGGCACCGTACTGTCGCGCGACCGCCTGCTGGAGCGGGTCTGGGACTACGACTGGGGCGGCGACACCCGGGTCGTCGACGTCCACGTCCAGCGGCTGCGCACCAAGATCGGACAGGACCGGATCGAGACGGTCCGGGGCTTCGGATACAAGCTCAAAGCATGAGACGGTTCACCCTCCGCACGGGGATCCGGTGGAAGATCACGCTCGCCATCGCCGCCGTGGGCGCCCTCGTCACGATCGCGCTGAGCCTGGTGGTGCACAGTGCTGCCCGCGTCTCGATGCTGGAGAGCGCCCGCCAAGTGCAGCTGGAGCGGGTGCAGTTCATCTCCCGCAATGCCGAGGCCGGCCGCAAGCCGCCCATGGGCGCCAAGCTCAACGATCCCGAACTGCCCTCCGAGCTGCGGCACAAGGCGCAGTCGGGCCGTCGCGGAACCTACGTCCAGGAGCGGCCGAACGGGGCGCTGCCCGAGGTGTGGGCCGCCGTACCCCTCGGGAACGGGCAGGTGGTGTCGCTGCACACGCCGTTCCGGGAGAGCACCGATCTGCTCCCCGACCTGGACCGGGCGCTGGTCACCGGCGGCCTCGCCTCCGTGATCGGCGGTTCGGCGCTCGGCGTGCTCATCGGCGGGC
The DNA here is from genome assembly GCF_035917235.1 of Streptomyces sp. NBC_01294. Taxonomy (NCBI): domain Bacteria; kingdom Bacillati; phylum Actinomycetota; class Actinomycetes; order Kitasatosporales; family Streptomycetaceae; genus Streptomyces; species Streptomyces sp. NBC_01294. Next base: position 3,537,850 of record NZ_CP108423.1, read on the forward strand.
AGATCTCCAGCAGGCTGCGCAAGGCCGCGGCCGCCTCGCAGCGGGTGGCGCACGGTGATCCCGACGTACGCGTCCGGGACGCGGTCGGTGGCGTCGTCCGCGACGAGACGGACGACCTCGCGCGGGCCGTGGACGCCATGGCCGACGCCCTCCAGCAGCGGCTGGAGGCCGAGCGGCGGGTGACCGCGGACATCGCGCACGAGCTGCGGACACCGGTGACGGGCCTGCTCACCGCGGCGGAACTGCTGCCCCCGGGGCGGCCGACCGAGCTGGTGCGGGACCGGGCGCAGGCGCTGCGCGCCCTGGTCGAGGACGTACTGGAGGTGGCCCGGCTGGACAGCGCGTCGGAGCGGGCGGAGCTGCAGGACGTGGCGCTGGGCGAGTTCGTGAGCCGGCGGGTGACGTCGCTGATGCCCGAGGCGACCGTACGGGTCGTGGCGGACGAGATCGTCAGCACCGACCCGCGGCGCCTGGAGCGGATCCTGGGAAACCTGCTGGCCAATGCCGCGCGGTACGGGAAGCCGCCGGTCCAGGTCGACGTCGAGGGCCGGGTCGTACGGGTCCGGGACCACGGTCCGGGCTTCCCGGAGGCGCTGCTGCGCGAGGGGCCGAGCCGGTTCCGGACCGGGTCGACGGACCGCGCGGGCGTGGGTCACGGGCTGGGGCTGACCATCGCGGAGGGCCAGGCGCGGGTGCTGGGCGCCCGGCTGACCTTCCGCAACGTGGCGGCTCCGGGCGGCGTGGAGCGCCAGGGTGCGGCGGCGGGCGCGGTGGCGGTGCTGTGGCTGCCGGAGCACGCGCCGACGGCGACGGGCAGCTTCCCGGTCCTCAAACTGCCGCAGGGCTGAACCGGGCGGGTCTGGCCGGGTCGGCCCCGCAGGGCCGCAGAAGTGCGCGGCGTACCGGGACCGGGCCGCCCGAACCCGCCCCCGGGGCCGTGACCTAGCATCCGTGGCATGACCGACGGCGCGAATCCCCCGATCACCCCGCAGCCCGAGCCCTCCCCCGGAAGCGGCGGATACGGATTCCCGCCGGGGCCGCCCGCGCAGGGCGGATACGGATTCCCGCCCGACGGCGGCTACGGCTATCCGCAGCCCGGCGAGTGGGCCCCGTCCCCGTCCGGCGGGCCCGCCACCTCCCCGGCGCCGCAGCCGGACTGGGAGGCCATGGCCGACCGGTCCGCCGACGAGCGGCGCAGGAAGCGGCTGTGGATGCTGGGCGGCGCGGTGACCGCACTGGCGCTGCTGGCGGGCGGCGGAACGTTCTTCCTGCTGGGCGACGGTGACCGGCCGAAGCCGGACGACGCCGCGGCGCCCGCGGCGTCCGCCTCGCCCTCGCCCAGCGCCTCGAAGTCCTCGGCGCCGTACTCCGCCACCGTCGAGGGCGACGCGACGCTCCTGCGCGACAGCTACGGCAAGACGGGCATCCGGCTGGGCCCCGACTTCCGGATCGACCCGCTCGGCAAGCGGTTCCAGATCATCGGGAAGGGCACCGCGAAGTCGTACGCACAGTCCGCCGAGCCGGTCGTGGACGTGTCCAAGAGCTTCACGGTCGTGGCCCGCGTCTACAGCTCCGGTGCGAAGGGCTCGCGGATCGCCATCAGCCAGGGCGACGGGGAGTCGTTCTCGTTCGAGCTGGGCGTGAACGAGGTGAAGGGCAAGCAGGCCTGGATCTTCCGCGTGCAGACGGGCGACAAGGGCGCCGCGGCGACCACGAGGACCGTCACCGCCGAGGGGCCCACGGTGTTCAAGACCGCCACGACGCTGATGGCCTCCTACGACGCCGAGAAGAAGACCATCGCCCTCTACCTGGACGGCAAGAAGGCCGGCGAGACGGCGGCGGGGCCCATCTGGCAGGCCCCCGGCCCGCTCCAGCTGGGCCGGTCCAAGCACCACGACATCTGGACAGGGGCCTGGCAGGGCGCCCTGCACAACATCAGGATCTACGAGACGGCCTTCACGCCGGAGCAGGCGGCCGCGTACAAGGAGGGCAAGCTCGGCTCGTCGCCGAAGCCGACCCACGCCTGGCTGCTCACCAGCTGAGCAGCCCGGTCGGGACGGGTCAGATGGTGACGCCGGCGCTGCGGAGGAAGGCCACCGGGTTCACGGCGGAGCCGTAGTTCGGGGTGGTGCGGATCTCGAAGTGCAGGTGCGGGCCGCTGGAGTTGCCGGTGTTGCCCGACAGGGCGATGCGCTGCGACGCGTTGACCTTCTGGCCGATCTTGACCTGGATCTTCGAGAGGTGCGCGTACTGCGAGTACGTGCCGCTCGCGTGCTTGATCACGATGGCGTTGCCGTACGCGGGGCCGTCGCCGCCGCCGTTCGGGCCGGCCTTGACGACGACGCCGGCGGCCGCGGCCTTGACCGGGGTGCCCGTCGGGACGGCGAAGTCCTGGCCGGAGTGCTTCGCCGACCACATGCTGCCGCCCTTGCCGAAGGTCGCGGACAGCGTGTACTTGTCGAGCGGCTTGTCCCAGAGGCCGCCCTTCGTCGAGGCGGTGGACGCGGTCTGCGTGGTGTCGGCGAACGCGGCGGTCGTCCCGGCTCCCAGGGCCAGCACCGCACCGAGAGCGGTTGCGCCGACGGCAAGACGGGTACGACGGGTGATGATGCGATTCGCGGACATGAAGCAGACCTCCGGGGCCGGGAACAAGGGCGGTTCACGCCCGCCACGGGCATGAAGTGACCCGGCACGATGCGGCGTGTGCCGGGTTGGCTCATCTTTGGTACCCCGCGCCCCAGAGCTTCCCCAAACGTCCCGTTTACTACCCGAAGCCGTAGTCGGTCCGGTGTGATGCGCCCTGTTGACGGCCCCCATCTGGGGCAAAGGTCCCTTTCCAGGACCCATTGGATCTACGAATCCACCTAGTACGTCCGATTTGTTCTGTGCGGCTTGTCACCGGCCCCGAGCCGTTCCTGGACCCGCCCAGGACCTTCGATCCGCCGGTCCGTGGCCATCGGCGGGTGGATCCGCCGGAGCCGTCCCGGCCGTCCGGAGGCGTTCGGAGCCGTCCGGAGCCGTCCCGGGCATGACGAAGGGGCGGCCCGGAACCTCGTGGGTTCCGGGCCGCCCCTTCGTACTGCTGCCTAACCGAGTGGGTTACGCACCCTTCGACAGGTCCGGGCCGGAGCCCGTGGCCTCGATCGGGGGGAGGTCCGGCAGGGCCGACTTCTCCTCGCCGCGGAAGGTGAACTTGGCTTCCTCGCCCTCACCCTCCTTGCCGACGACCACGATGTGACCGGGGCGCAGCTCGCCGAAGAGGATCTTCTCCGACAGGATGTCCTCGATCTCGCGCTGGATGGTCCGGCGCAGCGGCCGGGCACCCAGGATCGGGTCGTAGCCGCGCTTGGCGAGCAGGAGCTTCGCGTCGCCGCTCAGCTCGATGCCCATGTCGCGGTCCTTGAGGCGCTCGTCGACCTTCGCGATCATCAGGTCGACGATCTGGATGATGTCTTCCTCGGTGAGCTGGTGGAAGACGACCGTGTCGTCGACACGGTTGAGGAACTCGGGCCGGAAGTGCTGCTTGAGCTCTTCGTTGACCTTCGCCTTCATCCGGTCGTAGCCGGTCTTGGTGTCGCCCTGGGCCGCGAAGCCGAGGTTGAAGCCCTTCGAGATGTCCCGGGTACCCAGGTTGGTCGTCATGATGATGACCGTGTTCTTGAAGTCCACGACCCGGCCCTGGGAGTCGGTCAGACGACCGTCCTCCAGGATCTGGAGAAGGGAATTGAAGATATCCGGGTGGGCCTTCTCGACCTCGTCGAACAGGACGACGGAGAACGGCTTCCGGCGCACCTTCTCGGTGAGCTGGCCGCCCTCTTCGTAGCCCACGTAGCCGGGGGGCGAACCGAAGAGACGGGAAACCGTGTGCTTCTCGCTGAACTCCGACATGTCGAGGGAGATCAGCGCGTCCTCGTCGCCGAAGAGGAATTCGGCGAGCGTCTTCGAGAGCTCGGTCTTACCGACACCGGACGGGCCGGCGAAGATGAACGAGCCACCCGGGCGCTTCGGGTCCTTCAGACCCGCACGGGTACGGCGGATCGCCTGGGAGAGCGCCTTGATGGCGTCCTTCTGGCCGATGACCCGACGGTGGAGCTCGTCCTCCATGCGGAGCAGTCGCGAGGACTCCTCCTCGGTGAGCTTGAAGACGGGAATGCCGGTCGCGGTCGCGAGGACTTCGGCGATGAGCTCGCCGTCGACCTCGGCGACGACGTCCATGTCGCCGGCCTTCCATTCCTTCTCGCGCTTGGTCTTCCCCGCGAGCAGCTGCTTCTCCTTGTCGCGGAGAGAGGCCGCCTTCTCGAAGTCCTGGGAGTCGATGGCCGACTCCTTGTCGCGGCGCACGGCCGCGATCTTCTCGTCGAACTCGCGGAGGTCCGGCGGCGCGGTCATCCGGCGGATGCGCATCCGGGAGCCGGCCTCGTCGATCAGGTCGATCGCCTTGTCCGGGAGGAAGCGGTCCGAGATGTACCGGTCCGCCAGCGTCGCCGCCTGGACGAGGGCCTCGTCCGTGATGGAGACGCGATGGTGGGCCTCGTAGCGGTCGCGCAGGCCCTTGAGGATCTCGATCGTGTGGGGGAGGGAAGGCTCCGCCACCTGGATCGGCTGGAAGCGGCGCTCGAGGGCCGCGTCCTTCTCGAGGTGCTTGCGGTACTCGTCCAGCGTCGTGGCACCGATGGTCTGGAGCTCACCACGGGCCAGCATGGGCTTGAGGATGCTGGCGGCGTCGATCGCGCCCTCGGCGGCGCCCGCACCCACGAGGGTGTGGAGCTCGTCGATGAACAGGATGATGTCGCCGCGGGTGCGGATCTCCTTGAGCACCTTCTTCAGGCGCTCCTCGAAGTCACCGCGGTAACGGGAACCGGCGACCAGGGCGCCGAGGTCAAGCGTGTAGAGGTGCTTGTCCTTGAGGGTCTCGGGGACCTCGCCCTTGACGATCGCCTGTGCCAGGCCCTCGACGACGGCGGTCTTGCCGACGCCGGGCTCGCCGATGAGGACCGGGTTGTTCTTGGTCCGGCGCGACAGCACCTGCATGACCCGCTCGATCTCCTTCTCGCGCCCGATGACCGGGTCGAGCTTGGATTCGCGGGCAGCCTGGGTGAGGTTGCGGCCGAACTGGTCCAAGACGAGGGAGGTCGAGGGCGTACCCTCGGCCGGGCCGCCGGCCGTGGCCGACTCCTTGCCGCCCCCGGTGTACCCGGAGAGCAGCTGGATGACCTGCTGCCGGACTCGGTTGAGATCGGCGCCCAGCTTCACGAGGACCTGGGCGGCGACGCCCTCGCCCTCGCGGATCAGGCCGAGCAGGATGTGCTCGGTGCCGATGTAGTTGTGGCCGAGCTGGAGGGCCTCTCGGAGCGAAAGCTCCAGGACCTTCTTCGCCCGCGGGGTGAAGGGGATGTGGCCGGAAGGGGCCTGCTGCCCCTGTCCGATGATCTCCTCAACCTGCTGGCGAACAGCCTCGAGCGAAATCCCGAGGCTCTCCAGGGCCTTAGCGGCGACACCCTCACCCTCGTGGATCAAGCCCAGGAGGATGTGCTCGGTGCCGATGTAGTTGTGGTTGAGCATCCGGGCTTCTTCCTGAGCCAGGACGACAACCCGCCGCGCGCGGTCGGTGAACCTCTCGAACATCGTTTATCGCTCCTCAGAGCGGTCGGGCAGTTCGGGGTCGGTCCCCGCCCTGTCCTTCCGCATGCTAGTCCCGCGGGGCGGGACAGCTCATTCCAACTGCCGACATCCGTCCGCGGCTCACCCCCGCATCGGCGGGGAAAACCGGCTTGAAGAGCCGACAACTGCTCCAACTCGATGGTGCGAGACGATGTTCCCGCAGGCCAGGCAGATACCCGTCATGCGTGTACGCCGATGGCGAACGGAAGCCGGGCAAAACAGCGTGTCGGCCCCGATCCACTAGGAATGTCTTACCCGTAAGCACTGACACTCCATGCCGGTGGCACCGGTTCCCTCAGCTAAGGGCGAACACAGTTCCGTCCCGAATGTGGGACTCGGCCGCCACGGACGTCAACGTTCCGCATACGAGTGGGTGCGGTGTGTCACTCCGGCCGTAACCCCGGGGCGTTTTCCGAAGTTGCTCAGGGCATGGCCGCAACCGCCCTGCCGACCGTCCCGTCGCCCCGCGTCGCGCCCGAGGAGGACGCGTACGCCTCCTGGTACGAGCGGGTGCTCGGCTGGACGGTCACGGGCGGGCCGCCCGCCCAGCTCGTGACCGGGATCCGTTTCGACGTGCTGGAGCTGCCGTCCGATGCGGGGGCGGCATTGCTGCGCAGGCCGGTCGCCACGGGCCCGGTGGCGCTGATGGGGCGCCGGATGCGGTTCCTGGTGGCCGCGGGCAGCGCAGAGGAGCTGGACGGGCTGCTCGACTGGCTGGAATGGGGCGGGGTCGCCCTCGATCTCACCGCCCTGGGTGCGGGTGGCCGGATCACCGCCCCCACTCCCCCGGGGCCGCCCCTGGGAGAAAGCCCGCGGGGGGCCGCCGTGTGGCTGCGACCCCCCGAGCAGGGGTGTGAGGCACTACTGCCGGCCCTGCCCGGTCCCGGGCGGGCCGCCGGGCCCGCTCGCGGGCCCGATCTCGTACGCCTGGTCTCGGCGGCCGCGACGGAATGCCACCGGGCCCGCCTGGAGCGGCGTACGAACGGGGTCCGTCAGCCCTTGGCCTTCTCGTAGGCCTCGCGGATGTCGGCCGGGACGCGGCCGCGGTCGTTCACGTTGTAACCGTTCTCCTTGGCCCACGCACGGATCTCGGCCGTGTCCGGGTTGCCGGTCGTCGCTGCGGCGCGGCCCTTGGCGCGGGCCGCGGTGGCACGGCCACCGGTGCGGCGGCCGCCCTTGGCGTACGGGTCGAGCAGACCGCGGAGCTTTTCAGCGTTGGCGGTGGTGAGGTCGATCTCGTAGGTCTTGCCATCCAGAGCGAACGTCACCGTCTCGTCCGCCTCGCCACCGTCGAGGTCGTCGACAAGAAGGACCTGAACCTTCTGTGCCACCGGGATTTCCTTTCATCGAAAAGCAGTACGCGGAAAGGAAACCGCTTTTGCCTGGAAAACACAAACCCCCGGGGAGAGGTTCGAGACCGCAACGGGGCGGGAAACGTGCGCGATTCGGACATAGGCCACAGGTGCGCGGAGCGCCGGAAAAGCTGAGGCCATCGATCAGAGGTGCAGAAGCATCCGACTGTTGCCCAAGGTGTTCGGCTTCACTCGTTCGAGACCGAGGAACTCGGCGACGCCCTCGTCATAGGAACGCAGGAGCTCCATGTACACATCGGTCTTGACCGGGGTCTCGCCGATCTCGACGAAGCCGTGCTTCGCGAAGAACTCGACTTCGAAGGTCAGGCAGAAAACCCGGCTCACCCCGAGCGCGCGGGCGGTGCGCAACAACTGCTCCAGCACCTGATGACCGACGCCGGCGCCCTTCAAGTCGCGGTCGACCGCGAGAGTGCGTACTTCGGCGAGGTCTTCCCACATCACGTGGAGAGCGCCGCAGCCGACCACCTGGCCGTCGGAGTCGCGTTCCGCGACCCAGAACTCCTGGATGTCCTCGTAAAGGACGACCGGGGCTTTGTCGAGCAGGATCCGCTGCTGCACGTACTGGTCGAGGAGGCGGCGCAGCGCGGGAACATCACCGGTGCGGGCACGGCGGATCGTCACTGTTTCTGCATGTGCAGTGGAAAACTCTCCCATGGCTGCGGACGCTATCGCCCCGGCTCCCGCGGGCGCTCGGCGGAGTCCCCTTCGGCTTCCGCCGGAACCGGGGCTTCGACGGGGGCATCGGCGGGGGCTTCTGCGGGCGCTTCTGCGGGCGCTGCCGGTACTGCGGGTGCTGCCGGTGCTGCGGCAGGGGCTTCGGCGACGGCGTCGGCGCCGGACTCGTCGTCGTGCTGGACGACCCGTACGGCGTCCCGGAGGGCTTCACGCTGTTCCGCGGACATCATGCCGAAGAAGGCGACGAGGGCGGCCGCGGGGCTGTCGCTCGTCGACCAGGCCTCGTTCATCAGTGCGGCCGAGTAGGCGGCGCGGGTGGAGACCGCCGTATATCGATAGGCGCGGCCTTCGGCTTCCCGGCGGACCCAGCCCTTCTGATGAAGATTGTCCATAACGGTCATGACCGTGGTGTACGCGATGGACCGTTCCTGCTGGAGGTCTTCCAGTACTTCACGAACGGTGACCGGGCGGTTCCACTGCCACACCCGCGTCATGACGGCGTCTTCGAGTTCTCCCAAGGGGCGAGGCACAACAGCACGATAGTGCGGGTTGTGCGGAATTGCCCGACTATTCGCTCGGCCACGCGCAACAAAATCGGGCGTGCGGCCGGTATGCCGCACGCCCGTCGTCCGGGGGGTTACTTCTGCTGCTGGGTGGCTTCCGCCCGGGCCAGCACGGCGTCGACCGCCGCGTCTTCCTTGGCCTTGTTGGAGCCGCCCTGGCTCTTCACGATCGTCACGACGAGAGCGATGAAGAACGCGGCCATGACGAAGGGGGGCACGAGCGCGGAGACGTAGTCCATGACCACAGACTAGCTACCCCAGGGCCCGCCCGGCCGCCGGGGGCGGCGCGGGTTTGCGGCGCGGCGGGAACACCTCGCCGGGAGTCGGAACCGGCCGATCGGGGCGCGGCTGCTCCTGGGGCCTGGGCCGGGGCTGCGGCGCCGGGCGCGGCGGCTCCTCCTTGCCTCCGGCCAGGGCCAGCAGCCGGGCCCGGGGCGCGGGGGCGGTCGACAGCCGCCGGCGTACGGAGCGCTCCGCGACGGCCTGGGACCGCTCCAGCAGCGAGGCCGCGGCCGGATTGGCGCGCAGCGCACGCAGGGCGGCGAGGTCGTCGGGCGCCGGTTCGTAGCCCGCGGCCAGGGCTTCCCGGAGGACCTCCAGGTAGCCGGAGAGGCTGCCGGGCAGAGCGCCCCGGTAGCGGGCGAGATCCTCGAGGAGGAACGCTCTGAGCCGGCCCGCCTCCAGGACCGCGTCGTCCACCGACTGTGCGAGGCACAGGCAGTCCTGGACCTCCGCGGCCGTCAGAGGGGCCGGGGAGGACTGAAGGGCGTGGGCGAGGAGGCGCCTGAGCACGTGCAGCTCAGCCGCGCTGAACGCCATGCCGCCGCGGGATCCGTAGGGCGTGGGCATGGGCCGAAGATACGCGCTAATCGGACAAAACCCCCTGAGGGTGTGCGGGAGCGGCGCGGCGCGGCGGATCCTCAGCCGGTCTCTTTGACCGCGCGGAGGAAGTCGGCCCATGCGGCGTGGGTCGTGGCGAGCACGAGGTGGGCGGGGTCGACGCGGTCGGCGACCTTGACGAGGGCGCCGGGGGCGGTGGCGACGTAGACGCAGGCGTCGCCCTCACCGCAGAACGAGGACTTCCGCCACGCGGGCTGAGTGGTCATGGTGTCTCCTCCGGGCGCGGTGGCCGGTAATTGTCGTCGAAGGACGGTATCTCCGTCGTCGGCCCGTGCCGGTGGCTTTCCCGGAATTCGGTGTTTCGCGGCGAAGCCCGTGCGTATGGGTGCCGCGCCGTTTCCCGGGGCTCCGCCCCAGACCCCGCGCCTCAAACGCCGGCGAGGCTGAAACAGCGGGGCTCCGACCCGGACCGCGTGGCGGAGCCCTGACGCCGGCGAGGCCGAAAGTGCAGGGCTCCGCCCGGATCCCGGGGCGCCTCTGACGCCGGCGAGGCTGAAACAGCGGGGCTCCGGGCCGGGTCCCGTGCCTCAGGCGTCGGTGGGGCTGGGGTCGAGGCGGGTCACGAAGTCCGCTACTGCCTGCGACACGTCGGAGGCGGTCCAGGACAGGCCCGGCTCGGTGATCTCGACTTCCGTCACCGCGAGGCCCGGCGGCCCGTCGGGGGACCACCGGCGGAACAGGACCGTCCCCGTCTCCTCCGCCTGCCGCAGACCCGCCTCCGTCAGGCGGTCCGCGTCGTACGGCAGCCACACCTGGAACTGGTGCGTGTGCGGCTCCTCCGGGTGGATCCGGGCCCACGGCACCGCCGACCGCGCGAACGCCGAGCTCAGCGCCCCGGCCACCACCCGCGCCTGGGCCACGTACGACGGCAGCCGGGGCAGCTCCCGCTCCAGCCCGGCCAGCGCGGACAGGGCCTGCGGGAACTGCCGGAAGATCTGGCCCCCGTACCGGTGGCGCCAGACCCGGGTCTCCTCCACGAAGTCCCGCGACCCCGCCAGGGCCGCACCGCTCAGGCCCCCGAGCGACTTGTAGAAGGACACGTACACCGAGTCCGCGAGCCCCGCGATCTCCGGCAGCGGGCGTCCGAAGTGGACGGTGGACTCCCACAGCCGGGCCCCGTCGAAGTGGACCACCGCCTCCCGCTCGCGGGCCGCGTCGACCAGCGCCTCCAGCTCCTCCCAGGTCGGCAGGAGGAAGCCCGCGTCCCGCAGGGGCAGCTCCAGCATCAGCGTGCCGAAGGGCTCCCGGAGCGAGGCGACCTCCGCGGGCGACGGCTGGCGCGCCTCCGTCGTCGGGTGCACCACCCGCAGCCCGGAGACGGTGGACAGCGCCTCGCCCTCCCACCGCTCCGGATGGCTCATCGGGTGCAGGGCCACCACCGGGTTCCCGGTCCTCGCCGCCCAGCACCGCAGCGCGATCTGCTGCGCCATCGTCCCGCTGGGGAAGAAGGCCGCGTCCTGCGTGCCCAGCAGTTCCGCGACCCGGCGCTCCAGGGCCGCGACGACCCCGTCGCCGTACACGTCGGCCGGTCCGTCCATGTCGTACGGGGCCTCGGAGAGCGAGGCCAGCAGCTCCCCCACCGTCGGCTCCAGCAGGCTGCGGGACAGTCTGCGCCCCGCCCCTCGCCAGGCCGCGACCAGCCGCTCCGTACGTTCCGTTTCCTCGCTGTCGTCACTCATAGAGCCCGATCCTCGTCCCCGTCGTCGCCGTTCGGCCAATGGCCCCAGGAGCTAGCATGGCGGCGTATCGTCCGGTACCCCCCGCGGACTGGAACGGAAGGCCCTCCCCGCGTGAATCCATCACAGCAGCCACGCCCTGCCCGCCTCGCCGTCGGCGTCGTCGGAGCCGGGCGCGTCGGCCCCGCGCTGGCCCGCGCGCTCCAGCAGGCCGGGCACCGGCCCGTCGCCGTCTCCGGCGTCTCGGACGCATCCGTGCGCCGCGCCGCGCGGATGCTGCCCGACGTGCCGCTCGTACCGCCCGCGCAGGTGCTGGAACGGGCCGACCTGGTCCTGCTCACCGTCCCCGACGACGCGCTGCCGTCCCTCGTGGAGGGCCTCGCCGAGACCGGCGCGATCCGGCCCGGCCAGCTCCTCGTGCACACCTCCGGCCGGTACGGGACCGCCGTGCTCGACCCGGCGCGCCGCGCGGGCGCGCTGCCGCTGGCCCTGCACCCGGCGATGACCTTCACCGGTACCGAGGTCGACGTGCAGCGGCTGGCCGGCTGCTCCTTCGGCGTCACCGCCCCCCAGGAGCTGCGCCTCGCCGCCGAGGCCCTGGTCATCGAGATGGGCGGGGAGCCCGAGTGGATCGCGGAGGAGAACCGTCCGCTCTACCACGCGGCCCTCGCGCTCGGTGCGAACCACCTGGTCACGCTGGTCGCCCAGTCGATGGAGCTGCTGGCCAAGGCAGGCGTCGAACACCCCGACCGGATGCTCGGCCCGCTGCTCGGCGCGGCCCTCGACAACGCCCTGCGCTCCGGGGACGCCGCCCTGACCGGGCCGGTGGCCCGCGGCGACGCCGGCACGGTCGCCGCGCACGTCTCGGAACTGCGCAAGCACGCGCCCGGCACCGTCGCCGGATACCTGGCGATGGCCCGCACCACCGCCGACCGGGCCCTCGCGCACGGCCTGCTCAAGCCCGAACTCGCCGAGGACCTGCTCGGCGTGCTCGCCGACACGGACGCCGACGGGGGCACCCAGTGACCGAGCTGCTGCACACCGCCGACGAGCTGCACCGGCTGCCGCGGACCGGCCGGCGGGCCGTGGTGATGACCATGGGCGCCCTCCACGACGGCCACGCCACCCTGGTCCGCACCGCCCGCGAGCAGGCCGGACCCGGGGGACAGGTCGTCGTCACCGTCTTCGTCAACCCCCTTCAGTTCGGGGCGAACGAGGACCTCGACCGCTACCCCCGAACCCTCGACGCCGACCTCGCAATCGCCGAAGAGGCGGGCGCCGACGCGGTGTTCGCCCCCGCCGTCGACGAGGTCTACCCGGGCGGCGACCCGCAGGTGCGGATCAGCGCCGGCCCGATGGGCGAGCGCCTCGAAGGGGCCACCCGCCCCGGCCACTTCGACGGGATGCTGACCGTCGTCGCCAAGCTGCTCCACCTGACCCGTCCCGACCTGGCCCTCTTCGGCCAGAAGGACGCGCAGCAACTCGCCCTGATCCGGCGGATGGTGACCGACCTGAACTTCCCCGTGGAGGTGGTCGGCGTCCCGACCGTCCGCGAGGAGGACGGGCTCGCCCTGTCGTCCCGCAACCGCTACCTCTCCCCCACCGAGCGGCACACCGCGCTCGCCCTGTCCCGCGCCCTGTTCGCCGGGCAGGACCGGCTCGCCGCGCAGGCGGCGCTGCGCGCCCGCGCCGAGGCCGCCCCGGCCAGCGACGAGCGGGCCACCGCCCTGGCCCGGCTGGGCGAGATCCGCGCCTCCGCCGACGCGCACGCCGTCTCGGCGGCGCGGGCCGAGCTGCCGGACGCCGTACGGGCCGCCGCGCTGCACGTCCTGGAGGAGGCGGGCCGCCACGAGCCGCCGCTCGTGCTGGACTACCTGGCGCTCGTGGACCCGCAGGACTTCACCGAGGCCGGTCCCGGCTTCAGCGGGCAGGCCGTGCTGGCCGTCGCCGCGAAGGTCGGAGCGACCCGCCTGATCGACAACATCCCATTGGAATTCGGAGCACACTCGTGAGCACCCCAGGCAGAGGCCCCGCAGGAAGCGACGGCGGAGACACGGCCGCGGGCACCGGCATACGGCTGCACGCTCCGGCCCCCGGCTGGTCCCTCGACGCCGACGTCGTGGTCGTCGGTTCCGGCGTGGCGGGCCTGACCACCGCGCTGCGCTGCGCCGCCGCGGGCCGCCGTACCGTCGTGGTCACCAAGGCCCGGCTCGACGACGGCTCCACCCGCTGGGCCCAGGGCGGCATCGCCGCGGCCCTCGGCGACGGCGACACCCCGGAGCAGCACCTCGACGACACGCTGGTCGCGGGCGCGGGCCTGTGCGACGAGGAGGCCGTACGGCTGCTCGTCACCGAAGGCCCGGACGCGGTACGGCGGTTGATGGCCGCCGGCGCGGTCTTCGACACCTCCGCCGAGACCGGCGAGATAGAACTGACCCGCGAGGGCGGCCACCACCGCCGCCGGATCGCGCACGCGGGCGGCGACGCCACCGGTGCCGAGATCTCGCGGGCGCTCGTCGAGGCCGTCCAGGCCGCGGGCATCGAGACCGTCGAGAACGCGCTCGTACTGGACCTGCTCCAGGACGCGCAGGGCCGTACGGCCGGTGTCACGCTGCACGTCATGGGCGAGGGCCAGCACGACGGCGTCGGCGCCGTCCACGCGCCCGCCGTGATCCTCGCGACCGGCGGCATGGGCCAGGTCTTCTCCGCCACCACCAACCCGTCGGTGTCCACCGGCGACGGCGTGGCGCTCGCGCTGCGCGCCGGCGCGGAGGTCTCCGACCTCGAATTCGTGCAGTTCCACCCGACGGTGCTCTTCCTCGGCCCGGAGGCCGAGGGGCAGCAGCCGCTGGTGTCGGAGGCGGTCCGGGGCGAGGGCGCGTACCTCGTCGACGGGGACGGCGTCCGCTTCATGGTCGGCCAGCACGAGCTCGCCGAGCTGGCCCCGCGCGACATCGTCGCCAAGGGCATCATGCGCCGCATGCAGGAGCAGGGCGCGCAGCACATGTACCTGGACGCCCGGCACTTCGGCGCGCAGATGTGGGAGCAGCGGTTCCCGACCATCCTCGCCGCCTGCCGGGCCCACGGCATCGACCCGGTGACCGAGCCCATCCCGGTGGCGCCCGCCGCGCACTACGCGTCCGGCGGCGTACGGACCGACCTGCACGGGCGGACCACCGTCCGCGGCCTGTACGCCTGCGGCGAGGTCGCCTGCACCGGTGTGCACGGCGCGAACCGGCTCGCCTCCAACTCGCTGCTGGAGGGCCTGGTCTTCGCCGAGCGGATCGCCGACGACATCGCCACGCAGCGCTACGGCGGCAACGGCCCGGTCGTCCCGGTCCCCGCGACCGGCCCGCTGCAGCCCGCCGAGGCCCGGCACGAGATCCAGCGGATCATGACGGACGGCGCGGGCGTCCTGCGCTCCGCCGCATCGCTGGCCACCGCGGCCGAGGCCCTCGAAGCGCTGTACGCCACCGCCCTGAACGAGCTGGACGCGCACGGCAAGACCGCCGAGCCGGGCGTGGACACCTGGGAGGCCACGAACCTGCTGTGCGTGGCACGGGTCCTGGTCGCCGCCGCGCAGCGGCGCGAGGAGACCCGCGGCTGCCACTGGCGCGAGGACCACCCGGACCGGGACGATGCCGACTGGCGCCGCCATCTCGTCGTGCGGCTCTCGGCGACCGAGAAGCGGGCCCTGGTCGTCATCCCCACCGACTCCGCGGACTTCCCGTCCGTGCACCCCCTGAGCACCCCGAGCCTGGAGCAGTGACCGTGAGCACCCCCGAACTTCCCCTGATCGACCAGAACGACGGCGGCTGCGGCGACGACTGCGCCTGCGGCGACGGCGAGGAGAGCGGCCTCGACCCGGCGCTCGCCCAGCTGCTCGCGGACGCGGGTCTGGACCCCATCGAGGTCGAGGACATCGCCCACATGGCGCTCTCCGAGGACCTGGACGGCGGCGTGGACGTCACCACCGTCGCCACCGTGCCCGAGGAGGCCGAGGCGATCGCCGACTTCGTCGCCCGCGAGGACGGCGTCGTGGCCGGTCTGCGCATCGCCGAGGCCGTGTTCTCCGTGGTCTGCACGGAGGCCTTCGAGGTGGAGCGGCACGCGGAGGACGGCGACACCGTCGAGGCCGGGCAGCTGCTGCTGTCGGTGCGCTCGCGCACCCGCGACCTGCTCACGGCGGAGCGCAGCGCGCTGAACATCATGTGCCGGCTGTCCGGCATCGCGACCGCCACCCGCCGCTGGGCGGACGTGCTGGACGGCACGAAGGCCAAGGTCCGCGACACCCGCAAGACCACGCCGGGCCTGCGCGCGCTGGAGAAGTACGCGGTGCGCTGCGGCGGCGGCGTCAACCACCGGATGTCGCTCTCGGACGCCGCGCTGGTCAAGGACAACCACGTGGTGGCGGCGGGCGGTGTCGCGCAGGCCTTCAAGGCCGTGCGCGAGGCCTTCCCGGAGGTCCCGATCGAGGTCGAGGTCGACACCCTGGAGCAGGTCGGCGAGGTCCTGGAGGCGGGCGCCGACCTGATCCTGCTGGACAACTTCACGGTCGAGCAGACCGCGCAGGCCGTGGCCCTGGTGGCCGGCCGCGCGGTGCTGGAGTCCTCCGGCCGCCTCACCCTGGACACGGCGCGCGCGTACGCGGAGACCGGCGTGGACTACCTGGCGGTCGGCGCGCTGACCCACTCCTCGCCGATCCTGGACATCGGGCTCGATCTGCGCGAGGCGGTGTAACGCGTGCTCCTCACCATCGACGTAGGCAACACCCACACGGTCCTGGGCCTGTTCGACGGTGACGAGATCGTCGAGCACTGGCGCATCTCGACCGACCCGCAGCGCACGGCCGACGAGATGGCCGTGCTGATGCAGGGGCTGATGGGCATGCACCCGATGCTCGGCAGCGAGCTGGGCGACGGGATCCACGGCATCGCGATCTGCTCGGCGGTGCCGTCGGTCCTCCACGAGCTGCGCGAGGTGACCCGCCGCTACTACGGCGACGTGCCCGCGGTGATCGTGGAACCGGGCACCAAGACGGGCGTGCCGATCCTCATGGACAACCCGAAGGAGGTCGGCGCGGACCGCATCGTGAACGCGGTCGCGGTGGTCGAGCTCTACGGGGGCCCGGCGATCGTGGTCGACCTCGGTACGGCGACCACCTTCGACGCGGTGTCCGCGAAGGGCGAGTACGTGGGCGGGGTGATCTCCCCGGGCATCGAGATCTCGATGGACGCACTCGGCGTACGGGGTGCGCAGCTGCGGAAGATCGAGCTGGCGCGGCCGCGGAACGTGATCGGGAAGTCCACGGTCGAGGCGATGCAGTCGGGTGTGGTCTACGGCTTCACGGGGCAGGTCGACGGGGTCGTGGCCCGTATGGCGAAGGAGCTGGCCGGGCCGAACGGCGACCCGGACGACATCCGGGTCATCGCCACCGGCGGGCTGGCCCCGATGGTGCTGGGCGAGTCCTCGGTGATCGACGACCACGAGCCGTGGCTGACCCTGATCGGTCTGCGACTGGTGTACGAGCGCAACGCGCCCAATTTCGCCTAGGTCGTACCGGTCGTACAGGTCGCATCGGTGTGACCGGTGTGACCGGTGCGACCAGCTCTCCTGCCGGAAGGTGTCCGGGTCCCCCCTCCGGGCGGCGGACCCGGACCCGCGCCGTCAGCACGCCCGGGGGCGGGTCAGGATCCTGAGCAGGGCGGCGCGCCAGGGGTGACGGGCCGGGCGGCCCTCCAGGACGGCCCGGGCCTGCTCGTACGAGCGGACCTCGCGCAGCACGGCGAGGTCGTCCCGCCCGGGCGGCGGAGGCATCGGGGCACCCTGCTGGGACGCCCGCCAGGTGTCGATGAGGTACTGCTCTATCGCGGTCATGCCTCCAGCCTCACCCCGTCGGCCCCGCCGCGCACGACGGTTGACGTTCCCCGTCAATCGACCGCTCCACCAGCGCCTTCGCGCCGCCCGTGATCACTCGTCCGGCGGCCGCGCCGGACCGCCAGCGGCCACTCGTACGGCGGCGCCGCACGACCGGCCCCGACGTCCCCGCCCTGCGCGCACGGACAGAATGGGCTGATGAGCGTCACCATCGACATCGCCGGACTGCCCACCGAGCGGATCACCTTCGCACCGTCCCCGCTCGCCGAGCTCTGCATGGCCCTGCACGCGCTCTCCCAGCCCGCCCATCACCCCCGGCTCACCTCCTGGACCACCGCCACCGCCGCCTCGCTCGATCCGTGTCTCGCGGACCGCCTGCTGGAGGCCGAATTCATGTGGCGGAGCTCCTTCTCCGACATCTTCATGGCCTTCGCCGGGATCCCCGGCGGAACCGGGCTGCCCGCCGCGACGCTCGCCGAGGAGCTCGACGTCCTCGACCGCCTGGACGACGAGCGGTTCGTGACGGCCGCCCTGGAGCACTGCTGGCCGGCGCTCTACGACGAGGGCGGCCACCCCTCGCCGCTGCACGACCCGGCGGCCCGGGCCAAGGCGCTGGAGGCGGCCGCCGCCCGCGGCCCCCGCCAGCTGGAGTTCTCCGTACGGCTGCTGGACGACACCGCCGGCGTACGGGTGTGGATGCGCCGGCTCCTGGAGGACTGCGACGAGGCCTTCTTCGCCGAGACGTGGCGGCGCGTCGGGGCCGGGCAGAGCGCCGACGCCCGGCACAAGACCGAGGTGCTGCGCCGCAAGGGGCTGCCGGCGGCGCTGAAGGAGGTCTCGGCGGCGCTCAGCGTCGACGAGGGCCGCACCACCATCACCGCCGACAAGATGACCCAGGGGTCGACGCGCGCGACCGACCACCGAATAGGCACCGGTCTGGTCTTCGTGCCGACCAACTTCGGCTGGCCGCACCTGCTCGTGCTGCACGCCCCGGGCTGGCGGCCGGTGGTCCACTATCCGCTCGGCACCCCCGAACCGGCCTCCGCGCCGGGCTCGGTGGAGCTGCTCCAGCTGCGGATGGAGGCACTGGCGCACCCGATGCGGATGAGGCTGTGCCGGAGTCTGGCCCGGGCCCCGTACACGACGAGCGAACTGGCGACCGCGTACGGGATCAGCGCGCCGGAGGTGTCACGGCATCTGGCCGTCCTGAAAAAGGCCGGTCTGATGCATACGCGAAGGCAAGGCCGTTATGCCCAGCATCAGTTGGACCTGACCGCAGTCGCCCGCATCGGGTCGGACTTCATCGAGGGCATCCTCCGGTAGGACCAACGGGCGGGCGGATGGCCGGTTTCAACCGGTGCAGATTCACCGATATGCGGAATTCATAAACCGGAATCAGCGAAAACTCTGGCCATCGTGGCCACTTGCTGTCTAACGTGCGTCCACCGTTTCCCCACGTGACGCGCACCCCTTCTGCTTGCCCGCTCCACCCCGCTCCACCCTGATGCGCCTTGCTGTGCCTCGCTGTGCCCTGTTCCGCCCCACCCTGCTCGCCTTTGTCGTGGAAGGATTTTCATGCCCTCACGTCGTATAGCCGCAGCAACCGCCGCCCTGGCAGCCGCGGCCCTCGTCTCACCGCTGCTGCTCGCCGGACCGGCCGGCGCCACCAGCCCTCAGAGCGACGCCGCCCGCGGCGACGCACTGGCCAGGAAACTGGTCAAGGACGCGACCGGCAAGGGCGCCTTCACCCACCTCAAGGTCCTGCAGTCGATCGCCGATTACAACAACGGCAACCGCGCTGCCGGTTCCAAGGGCCACGTGCAGTCGGCCAAGTACATCGAAGCCGTCATGAAGGCGGCCGGCTACAAGGTCACGAAGAACGAGTTCGACTTCGTGTACGTCGAGACCATCGCCGAGAAGCTCACGGTGAACGGCGCGAACGGACGCGACGTCCCGATCCACCTGATGACGTACACGACGAGCACCCCCGAGGGCGGCGTGACGGCCCCGATCGCCGTCGCCCCGGTCGACGCGGACGGCACCAACGGCTGCGAGCCCGGCGACTTCGCCTCGGGCACCTTCACCGGCAAGATCGCCCTGGTCAAGCGCGGCGGCTGCGCCTTCGCGGTCAAGCAGGCCAACGCGGCCGCGGCCGGCGCGGTCGGCGCGGTCGTCTACAACAACACCGCGGGCGCCCTGAACGGCACCCTGGGCGACCCGACCGTGGGCAAGGTCCCCACCGGCGGCATCACCCAGGAAGAGGGCGAGAAGCTCGCCGCCGAGGCCGCGGCCGGCCCGGTCGAGCTCACCCTCGACATCCGCGAGCTGCGCGAGAACCGCAAGACGTACAACGTCATCGCGGAGACCCGCGGCGGCGACGAGAACAACACCGTGTTCCTCGGCGCCCACCTCGACTCGGTCGCGGCGGGCCCGGGCATCAACGACAACGGCTCCGGTTCGGCCGGCATCCTCCAGGTCGCGCAGCGCCTCGCGAGCAACCAGTCGAAGATCAAGAACAAGGTCAAGTTCGCCTGGTGGTCGGCGGAGGAGTTCGGCCTGCTCGGCTCCGAGGCGTACGTCGCCGGTCTGACGGACGCGCAGAAGAAGCAGATCAAGCTCTACCTGAACTTCGACATGATCGGCTCGCCGAACGCCGCGTACTTCGTCTACGACGGCGACGACTCGGACGCGACCGGCGCGGGCCCCGGCCCGGAGGGCTCCGCCCAGCTGGAGCGGGGGATCACCGACTTCCTCGACTCGAAGAAGATCCCGCACGAGGGCACGGACTTCTCCGGCCGCTCGGACTACGGCCCGTTCATCGCGGTGGGCATCCCGTCCGGCGGTACCTTCACGGGCGCCGAGGGCATCAAGACGCCGGAGCAGGCCGCGAAGTTCGGTGGCCAGGCGGGTGTCGCCTACGACGTGAACTACCACGGCAAGGGTGACGACATCACCAACATCGACCACAAGGCGCTCGACATCAACGTCGACGTCATCGCGAACGCGGTCGGCCACTACGCCTTCGACCTGGCCCCGCTGACGCAGCCGGTCACCCCGAAGCCGGCCAACCCGGGCACGGGCAGCGGCGGCGGCCTGCACGAGGGCCACGGCCACGAGGTCACCCAGTAACGAACCCCGACCCGAAGGGCGAGGCCGCACCCCGGCCTCGCCCTTCGGCGTTTCAGTCGCTCTCCCAGCCCCGCCGACGTTCGAGGCGCTCTCCCAGCCCCGCCGGCGTTCGAGGCGCTCTTTCAGCCCCGCCGGCGTTTGAGGCGCGGGGTCCGGGGCGGAGCCCCGGGTCCCGGCGCAGCCGGGCTCCGCACACCGGGCTCCGCACACCGGGGCCCGCGTCAGCCAGCCGCCCCCGGCCACGCCACCCGCATCCCCACCGGCTGGCAGAGCCACAGGAAGTCCCCCAGCCCGCCGCGAGCGGTCAGCTCGGCGGCCTCCCCCGCCACGGCCAGCCCCCGCACGTACGCCGCCGGATCGGCCGACGCCAGGGCCAGCGGCGGCCGCCCGCCCGAGACCCCGAGCGCGCTCAGCGCCTCGCGCTGGGTCAGCAGCGCCGCCCCCGGCCCCGCGCAGGAGTCCAGCGCCACGTGGGCGGTGACGTCGCAGCTGCCGTCGGGCACCGGCGCAACCTCCCGGCCCCCGCGAAAGCCCGTCAGCGTGCCGTACGGCGGCCTCGTGTCACGGGTGTGGCCGTAGTCCACCGCCACCGCCAGCCCCCGCTCCAGGGTCCGTACGGCCGCCGTCCAGGCCTCGTCGCGCTCCCGGCCGATCTCCGCCCGGCCGCCGCCGGGCCACCACCGCTCCAGCCAGGCCCGGTCCGCTCCCTCCAGCGGCCCGCCCGGGCTCTCCGTACCGTCCGGCGCGACCAGGACGTAGCGCCCGTCCTCGGCGACCTCCAGCGGCACGTTGTCCAGCCACTCGTTGGCGAACAGCAGCCCCGTGGTCCGTTCGGGTGGCGCCGCGACCCAGCGGATCCGCGGATCGAGGCCCGCGGGCCGCTCCGCCCGCTCCACGGCGTACGGACGCACCCGCGCGGCCGTCTCCGGCTCCAGCGCGGCGAGCACCCCGGCCAGCAGCTCCCCCCGCCCGGCCCCCACGTCGACCAGGTCCAGCCCCTCGGGGTGCCCCAGCTCCGCGTCCACCCACCGCAGCAGCCGGGCCACGGCCCCCGCGTACAGCGCAGAGGCGTGCACGGAGGTGCGGAAGTGCCCGGCGGGCCCCGGCCCGCCGGGACGCACGTAGAAGCCGCCGGGCCCGTACAGCGCGGCCTCCATCGCCACACGCCACCGCACCGGATCCACGCCTTCACCCTGAGAGCTCACCGCACAAAGGCTAAGCTCAGCGTCCACCTTCGGGAGTACGCCCCCGGTGTCAGGTTCGAACCTGTGGTTGACTCCAGCACCTATCACCGTTCCCTACTCTGGGTTACGTGCAGCGCCTCTACGACTTCCTCCGCAGACACCCGACGGGCGTCGACAGCTTCTGGGCTGTCCTCTTCTTCGGGGTGTCGATGCTGAACGTCGTGGGCGAGCCCGACATCGGCAAGCCGCTCAAGCTCGCCGCCGTCCCCGTGGTGCTCGCGCTGAGCGCGGCCGTGGCCCTGCGCCGCAAGTGGACGCAGGGGACGTTCTGGCTGACCCTCGGGGCGGGCGTCTTCCAGCTGGGCGTGGGGATCATCGCCGGGGTCTACGACCTCGCCATGTTCGTGATCCTCTTCACCGTCGCCGCGAGCGACGTCCCGCGCTGGGTCTCCCGCACCGCGCTGGGCTGGGGGCTGGCCGCCGCGCCGCTCTACTTCCTGCGCTTCGGCGTGGACAAGGGCAGCAACGCCGTCGACAGCATCCTCTTCGCCGTCTTCATGATCGTCCCCTTCGTCCTCGCCTGGGTGCTGGGCGACTCCCTGCGCACCCGGCGGGCCTATTACGCCCAGCTCGTCGAGCGCAACCAGCGGCTGGAGAACCAGCGCGAGGCCCAGGCCAAGGTGGCCGTGGCCGCCGAGCGCGCCCGGATCGCCCGCGAGCTGCACGACGTCGTCGCGCACAACGTCTCGGTGATGGTGGTCCAGGCAGACGGGGCCGCGTACGTCATGGACGTGGCCCCCGAGCAGGCCAAGGAGGCCCTCCAGACCATCTCCGGCACCGGCCGCCAGGCCCTCGCCGAGATGCGCCGGCTGCTGGGCGTCCTGCGCACCGGCGAGCCGCAGGAGTCCGAGGACTACGTGCCGCAGCCCGACGTCGAGCAGATCGAGGTCCTGGTCGAACAGGTACGGGCGGCGGGGCTCACGGTGGACTTCGAGGTCGAGGGCGCCCCGCGGCGGCTGCCCAGCGGCGTCGAGCTGACGGCGTACCGGATCGTGCAGGAGGCGCTGACCAACACCCGCAAGCACGGCGGCCCGGAGGCGACGGCCAGCGTCCGGCTGGTCTACTTCGACGACGGGCTCGGCCTGCTGGTCGAGGACGACGGCCGGGGCGCGGCCCACGAGCTGTACGAGGACGGCGGCGCGGACGGCGCCGGGCACGGGCTGATCGGCATGCGCGAGCGGATCGGTATGGTCGGCGGAACCCTGGACGCCGGACCGCGGCCCGGTGGCGGCTTCCGGATCAGCGCACTGCTTCCCCTGAAGAAGAAATGACGAGGACGAGGTAACTGATGTCCATCCGAGTGATGCTGGTCGACGACCAGGTGCTGCTGCGCACCGGCTTCCGGATGGTGCTCGCCGCCCAGCCGGACATGGAGGTCGTCGCCGAGGCGGGCGACGGCCTGGAGGCGCTGGAGGTGCTGCGGGCCACGAAGGTGGACGTGGTGCTGATGGACGTCCGCATGCCGAGGCTCGACGGGGTCGAGGCGACGCGGCGGATCTGCGAGCCCCCGGAGCACCCGAAGGTGATCATCCTGACCACCTTCGACCTGGACGAGTACGCCTTCTCGGGCCTGAAGGCGGGCGCGAGCGGCTTCATGCTGAAGGACGTCCCGCCGGCCGAACTGCTCGGGGCGATCCGCTCCGTGCACAGCGGCGACGCGGTGGTCGCCCCGTCCACGACGCGGCGGCTGCTGGACCGGTTCGCGCCGATGCTGCCGACGACCACGCAGGAGCCGCGGAACAAGGAGATCGAGCGGCTGACGGAGCGCGAGCGCGAGGTCATGCTGCTGGTGGCGCAGGGTCTGTCGAACGGCGAGATCGCGGCCCGGCTGGTCCTGTCGGAGGCGACGGTGAAGACCCACGTGGGCCGCATCCTGACGAAGCTGGGGCTGCGCGACCGGGTCCAGGTGGTGGTCCTGGCGTACGAGACGGGCCTGGTCCGCGCGGGCGGCGGCGGAGCCGCGTAGTCCCCGCACGGCGGCGTTCCCCGGGCTGCCCGGACCCGAGGGGAACGCCGGCCGCGCGCGGGCGGGGTCAGCGGATGACGAACTCGCAGCCGTGGCCCGGCGTGGGCACGAGCGCGTCGAGGGCCGCCGAGTCGGCCACGAGGAGGTCGAAGCCGCCGTTCTTGACCAGGGGTCTGCGGCCGCGGTGCTGTTCCCTGGGGTTGCGCGTGCGGATGGGGTCGAGGATCCGTCGCCCCCTTCGCTGCCCGGAGTGACCTGTGTTCTCGTATGGTGATCACGCAGTTACCTCTTGTGCCGTACCTCGCCCCCCGTACGGCCCCGGCCCTTAGGCACCGTCCTGCGTCATCCAGCGGTCCGGGCGGGCCGTCGCGCGGGAGGTGTGGGAGCGGGCCGCCTGGGCGCACAGCAGGTCCGCGGCCTCGGAGGCCGCCCGGAGGCGGGCCGTGACCGTGCCGTTCGCGCCGGTGTCCACATGGACGTCGGCCACGCCGCGGGCGCGGGCCCACGGCCCCTGGGCGAGCCGGACGCTCTGCACCTTGGCGTGCGGGACGATCTCCGTACGGCGGCACAGGCGGCCGTGCCGGGCGGCGAACACCTCCGGGGAGACGGCCAGCGCGTAGCCCCTCCACCACACCGGGACCACCCAGCGCGACCCCCGGTCCGGGGAGCCGGAGAAGGACAGGGCCGCCAGGTCCACCCCGGGCAGCACCCGGGCGATCACGGCGTACGCGGCGGCCCGCGAGGCCACCGGGACCAGGACCTCGTTCTTCGAGCCGGCCACGGCCAGCTCCACGCGGACCAGGTCGCGCCGCCGCCACAGCAGCGGCTCCACGATCCGTACGGTCTGCACGCGCCCCGGCGGCACGGTCTCGTGGGCCCGGTCCAGCATGCCGTGGTCCAGACGCAGCCCGTCCGGGGACTCGGCGACCCGCCAGTCGTACTCCGTGAGGAAGCGGCCCACGCTGCCCGCCCAGACGGCGCCGAGTATCGGGAGCAGGGTGACGACGGCCGCCCACGGGCTGGAGCTGACCCACCACACGACCACCGGCGCGATCAGCCCGCCGGCCAGCGCCGCCCAGACGCCGAGGCTGAGCAGCAGCGACACGGCGAGCTCGCGGGGGCCCACGCGCAGCAGCTCGCGTTCGGGGGCTTCGCCGAGGCGCACCGCCTCCTCGGGGGCGAAGCCCGCCGCCCGGGCGAGGAGCTCGGCGCGCAGGGCGACGGCCTCCTTCTCGCCGAGGAAGGACAGCTGGTCCTTGTCCTCGGTGCCGATGACGTCCAGCCGCAGGCTGGCGACGCCGGTCAACCGGGCCAGCAGCGGCCGGGTGACGTCCACGGCCTGGAGCCGTTCGAGCCGGATGTGCGCGGTGCGGCGGAAGAGGAGTCCGGTGCGGATGCGCAGTTCGGTGTCGGTGACGGTGTAGCGGGTGAACCACCAGCTGAGGAAGCCGTACAGGCCGAAGACGAGGATCAGGGCCGCCAGTGCCAGCACCCGCAGGAGGGTGGACAGGTCCGCCACCCATTCCCCGGCCCGGCCGCCCTGCTGGGCGACCACGCCGGCGGTCGCGGCGATCGGCACCCAGGCGCGGCGCAGCGGGGTGAAGGGGTGCAGGCGCCGCCCTTCGGCTGCGTCGGGCCCGGCGATGAGGACGGCCCTGCCCGCGCCTCCGCCGCCCGGCACGGCCGAGCCTCCGGGCGGGGCATCGGCGGGGCCGGCGGGCGCGGGGGGCAGCGGGTCTTCGGCCGCCGGGACGGGGCTCACAGGCCCGCCGACCTTGCCTCGCCGAGCGCGGTGAGGCGGTCGCGCAGCCGCTCCGCCTCGGCCGGCACCAGCCCGGGGATCTTGGCGTCGGTGGCGGCCGCCGCCGTGTGCAGCTGGAGGGAGGCCAGCCCGAAGCGCCGCTCCAGCGGGCCCGAGGCCACCTCCACCAGCTGCATCCGCCCGTACGGGACCACGGTCTCCTCCCGCCACAGCACGCCCCGGCTGATCAGCAGGTCGTCGACGCGTTCGGCGTACCGCCAGGACCGCCAGTTCCGGCCGAGGAGCACCCAGCCCCAGGCCAGGACCAGCCACCAGAGCGCCCCGAGGGCGGCCCACGCCGGGCCGGCCGTCAGCCCCAGCACGAGGGCGGTCACCACGCCGAACAGCGTCGTCCAGATCACCAGCAGCAGCCGCCGCAGAGCGAGCAGCCCGCCCGGCAGCCCCACCCATGCGGGACCGCCCGTCTCACCCGTTGTCCCCGTATCCATGCCCTCAGCGTAGGGCTGAGACAATGCCCGCATGACGGAGACCACGGTCGGCATCGGCGGAGCGGCGGAGAGCACCGACATGGTGCTCAACATCGGCCCCCAGCACCCTTCCACGCACGGCGTGCTGCGCCTGCGCCTCGTCCTGGACGGCGAGCGGATCGTCAGCGCCGAACCGGTGGTCGGCTACATGCACCGCGGTGCCGAGAAACTCTTCGAGGCCCGCGACTACCGGCAGATCGTGATGCTCGCGAACCGCCACGACTGGCTGTCCGCGTTCTCCAACGAGCTCGGCGTGGTCATGGCGGTCGAGCGGATGCTCGGCATGGAGGTCCCCGAGCGGGCCGTGTGGATGCGGACGCTGCTGGCCGAGCTGAACCGGGTGCTGAACCACCTGATGTTCCTCGGCTCCTACCCGCTCGAACTGGGCGGGATCACCCCGATCTTCCACGCGTTCCGCGAACGCGAGGAGCTCCAGGCCGTCATGGAGGAGATCTCCGGCGGCCGCATGCACTACATGTTCAACCGCGTCGGCGGCCTCAAGGAGGACCTCCCGGCCGGCTGGCTCGGCCGGGCCCGCGCCGCGATCGCCGACGTCCGCACCCGGATGGACGTCTACGACAAGCTGGTCCACGGGAACGAGATCTTCCGCGGCCGCACGCGCGGCGTCGGGGTGCTGTCCGCCGAGGCCGTGCACGCGTACGGGGTCTCCGGCCCGATCGCCCGCGCCTCCGGCGTCGACTTCGACCTGCGCCGCGACGAGCCGTACCTGGCCTACGGCGAGCTCCAGGACGTCCTGAAGGTGGTCACCCGCACCGAGGGCGACTGCCTGGCCCGCTTCGAGTGCCTGCTGGACCAGACCCACAACGCGCTCGACCTCGCCGTGGCCTGCCTGGACCGGATGGACGTCCTCCCGCCGGGCCCGGTCAACCAGCGGCTGCCCAAGGTCCTCAAGGCGCCCGAGGGGCACACGTACGCCTGGACCGAGAACCCGCTCGGCATCAACGGCTACTACCTCATCTCGAAGGGCGAGAAGACCCCGTACCGGCTGAAGCTGCGCAGCGCCTCGTACAACAACATCCAGGCGCTGGCCGTGCTGCTGCCGGGGCAGCTGGTCGCGGACATGGTGGCGATCCTGGGCTCGCTGTTCTTCGTCGTCGGCGACATCGACAAGTAATCCGGGCCGGGCGGGCGGGTGCGGATCTAGGGTGTCGGCATGATCTCTGGGATATACACCGACTATCTGCGCCGCATCGGTATCACCGACCCCGGATCCCCCTCGGCCGAAGGGCTGTTCGCGCTCCATCGCGCCCATGTGGAGCGGGTCCCGTTCGAGAACACCGACATCCAGCTGGGCCGGCCGCCGGGCATCGACCCCGAGCTGTCCGTGCGCCGCCTCGCCGCCGGGCGCGGTGGCTACTGCTTCCACCTCAACGGCGCCTTCGCGGCGCTGCTGGAGCACCTCGGGTACGACGTGACGCGCCACGTCGGGGGCGTGTGCGAGGACCGGGACGCGCGGGACGTGAGCGGCGACCACCTCACCCTGACCGTACGGGTCGACGGGCGGGCCTACTTCGTCGACGTCGGCCTGGGCGACGGCCCGCACGAGCCGCTGCCCCTGCTGGAGGGCGGGTACGAACAGGGCTTCCGGTACAGCCTCAAGCCGCTGGGGAGCACGGACGGGCCCGACGCGGGCTGGACCTTCCACCACGAGGGCGCCCCCTTCCCGGTGATGAACTTCCGCTCGGCCCCCGCGGCCATGGCCGACTTCGCGGACGAGCACGCGCGGCTGTCGACCGCCCCGGACTCCCCCTTCCAGCAGTCGTTCGTGATGCTGCGGCGCGACACCGGGGGCATCCACCGGCTGCACGGCAGGGTGCTGGTCCACACCGCCCCGGACGGCGGCCGCGACAAGCGCGTACTGGCGTCGGCGGAGGAGTTCTTCGCGACCATGGCCACGGTCTTCGGGCGGGAGCTCGACGACCTGACGCCGGCCGACCGCGCGGCGCTGTGGACCCGGGTGGAGAAGGCGCACGAGGCGTGGCTGGCCTCCCGGCCGGCCTGATGTCGGTGCGGCAGGGCAGACTGGGCGGCATGTCCCACTCCCCCCGCCGGGCCTGCCCCGCCTGCGGCCGCGACTGCGCCGTCACCGCCGGCCGGGTCGCCCGCCACGATCCTCCCGCCGGGCGGGACCGCGGCGACCTGGTCTCCTGCCCGGGATCCCGGGCCCGGGTGGTCCTCGGCGCCTCCGCGCCCACCCTGGACGGCTTCGTGCTGCCCGAACTCCCCGGGCAGCTCCCGCTGTTCTGACCGCACGCCTCGCCCTAGTGCCGTGGCCGGAAAGGTTTGCCGGGGCGCGGCGTCCGGTGCGGTGCATCGCAAGGCGGAGGGCCGCAGCTCGTACTGGACGTACTTGCGCGGTCCGACAACGCGGCGAGGTGCCGTGCCGGGGGCCGTGACCCGGTGAACCTTGCCGGTCACGGCACTAGGCGGCGGACTTGCCGCCCAGGATCCCGATCAGGCGCGAGCTGCTGTCGGCGCCGAAGCCCGCCTCGACCCCGCGGCGGTAGAGCGCGGCGTGCGCGGCCAGGATGCCGGTGTCCACACCCGAGTCGGCGGCGGTGTACAGGACGTGCTCGACACTGGCAGCACACATCGCGAGGCGCTCGTGGGCAGAGCCGCACCCCGCTCCTGGTGGCGGGCCGCCACCTGGCCCGGCTGGTGGCCTCGTACGCCCCGTAGGCCTCCGGATCCCCGTCCGGCCCGCCCGGCGGCGCTCGCGCGCTACGAGATCGCGGTGCGGAGCCGGACCACCTCGATCGGCTCGGTCTCGTCATGGGCGGTCAGGTCGATGACCTGGCCCACCGCGCCGTTCTCGGCGGCGGCCTCGATCTCGGCCGGACCCTCGGCGGGCGCCGGCTCGGCGACGGCCCGGCCGGACTCCGCCTCGTGGACCGCGAGGGCCTCGGCGCCGACCACGTCGGCCAGGTCCTCGTGCTGGACCGCCTCGATGGCCGCGCGGGCCTGCGCCGCGTTCTTGGTGCCGAAGAAGTCGAAGCCGCCCTCGACGCGGGAGGCCGCACGCCGCTGGGCCGCGTACGGGGCCACCGCCGCGGCCGGACGGCGCGCGGGGAGCGAGGCCGCGGGAGCGGAGGCCGGAGCGGAAACCGCCGGAGCCGCAGCGGAAACGGAAGCAGAGGAGGGAGCGGAGTCGGTCGCCGACGGCGGCGCCGCGGGCAGCGCCCGCTGCTCCGACCGCCGCTTGCGGGCCAGCGCCCCCAGAGCCGCATGGGCCCGGGCGTAGCCGAGCGAGGTGGGCGCACCCGCCGAGGTGCGCTCGTCGGAGACGGCCGGAAGTTCCTTCGGCGCGGCCGCGGACGCCGGAGCGGCGGAGGCCTCGATGGCCAGCAGCCGGCGGCCCTCCAGCGCGCTCGCGCGCTCGGTCTCGGCGGTCGCGTAGCGCCGCAGCAGCGCCGCGTGCTCGCCCCGCAGCCCCGCCAGTTCGACCCGCTTGGCGCGCAGCTTGGCGTCGAGCCTGGCCCGCAGCATCCGGGCCTCTTCGAGATCGGATTCGAGCTCGGCTATCCGCTCGTCCGTCTTCCACTCGTCCTTGACCCGCTCCCGCGCGAGTTCCGCGACGCGGCGGCCCGCCGAGCGGTCCCAGGCCCGCATCATGACGGCGCCGGCGATCCCGGCGGCCGCGGTCAGGGCCACGAGCAGCCTCAGCGCGACGCCGTCGTCGGGGCCCGCCAGCAGCCAGGCCGCGCCGGCACTGGTGACGGAGACACCGGCGACGGCCGTCGGCGTGAGCAGCCGGTGCAGAGGTTCGGGATTGCGGTGGCGTCCACGGGGCATGGCCCGAAATTTACAGGGCGCGGTGTCGAGTGGGATACCCGCCCGGCAATCTGTTCCCGGGCGGTTACCCCACATTCCCGTATCACCCCGTAACGCCTACTTCTTGAGAAGGCCCTTGGACTCCAGGTACGCCTTCGCCACGTCCGCCGGCTTGGCGCGCTCCGCGTCCACCTTCCGGTTCAGGTCGACCAGATCGGCCGTCGTGAGCAGCTTGGTCAGCTTGTCGAGCGCGGCCGCGATGTCCGGGCCGCCCGCGTCCTTGGCATTGACCACCGGCAGTACGTTGTCGGCGTTCTGGAGCTTCTTGTCGTCCTCCAGCAGGACCAGGCCGTAGCTGTCGAGCGTGGCGTCCGTGGTCGTGGTCAGCACGACCTGGTCGACGCCGTCCTTGACCGCCTGCTTGGCCTGCGGGGTGCCGACGCCCTTCGGGTCAATACCGGAAACCTGAATTCCGTAT
This sequence comes from Streptomyces sp. NBC_01294, assembly GCF_035917235.1. Lineage (NCBI taxonomy): Bacteria > Bacillati > Actinomycetota > Actinomycetes > Kitasatosporales > Streptomycetaceae > Streptomyces > Streptomyces sp. NBC_01294. Next base: position 3,567,473 of record NZ_CP108423.1, read on the forward strand.
GTTGCCGTCAACCCCGGTGCGCAGAACGGCCGGACGGCGCATTCGTCGCCCGCCGCGATCTTCACCTTCAGTCCGGACTTCCCAAGATCGGAAAGCGTCTTCAGGTTGTTCTTCCGGGCGAATTCCCCGGTCACCGCGAATGCGTTCTGATCGACCGCCCCGCCCGCGGCCAGCGCCTTCAGGCCGAGCGGGGCCGCGAGCTTCTCCAGGCCCGCCACCGTCGCCGCGACGTCGCTCGACGCGACCGGCTTCTCCTCCGGCGCCTTGGTGCCGTTCACCTTGGCGTTGAGGAACTCCGCGAGCGTGGCCGCGTACTCCGGGACGACGTCGATCTCGCCCTTCTCCAGCGCAGGCTCGTACAGCTCGCGGTTGTTGACCGTCTTGACCGAGGTGCTGTACCCCGCGTCCTTGAGGACCTGCGCGTACAGCTCCGCCAGGACGTTGGACTCGGTGAACCCGGCCGCGCCGATCACCAGGCTGCCCTTGCCCTCCGCGGCCGGAGCGGACGACCCGCCGTCCTTGCTCTTCTCCAGGCTGTCGCCGCCGCACGCGGCCAGCGACACCGTCAGGGCGAGGGCGCCCAGCGACGCGCCGAGGACGCGCGTGGTCTTGGTCATGGGGAACTCCGATCGAGGCGATGGACAGGAATCAGCGGGCCGCCGCCGTCCGCGGCAGCAGCCGGTCCGCCGCCACCAGCAGGCCCTCCACCAGCAGCGCCAGCGCGGCCACCAGCAGGGCGCCCGCGACGACCTGCGGGGTGTTGTACGTGTTGAAGCCGGCGGTGATGATCCGGCCGAGGCCGCCCTGGCCGACCATGGCGGCGATCGTCGCCGTGGCGATGACCTGCACGGCGCCCGAGCGCAGCCCCGTCATCACCAGGGTCCGCGCGAGCGGGAGTTCGACGTGCAGGAAGAGCTGGCCGCCGGACATGCCCATGCCCCGGGCCGCCTCCACCACCGAGCGGTCCACCTCGCGCATGCCGACGTACGCGTTCGTCAGCAGCGGCGGAACGGCGAACAGCACGAGCGCGATGATGGTCGGCAGATAGCCGGCGTTGCGCAGCGGGGAGACCATGAACAGCGCCAGCACCGCGAAGACCGGAACGGCCCGGCCGGCGTTGGAGAGATTGATCGCGAGGGCGCCGCCCTTGCCGAGATGGCCGAGGAACAGGCCGATCGGCAGCGCGATCACGCAGGCGATCGCGAGCGCGATCCCGCTGACGTAGACGTGCTCGCCCAGCCGGTGCCAGACACCGCTCTCCCCCGACCAGTTGGCTCCGTTCGCCAGCCAGTCCCAGGCCTCTCCCATCACGCCCACGGCCTCAGGCCCCCTTCACGGGAACCGCCGGGCGGGCGCCGGCCCGGGTCCACGGCGTGAGCAGCCGCTGCAGACCGAGCAGCAGCAGGTCCGCCACGAGCGCCAGCAGGACGCACAGCACGGAGGCGGTGAGCACCTGGGCCTTGAAGGAGGTGTTCACGGCCGGGGCGATGAGGTTGCCGAGGCCGCCCTTGCCGACGATGGAGCCGACCGTGGTCAGCGCGACCGTCGAGACGGTGGCGATCCGCACACCGGCGAGCAGTGCGGGCAGCGCCAGCGGCAGTTCGACCTGCCACAGCAGCCGCCCCGGGCCGTACCCCATGCCGCGCGCGGCCTCCCGTACCTCGTCGGGGACGGCCTCCAGCCCGGCCAGCACGTTGCGGACCAGGATGGTCAGCGAATACAGCACCAGCCCGGTCACCACCAGCGCCGCCGAGAGCCCGAAGACCGGCAGCAGCAGGGAGAACATGGCCAGCGAGGGGACCGTGTAGAGCAGGGTGGTGAAGGCCAGCACGGGCGCCGCCCAGCCGCGGCCGCGGCGGGCCAGCAGGGCGAGCGGCACGGACACGGCCACGCCGATCAGGACCGACACGCCCGTGATCCAGACGTGTTCGAGGGTGGCGTCGGTCAGTTCCTGGGAGCGGGAGGACACGTAGTCCCAGCAGATCCAGTCGTTCGCCACCAGGCAGTTCTGCCCCGCCACGCATCTCACCCCCCGCCACTTCGTCGAACAGACGTCTTCACGATCACCCGGCCCAGCGACCCTAACCCGCCGCACCCCCGATGGCCGGATTCCTTCGCACAGGGGCAACATGCCCTTCACAAAACCGCGGCGCCCGTGCGGAAGGATGGGGCCCGTGATCCGATTCGAGCATGTGACCAAGCGCTACCCCGACGGGACGACGGCCGTCGAGGACCTGTCCTTCGAGGTGGCGGAGGGCGAACTGGTCACGCTCGTGGGACCGTCCGGCTGCGGCAAGACGACCACGATGAAGATGGTCAACCGGCTGATCGACCCCACCTCCGGCCGGATCCTGCTGAACGGCGAGGACATCGCGACCACCGACCCGGTCCGGCTGCGCCGCCGGATCGGCTACGTCATCCAGCAGGTCGGGCTGTTCCCCCACAAGACCGTCCTGGAGAACACGGCGACCGTGCCGCAGCTGCTCGGCACCCCGAAGGCCGAGGCCCGCGCGCGGGCGGCCGAACTGCTCGAACTGGTGGGGCTGGATCCGGCCGTGTACGGGGGCCGGTACCCGGAGCAGCTCTCGGGCGGGCAGCGCCAGCGCGTCGGCGTGGCCCGCGCGCTCGCCGCCGATCCGCCGGTGCTGCTGATGGACGAGCCGTTCGGCGCGGTGGACCCGGTGGTGCGCGAGCGGCTGCAGAACGAGTTCCTCACGCTGCAGAAGACCGTGCGCAAGACGATCCTGCTGGTCACGCACGACCTGGAGGAGGCGATCCGGCTCGGCGACCGCATCGCCGTCTACGGGTCGGGCACCATCGAGCAGTTCGACCGCCCTGCGGCGGTGCTCGCGGCGCCGGCCACCCCGTACGTGGCCTCCTTCGTCGGCGCCGACCGCGGGCTCAAGCGGCTCGCGGTCACCACGGTCGGGACGGCCGACCTGGCGGCGGCGGAGGGCAAGGCCCCACAGGCGGCGGTGGAGCTGGGGGCGACGCTGCGCGAGGCGCTCGCCGCGCTGCTGCAGGAGGACTCGGGCCGGATCGGGGTCACGGATCCGGACTCCGGCGCGCTGATCGGCGTACTGACCCCCGAGAGCGTCCACCGGGCCCTGCGCCGGGCCCACTTGCAGGAGGCGTAGCCGGCCCGGTCCCGGAAGGAACGGTGACCGTTCCCGGAAAGAGCGGTGACCGGCCCCGAAGGGCCGGTCACGGGGTGCTCTCGCGCCCGCCGGGCACGAACGATCCGGGCCGTCGGCCCGTCAGGCCTCGATGCGGCCGCTCATCCACATCAGCATCGGCGGGATCTCACGTCGCCACGTGTTGAAGTTGTGGCCACCGCTGTCGAGGATGATGGAGGAGACCCGGTCCGGGCCCTGCACCTTCTTGATGAACTTCTTGGTGTCGGCGAAGTTCGGCTCGCCCTTCTCGCTGCTGGTGACGAGGAAGGACGTACCGGTCGGCTTCTTGTTCTCGATGCTGTGCAGCACGTCCGCACGCTTCTTCAGCTTGTCGTCCCCGTGGAACAGGTCACCGGTCGTCGGGTCGTCCGGAGCCTCGTAGTACGCCGACAGACCCGCGGCGGCACCGAAGGTCTGCGGGTAGTGCGCGGCGATCTTCAGCGCGCAGTACCCACCGGTCGAGTTGCCGATGAAGCCCATGTTCTCGGGCTTCTTGCCGACCCGGAACGTGTCCGTGATGGCCTGCGGGAGGTCCTCGGCGAAGAAGGTCTCGGTCTGCGGGCCACCGGGTATATCGACGCACTCGGTGTCACGCGGCGGCGCGATCGTCGGGCGCATCATGACCAGGATCATCGGCTTCATCTTGCCCGCCTTGGACAGGCTGAAGGCCTTCATCGGGTAGTCGAGCCCTTTGATCAGGTTCTCGGCGGTGCCCGGGTAGCCGGTCAGGACGATGGAGGCGGGAAAGTTCTGGTCCTTGTGCTGCGGCTGGAAGTACTCCGGCGGGAGCCACACGTAGCCGGGGCTCGTTATCTTCGACTTCTGCCCGGTTATGGCAACCTTCAGGATCTGACCGCCGACCTGGGGCTTGGCGCCACCGGGCACGTCCAGCTTCTGCTTGTCGACGACCTTGATGTCCTTGCTGCTCATCGAGTGGTCGACGACCTTGCCCATGGACGTCTCCTGGCCGAGCAGGTCGGCCCAGGAGCCATAGAAGAGGAACGACTTGTTAGCCGCGAGACCCACAGCCGAGAACAGCGCCAGCTGCGTCGCCAGCAGGAGCGCGACCCGGCCGACGAACGCGCGCCAGGTGCGGCCCGAGAGCTTCGGCCAGAACCAGACGGTGGCCGCGAACAACAGCACACCGGCCAGGACGGCCAACGCCAGAACCGTGGTACTCGTGAGACCCATGAGCAGTCAGTCGACTTTCTGGTGGCAGGACAGTTTTTTTCCGACGAATTTTCCGGCGAAAGAGTGAACCCGCTCCTCGTCGATGTCGTCCTAAGGGACGCACCACACACCGGAGGCTGTCGCGGCCTTCGGCCACTTGATCTCTCGCGGAGCAACGGGAAGCGATGTCTAGCAGGATAGATGGCGATAAGTCGGGACAGGTTCCGAGCAGGGTCCGCCGAATCCTCCGAGGACCACAGCCGGAGTCGGTGCCCGGCCTGGTAGGTACGGCCGTCATGATCGTCGGCCTTCTGGACATCGCGGCAGGAGTCTTCCCGCGTTTCCGGCACAGCCGGATCCACGCGGTGACGGAAGTCCTGCCCGGTTCCCTGGGCCCGTTCGCGGCAGCCCTCTCCATCAGCTCGGGCGTACTGCTCCTGCTGCTCGCCCACGGCCTCAAGCGGCACAAGCGGCGCGCCTGGCGGGCCGCCGTTGTCCTGCTGCCCGCGGGCGCGGCGGCGCAGTTCACGTACCGCCACTCGGTCATCGGCGTGGTCATCGCCGCGGTGCTCCTCGCACTGCTGCTGCGCCACCAGAGGGAGTTCAAGGCGCTGCCCGACCCGCGCAGCCGCTGGAAGGCGCTCGCGAACTTCGTGCTGATGAGCGCCGGCTCCATCGGCCTGGGCCTGGTCATCGTCAACGTGCACCCGGGCAAGGTCGTCGGCAACCCGAGCCTGTACGAGCAGATCACGCACGTCGTCTACGGCCTCTTCGGCTTCGAGGGACCCGTCGACTACGCCGGCCGGGTGTCCTGGACCGTCGGATACTCCCTCGGCGCCCTCGGCATGCTGACCGCGCTCACCACCATCTACCTGGCCTTCCGCCCCGAGCACCCGGCCGCCCGGCTCACCCCCGACGACGAGTCCAAGCTGCGCGAACTGCTCACCAAGCACGGCGGCCGCGACTCCCTCGGCCACTTCGCGCTCCGCCGCGACAAGGCCGTCGTCTTCTCCCCCAGCGGCAAGGCCGCCGTCACCTACCGCGTCGTCTCCGGCGTGATGCTCGCCTCCGGCGACCCCATCGGCGACGTCGAGGCCTGGCCCGGCGCGATCGAGCGGTTCATGGAGGAGGCCAAGGCCCACTCCTGGACCCCTGCCGTCATGGGCTGCAGCGAGACCGGCGGCGAGGTCTGGACCCGCGAGACCGGTCTCGACGCCCTGGAACTGGGTGACGAGGCGATTGTCGATGTCAAAGACTTCTCCCTCTCGGGCCGCGCCATGCGCAATGTCCGCCAGATGGTGAAGCGCATCGAGCGCAACGGATACACCACCAAGGTCCGCCGGGTCAGCGAACTCACCGCGGCCGAGCTGGAACAGGTGAGCGGCGCGGCCGAGGCCTGGCGCGGCACCGACACCGAGCGCGGCTTCTCGATGGCGCTGGGCCGGGTCGGCGACCCGGGCGACGGCGACTGCTACATCGCCACCGCCCACCGGGTCGAGGAGGGCGACACCAGCCCCTTCGGCGACCTCAAGGCCATCCAGCACTTCGTGCCGTGGGGCAAGGACGGCATGTCCCTGGAACTCATGCGCCGCGACCGCGGGGCCGACCCCGGCATGAACGAGCTGCTGATCGTCGCCTCCCTGGAGGCCGCCCCCGCCCTCGGCATCGAGAAGGTCTCCCTGAACTTCGCGATGTTCCGCTCGGCCCTCGCCCGCGGCGAGAAGATCGGCGCCGGCCCGGTGCTGCGGATGTGGCGCAACCTGCTGGTCTTCCTCTCCCGCTGGTTCCAGATCGAGTCGCTCTACAAGTTCAACGCGAAGTTCCGCCCCCGCTGGGAGCCCCGCTTCGTGGTCTTCCGCACCACCCGCGACCTGCCCCGCATCGGCTTCGCCGCGATGCAGGCCGAGGGCTTCGTGACGCTGGCCCTCCCGCGGCTCTTCGCCAGCCGCCGCCGCCCCAAGCCGGTCCGCACCTGCACGCACACCCGCATGACGACCGTCCCGAAGCAGCCGGAACGCGAAGTCCAGGCGGCCTGACCCAACCCCGGCGGGGCAATTCCAGCCCCGCCGGCCACCTCCAGCCCCGCCACCCCTCCAGCCCCGCCCCCCTCCAGCCCCGCCGGCGTTTGAGGCGCGGGGCCCGGGGCGGAGCCCCGCTCTTTTCAGCCCCGCCGGCGATTGAGGCGCGGGGCCCGGGGCAGCGCCCCGTTCTTCCAGCCCCGCCGGCGATTGAGGCGCGGGGCCCGGGGCGGAGCCCCAGGAAGCCGCCCCGGGCCACAACCCCTCCGCACCGCCCGGCCAGGGCACCGGCCAGGGCACGGGCCCTGCCGTATCCAGGTCAGCCCTACCCTTGGACCTATGAACACGAACCGCGGAGCCACCGGCAGGGGTCAGGTCGCAGGTCTGCCGGAATGGAACCGCTGCGGAGTCATGGGCGTCGTCAACGTCACCCCCGACTCCTTCTCCGACGGCGGCCGCTGGTTCGACACCACCGCGGCCGTCAAGCGCGGCCTCGAACTCGTCGAACAGGGCGCCGACCTCGTCGACGTCGGCGGCGAGTCCACCCGGCCCGGCGCCTCCCGCGTCGACGAGGAGGAAGAGCTGCGCCGGGTCGTCCCCGTCGTCCGCGGCCTCGCCTCCGAAGGCGTCACCGTCTCCGTCGACACCATGCGCGCGACCGTCGCCGCCCGGGCCGTCGAAGCCGGCGCCCTCCTCGTCAACGACGTCAGCGGCGGCCTCGCCGACCCCGCCATGATCCCCGCCGTCGCCGCCGCCGAGGTCCCCTTCGTGGTGATGCACTGGCGCGGCTTCAGCGCCGGCATGAACAGCCTCGCCGTCTACCAGGACGTGGTCGCCGAGGTCACCACCGAGCTCCGGGCTCGGATCGACGCCGTCGTGGCCGGCGGGATCGCCCCCGAGCGGCTCCTCGTCGACCCCGGCCTCGGCTTCGCCAAGAACGCCGACCACGACCTGGCCCTGGTCGCCCACCTGCCCGAGCTCCGCGCCCTGGGCTTCCCGCTGCTGGTCGCCGCGTCGAGGAAGCGGTTCCTCGGCCGCGTCCTGGCCGGCACGGACGACGCCACCCCGCCGCCCGCCCGCGAACGCGACGCCGCCACGGCCGCCGTGTCGGCGATCGCCGCCCACCAGGGCGCCTGGGCCGTACGGGTCCACGAGGTACGGGCGACCGCGGACGCGGTTCGGGTGGCCCGCGCCGTGGAAGGGGCACTCTGATCCTCAACGACCGACAAGGAGCACCGTGAGCAGAACCGACATCGAAGCGGTCGAAGAGGTCAACACGGCCTTCTACGAGGCAATGGAGCGGGGGGACTTCGACGCTCTGTCGGCGCTCTGGCTCGAGGACGAGATCTCCTGCGTGCACCCCGGCTGGCCGGTGCTCTCGGGCCGCGGCGAGGTCCTGCGCTCGTACGCGCTGATCATGTCCCACACGGACTACATCCAGTTCTTCCTCACCGACACCAAGGTGGCCGTCATAGCCGACACCGCCCTGGTGACCTGCACGGAGAACATCCTCAGCGGCGGCCCCGCCGAGGACGGCGGAGAGCTCGGCCCGCTCGTGGGCCAGCTGGTCGTCGCCACGAATGTGTTCCGACGCACATCCGAGGGCTGGCGACTGTGGTCCCACCACGGTTCTCCCGTGCTCACGGAGTCCGACGACGACGACGAGGACGACGGCTCCTGACCCCGACGGCGGGACCCGGAGTATTTCGCAGGTAAATTCGAAGACGGACGACGCCGACCGCACTCGGCGTAGGCCCATGGCCCCGGGGAGCCCCGGGGGCCGGAAGCACTACGAAAGCAGGAGTGATTCGCGTGGATCGTGTCGCGCTGCGCGGCCTCAAGGCTCGCGGGCACCACGGCGTCTTCCCCCGGGAACGCGAGGAAGGCCAGACCTTCATCGTCGACCTCGTGCTGCACCTCGACACCCGCCCCGCCGCGGCCGGAGACGACCTGGCGAAAACCGTGCACTACGGGGTAGTAGCGGAAGAAGTCGTCGACGTGGTCCAGGGCGAGCCCGTCGACCTGATCGAAACCCTGGCCGAGCGGATCGCCCAGCAGTGCCTCAAGCACGAAGCGGTGGCACAGGTGGAGGTCGTCGTCCACAAGCCGGACGCGCCCATCACCGTCCCCTTCGACGACGTGACCATCACGATCACCCGGAGCCGCGCATGAACAACGGATTGAACGCACCGAGCGACCCCACCGTCCAGCCGGTACCCGCCTCCGTCGTCGAGACGGTCGACGCGGCGGACGTCACCCTGTCCAACCCGAAATGGGCCGTCATCGCGCTCGGCGCGAACCTCGGCAACCGCCTGGAGACCCTCCAGGGCGCCATCGACGCCCTCGGCGACACCCCCGGCCTGCGGGTCAAGGCCGTCTCCCCCGTCTACGAGACCGCGCCGTGGGGCGTCGCGCCCGGCTCGCAGCCCTCGTACCTCAACGCGGTCATCGCCGTGAAGACCACGCTGCCCCCCTCCTCGCTCCTGGAGCGAGGCCACGCCATCGAAGAGGCCTTCGACCGCGTCCGCGAGGAGCGCTGGGGCCCGCGCACGATCGACGTGGACATCGTCGCGTACGCCGACAGGGTCTCCGACGACCCCGTCCTCACTCTCCCGCACCCGCGCGCCCACCAGCGCGCCTTCGTGCTGGCCCCCTGGCACGACATCGACCCGGAAGCCCAGATCCCCGGCCGCGGCCCGGTCAACGCCCTCCTGGCCGAAATCGGCCTGAGCGGCGTCACGCCGCGCCCCGACCTGGAACTCCACCTCCCGGAGTAGTCGTTACCCTGTGGACTGCCTGACTGATCGGCGCGGAAAGCGGGGAACGGGCAAGTGAAGCAACTGAGGCCGGCGGTCCTGGCGGGCATCTTCGTGGTCGCCGGGGTCCTGTCCTGGGCGGGCGCCCGCCTGTGGAACACGTACGGCACGCTGCCGGGCGTCCCGCTGGCCGCGCCGATCGTCCTGGGCGTCATCGCGGCGGTCCTGCTGGCCACGGCCCTGTCGATGCGCTCCCGCCTCAAGGCCCAGCGCGAGCGCCGCCCGGGGGCCAAGGGCGTCGAGCCGCTGATGGCGGCGCGCGCGGTGGTCTTCGGCCAGGCGAGCGCGTTGGTGGCGGCGCTGGTCGCGGGCATGTACGGCGGCGTGGGCGTCTTCCTGCTGACCGAGTCCCTCGACGTCCCCGCCCGCCGCGACCAGGCCTGGTACGCCGGCTTCTCGGTCCTGGCGGGCGTGGCCGTCATCGCCGCCGCCCTCTTCCTGGAGCACGTGCTCAAGCTCCCCGAGGACGACGACACCCCGGAAGCCCCGGCCCGCGCCTAGGGCAATACACCTAGGCCGGCTCTTTCGGGATCAGGCCTCCCACGGGGTGCGGATCAGGTGCCCGTTCACCAGGTAGTCAGGGTGAGGTGCGAGCCCGAAGTCGTACAAGGTCGTCGGTCCCCCTCCATGGCGTCACGGAGGGGGACCGAAGCGGACAGCACCGACAATCCGGCTAGCGCGCCATGATGAGGCTCATCGCCTCGGCTCGGGTGGCCGTGGCACGGAGTTGGCCACGGACCGCGGACGTGGTGGTTTTGGCGCCCGGCTTGCGGATGCCGCGGACCGACATGCACATGTGCTCGGCCTCGATCACCACAATGGCGCCGCGCGCGTCGAGGATCTCCATCAGGGAATCCGCTATCTGCGTCGTGAGACGTTCCTGCACCTGCGGTCGGCGGGCGTAGACGTCCACAAGGCGGGCCAGCTTCGACAGGCCCGTGATCTTGCCGTTCTCCGCCGGAATGTAGCCGACGTGGGCGACTCCGTGGAACGGCAGCAGATGATGTTCGCACAAACTTACGATTTCAATGTCCTTCACCAGGACAAGCTCGTCATGTCCCAGGTCGAACACCGTCGTCAGAACATCCTCGGGCTTCTGCCACAGACCCGCCAGAATCTCCCGGTACGCGCGCGCCACGCGCGCCGGGGTCTCCAGGAGCCCCTCGCGTTCCGGGTCCTCGCCGACCGCGATCAGGAGCTCTCGAACAGCCGCCTCGGCCCGCTTCTCGTCGAACTCGCCGATCGTGCCCTCGTCACCGTTCAAGGTCACCGGGTCGGTCATCTCATCCTCGTTCCTGTCCGCACACGCGGTCGTACAAATGTGCCGCGCCCCCCAGGCTAGAACCTGGGGGGCGCGGCTTCCATTCCGGGTGAAGCAGGTCACGGACTAGTCCGTGACCTCCTCCGGCGCGGCCTCGGGGGCCTTGTCCACCGACACCGCCGAGGTGCCGTTCGCCGAGTTCGTCAGCTGGAGCTCCTTGGGAGAGAGCACCGGCGGACGGGTGGAGGGGGTGCGGCGGGAGGAGCCGGTCCACGCGGGGCGGGCCGGGCGCTTCACGATCGTGGAGAAGATCTCGGCGATCTGCTCCTTGTTCAGCGTTTCCTTCTCCAGCAGCGCGAGGACCAGGTTGTCGAGGACGTCACGGTTCTCGACCAGGATCTCCCAGGCCTCGTTGTGCGCGGTCTCGATGAGCTTCTTGACCTCTTCGTCGACCAGCGCCGCGACCTCTTCCGAGTAGTCCCGCGGGTGCGACATCTCGCGCCCCAGGAACGGCTCGGTGTTGTCGCCGCCGAACTTGATCGCACCGAGACGCTCGGTCATGCCGTACTGCGTGACCATGGCCCGCGCCGTGGCGGTGGCCTTCTCGATGTCGTTCGCCGCGCCCGTGGTCGGGTCGTGGAAGACCAGCTCCTCGGCTGCGCGCCCGCCCAGCATGTACGCCAGCTGGTCGAGCATCTCGTTGCGCGTGGTCGAGTACTTGTCCTCGTCGGGCAGGACCATGGTGTAGCCCAGGGCCCGGCCGCGGGACAGGATCGTGATCTTGTGGACCGGGTCGGAGTTCGGGGAGGCCGCCGCGACCAGGGCGTGTCCGCCCTCGTGGTACGCGGTGATCTTCTTTTCCCGGTCCGACATGATCCGGGTCCGCTTCTGCGGGCCCGCCACGACGCGGTCGATCGCCTCGTCCAGCGCGTGGTTGTCGACCAGCTTCTTGTCCGAGCGGGCCGTGAGGAGCGCGGCCTCGTTCAGGACGTTGGAGAGGTCGGCACCCGTGAAGCCGGGCGTACGGCGGGCGACGGCGCCCAGGTCGACGTCCGGAGCGACCGGCTTGCCCTTCTGGTGGACCTTGAGGATCTCCAGACGGCCCTGCATGTCCGGGCGGTCGACCGCGATCTGCCGGTCGAAGCGGCCCGGGCGCAGCAGTGCCGGGTCGAGGATGTCGGGACGGTTCGTGGCGGCGATCAGGATGACCCCGCCCTTCACGTCGAAGCCGTCCATCTCGACCAGCAGCTGGTTGAGGGTCTGCTCGCGCTCGTCGTGACCGCCGCCGAGACCCGCACCGCGGTGCCGGCCGACGGCGTCGATCTCGTCGACGAAGACGATCGCCGGCGCGTTGGCCTTGGCCTGTTCGAACAGGTCACGGACACGCGAGGCACCGACGCCGACGAACATCTCGACGAAGTCGGATCCGGAGATCGAGTAGAAGGGGACACCGGCCTCGCCCGCGACGGCGCGCGCGAGCAGGGTCTTTCCGGTGCCGGGCGGGCCGTACAGCAGCACGCCCTTGGGGATCTTGGCGCCGACGGCCTGGAACTTCGCCGGCTCCTGGAGGAACTCCTTGATCTCGTGGAGTTCCTCGACGGCCTCGTCCGCGCCCGCGACATCGGCGAACGTCGTCTTCGGGGTGTCCTTGGTGATGAGCTTGGCCTTGGACTTCCCGAAGTTCATGACTCGGGAGCCGCCGCCCTGCATCTGGTTCATCAGGAACAGGAAGACAACGACGATGAGGACGAAGGGCAGGAGCGAGAGCAGCACGCTCAGGAACGGGCTGGTCTTGTCCGGAGTGACGGAGTACCCGTCCGGGATCTGACCGGCGTCGTACTTGGTCTGGAGGTTCTGGGCGAGCTGGACGCCCTGATCCCCGATGTAGTTGGCCTGGAACTTGGTGCCGTCGTGCTTGCCGAGCTTCTGGCCGTCGCGCAGCTCGATCTTGATCATCTGGCTGTCGCCGGTGGTCAGCTTCGCTGTTTCCACCTGGCCAGTGTTGATCGCCTTGATGACCTCGCTGGTGTCCACCGACTTGTAGCCGCCGCCGGAGCCGACGACATTCATCAACACGACCACGGCGAGGACGGCCAGCACGATCCACATGACCGGCCCACGGAAGTATCGCTTCACGTCCATCCATACGGGGCGCCAGGCACCCCGTCCCTCCTGCCCGTAGGTAAATGCTGCTGTGAGTAAAGACTGTTCTTCGGAATGTACCTCTGAATTGTCACCCGCGGCCCCGTGGGACGGCTGACAGACCCGCCTTCCCCTGCTTCAACGGCGGGAATCGCCCCCAGGTTCCCCGGAGCGTGCCGTGCTTTCCCTCCGGGGGCCTCGGGGGGCCAGGCGGATCAGCCGCCGTAGACGTGCGGGGCGAGCGTGCCGACGAACGGCAGGTTGCGGTACTTCTCCGCGTAGTCGAGGCCGTAGCCGACGACGAACTCGTTCGGGATGTCGAAGCCGACCCACTTCACGTCGATCGCGACCTTCGCGGCCTCGGGCTTGCGCAGCAGCGTGACGACCTCCAGGGAGGCCGGCTGGCGGGAGCCGAGGTTCGACAGCAGCCAGGACAGCGTCAGGCCGGAGTCGATGATGTCCTCGACGATCAGGACGTGCTTGTCCTTGATGTCGGTGTCCAGGTCCTTGAGGATCCGCACCACACCGGAGGACTGGGTCCCGGCGCCGTACGAGGACACCGCCATCCAGTCCATGGTGAGCGGGGTGGACAAGGCGCGCGCCAGGTCCGCCATCACCATCACGGCGCCCTTGAGCACACCGACGATGAGCAGGTCCTTGCCCGCGTACTCCGCGTCGATCTTCGCGGCCAGCTCTGCCAGCTTCGCGTCGATCTCTTCCTTGGTGATGAGCACCGACTGGAGGTCGTTGCCCATGTCCTTCTCGTCCACCCGCATCACTTTCGTTGTCGGCCGGGGCTCCGGGGGTGCCCCGGAGGACTCAGCCGTGTTTCAGCACCAATCAGCCCTGCCGGATGACAAGTCTGCCACCCTGCCGCTGGGCCTCGACGCGGCCGGGCAGGTTGATGGCGCCCTGGCCGCGCCATCCGGTGATGAGACGGTCGACTTCTTCGATGTGCCGGGCGAAGAGGGAGCCCGCGGGGGAACCGGCCGCGACCACGGCCCTGCGCAGTACGCGGCGGCGGACGGCCGGGGGCAGGGCGTACAGCTTGGCGCACTCCAGGCGTCCGTCCTCGTCGCGCACACCGGCTTCCGCGTCGGCGGCCCAGGCGTCCAGGGCGTCGGCGTCGTCCCGGGAGAGCTGCGCGGTGCGGGCGAGTGCCTCGACGACTCCCTTGCCGAGCGCCTTCTCGAGGGCGGGCAGTCCCTCGTGGCGCAGCCGGGAGCGGGTGTAGGCGGGGTCGATGTTGTGCGGGTCGTCCCAGACGGGGAGGGACTGGACCATGCAGGCCTTGCGGGCGGTCTGCCGGTCGAGCTGGAGGAAGGGGCGGCGGTAGCGGTTGCTGCGGCCGGGTCCGCCGGAGACTTCCGCCATGCCGGAGAGGGAGCGGATGCCGGAGCCGCGGGCGAGGCCCAGCAGGACGGTTTCGGCTTGATCGTCCCGGGTGTGGCCGAGGAGAACGGCGGCGGCTCCGAGGCGGTCTGCGGCCTCGTCCAGGGCCCCGTAGCGGGCGTCGCGGGCGGCGGCCTCGGGTCCGCCGTCGCGGCCGACGCGCACGGCGACGGACTCCACCGGGTCGAGGCGGAGTGCGGTCATGCGGGTGACGACCTCGGCGGCGCGCAGGTCGGAGCCGGCCTGGAGTCCGTGGTCGATGGTGATGCCGCCGGCGCGGATGCCGAGTTTGGGGGCTTCGAAGGCGAGGGCCGAGGCGAGGGCCATGGAGTCGGCGCCGCCGGAGCAGGCGACGAGGACGAGTGGCAGGCTGCCGCCGTCGGTGCGAGGGTCGGCGTGGGGGGCGCGCCCGGACGGCGTCCGGGAGTGGTCGGTGAGGTCGGTGAGGACGTCGTGGAGTACGCGGCGGACCGCCAGGCGTATCGCCGCGACCGCAGGATGGGGACCCATGTCCGGTGCCCTTCGATGGAGTTCGGATGCCTCGGATGCCTCGGAGGCTTTCGGGGTGCGTGCTGGGGGTGTTGTCCGGCTGCCCCCGCAGAACGGGAGGATGTCACTCAGAGTGCGTCGATGGTGACAGAACCGAGCCGTTCCCCGAGCATCGCACGCCCTTCCACGGCCCACGGTCCCTCGGACGGGTGACGCTGCTTCCCCCAGTGAGACATGTTTACGCCCCCTGGGTCACCTTTCTTCACTCCCTTCGCGCCCCGTGCTGTGGACCCGGGCGACCCAGTCGGCGGGCTTGGCGATCTCGGCCCGGGTGGGCAGCGTGTTCGGCGAGGTCCAGACCCGGTTGAAGCCGTCCATGCCGACCTGGCCGACGACGGCGCGCACGAAGCGCTCGCCGTCGCGGTACTGGCGCAGCTTGGCGTCGAGGCCGAGCAGCTTGCGCAGGGCGGCGTCGAGGCGGCCGGCCCCGCTGGCCCGGCGCTGCTGGAACTTCTCGCGGATCTCGGCGACGGTGGGCACGACCTGGGGGCCGACTCCGTCCATGACGTAGTCGGCGTGGCCCTCCAGCAGGGACATGACGGCGGTGAGGCGGCCCAGGATCTCGCGCTGTTCGGGGGTCTGGACGAGTTCGACGAGGGAGCGTCCCTCGTCGCCGCGCTCGGCGTCGGGGCGGGCGCCGACGAAGGACTGGGCGGCTTCCCGGATGCGTTCGAGGACGGTCATCGGGTCCACTTCGGTGGCGCCGAGAAACGTCTGGATTTCGCCTTCGAGGTGGTCGCGCAGCCACGGGACGGCCGTGAACTGTGTACGGTGCGTCTCCTCGTGGAGGCAGACCCAGAGCCGGAAGTCGTGGGGGCTCACCTCCAGCTCGCGTTCGACGTGCACGATGTTGGGGGCGACGAGCAGGAGGCGGCCGCCCGCGGCGGAGGCGGGCAGGTCGCGGGAGACCGGGGCGAAGGTCTCGTACTGGCCGAGGACGCGGGAGGCCAGGAAGCTCAGCAGCATGCCGAGCTCGACGCCGGTGACCTTGCCGCCGACGGCGCCGAGGACGGCTCCGCCGGGGGCGCCGGCGCGGCGGTCCTGCATCTTGCCGAGGAGCGGTTGGAGCAGTTCGCGGAAGCCGGCGACGTTGGCCTTGACCCAGCCGGCCCGGTCGACGACCAGGACGGGTGTGTCGGGGACCGCGGAGCCTTCCGGGATCATGCGGCTGAACTCGCGTACGTGCCGTTCCGAGGTCCTGGCGTGCCTGCGCAGCTCGGCGACGACGGCCCGGGCCTCGTCCCGGGTGACCTCCGGGCCGGGTCGCACCAGCCGGGTCGCGGTCGCCACCGCGAGGTTCCAGTCGACCATCTCCGCACCACTGATGCTCGTCATGCGTCAACCGTACGTGGACCAGCCCTCCCGCGGACCCCCTACGAGGCGGCCGCGACGGCGGCGGCGAGCTTGTCGAGGGCCTTCTCGGCTCCCTCGGGGCCGGGGGTGCCGGCGGTGAGGAAGGCGAAGGCGAGCAGTCGGCCGGAGGAGTCGACGACGGTGCCGGAGAGGGAGTTGACGCCGGTCAGGGTGCCGGTCTTGGCCCGGACCAGGCCGGCGGCGGGGGAGCTGCCGGAGTTGCGGGCGCGCAGGGTTCCGGTGAATCCGGCGACGGGCAGTCCGGTGAGGACGGGCCGCAGCTCCGGGCGTTGCGGGTCGGCGGCCTTGGTGAGGAGTCCGGTCAGGAGGCCGGCGCTGATCTTGTCGGCGCGGTTGAGGCCGCTGCCGTCGGCGAAGCGGGAGCCGGTGACGTCGACGCCGAGGGCGGCGAGCTTGGCGGTGACGGCCTTCTCGGCGCCTTCGAAGCTGGCGGGCTGTCCGGAGGCGAGGGCGGTCTGCCGGGCGAGGGCTTCGGCGATGTCGTTGTCGCTGTTGGTGAGCATCCGCTCGACGAGTCCGGCCACGGGGGTGGAGAGGGTGACGGCCAGCGGCTGGGCGCCGGCGGCGGTCTTGGCCCGGCCGGGTTCGCCGGTGACCTTGATGCCGCGTTCGGTCAGCAGGGTGCGGAAGGTGCGGGCGGCGTCCTTGGAGGGGTCCTCGGTGCGTTCCGCGGGTCCGGAGGTGGAGTCGCCCCTGCGGCCCTCGTCGGCCGTCAGGGCGGTCACGAGGGCGATGTTGGGGTTGACGCCGATCGGGTGGCGGGCCGGGCCGGTGTAGAGGCTGTCGTCGTAGCCCAGGGTCACGGTGTCGGTGCCGGCGGCCTTGAGGGCCTGGGCGGTGTCGGCGGCGAGGACGACGAGGCTGCCGCCGGATCCGGCGGGGTTCTTCTCCTTGGCGGTGAGGGAGGGGTCGCCGCCGCCGACCAGGACGATGTGTCCGGGGGCGGTGCCGGGCGCGACGGTGGTCCTGATGCGGTGCTCGGGCCCGAGGGCGGCCAGGGCCGCGGCGGCGGTGGCGATCTTGACGGTGGAGGCGGGGGTCATCGCGTCCCGCGCCCCGGTCTCGTAGAGCACCTGTCCGGTGGCGGTGTCGACGACGGAGGCGGTACGGACGGTGCCGAGCGCGGGGTCGGCGAGGAGGGGCTTCAGCGCGGCGGCGAGGCTCCCGGAGGCGGCGGGGGCGGCCGGCTGCCTGCCCGGGGCGGCGGGGCCGATGGCGCCGAGTACGCCGGGGGCGCTGGGCGCGGCCTGCGGCAGGGCTCCCGAGCCGGGTCCGGCGCCGTGATCTGCGCCACCCGTACGGCCCCAGGAGGCGGCGCTGTCCCGCTCGGCCTTACGCTGGCCGGAGTCCCACGGACCGGCGGCGGCCACCGCTGCCACCGACAGGGCGAGGCCGGCGACGGCCGCACCTGCGATGAGCTGCCACGTCTTGTCCAATGGCACCTCGGACCAGCCCCTTTCGCGATCACACATATGCGTGAGGGACACTTAACCACTGCGTCTTGCCGCGAGCATGGCACCCCACCCGGCAGGGCTGGGCCGGACGCGCATGCAGTCGCACCAACGCAGTCTCGAAGCAATGAAGCTGATCATGGAGGAGCAGGACGTGGAGTTCGACGTCACCATCGAGATCCCCAAGGGTTCGCGGAACAAGTACGAGGTGGACCACGAGACCGGCCGGATCCGTCTGGACCGTCGCCTCTTCACCTCGACCAGCTACCCGGCCGACTACGGCTTCGTCGAGAACACCCTGGGCGAGGACGGCGACCCGCTGGACGCGCTGGTCATCCTTGACGAGCCGACCTTCCCGGGCTGCCTGATCAAGTGCCGCGCCATCGGCATGTTCCGCATGACGGACGAGGCGGGCGGCGACGACAAGCTGCTGTGCGTGCCGGCCTCCGACCCGCGTGTCGAGCACCTGCGCGACATCCACCACGTGTCCGAGTTCGACCGCCTGGAGATCCAGCACTTCTTCGAGGTCTACAAGGACCTGGAGCCGGGCAAGTCGGTCGAGGGCGCGAACTGGGTCGGCCGCACCGAGGCCGAGGCCGAGATCGAGGCCTCGTACAAGCGCCTGGAGGCGCAGGGCGGCCACCACTAGGCTCCGCCGGTGGGCAGGGTCGGGGGGATCCCCCGGGCCCTTGGCTTCGACAGTGGGCGGCACTCCATCGCGGGGGTGCCGCCCACTGTCGTGTGCGGAGCCGGGCTGCGCCCGGACCTGGGGCTCCGCCCCAGACCCCACGCCTCAAACGCCGGCGAGGCTGAACGGCGCGGCGGCCTGCCTTCGCCGGGGAGGAAACGGTTCCGCATACTGATACGGCAGGTGATCACGGACGGGAGGACGCGTGGCGGAGGCCGACGGGGCCGAGGACAGGAAGCCCCAGTCCGACGAGGCGCACAGCGCCTTCTCAGTCCCGCCCGGGATGGAGCCGGAGGTTCCCGAGGAGGACCAGCCCACCTCGGAATTCGTCCGTCCGGCGGGCGCCGAGATGGTGCAGCCCGAGCCTGAGGGATCGGCTTTCGCGATGCCGGCCACCTACAGCGCCGCGCACTCCCCGCCCGCCTACACCCCCGGCCAGGACTTCCCCCTCGGCGGGCCCAAGGAATCCCCCTGGCAGGACCGCATGCGCACGATGCTGCGCATGCCGGTCGACGTGCGCCCCGTACCGGATCTCGTGCAGCGGCCGAGCGAGGCCGGGCCCGCCGTGGGCCGCGTGCTCGACCTGACCCTGCGCATCGGCGAGCTGCTGCTCGCGGGCGGCGAGGGCGCCGAGGACGTGGAGGCCGCGATGTTCGCGGTGACCCGCTCCTACGGGCTGGACCGCTGCGAGCCCACCGTCACCTTCACCCTGCTGTCGATCACCCACCAGCCCTCGCTGGTGGACCATCCGGTCTCGGCGAACCGGACCGTGCGCCGCCGCGGCCCCGACTACAACCGGCTCTCGGCCGTCTACCGGCTGGTGGACGACATCAGCGCCCCCGAGATCGACATCTCGCTGGAGGAGGCCTACCGGCGCCTCGCCGAGATCCGCCGCAACCGGCACCCGTACCCCGGCTGGATGCTCACCTCCGCCGCCGGGCTGCTCGCCGGCGCCGCCTCCACCCTGGTCGGCGGCGGAGTGCTGGTCTTCATCGCGGCGGCGCTCGGCGCGGTCCTCGGCGACCGGCTGGCATGGCTGTGCGCCGGGCGCGGGCTGCCGGAGTTCTACCAGTTCGTGGTCGCGGCGATGCCGCCGGCCGCGATCGGGGTGGCGCTGAACATGACCGGGATCGACGTCAAGGCCTCCGCCGTGATCACCGGCGGGCTCTTCGCGCTGCTGCCCGGGCGGGCCCTGGTCGCGGCCGTGCAGGACGGCCTGACCGGCTTCTACATCACCGCCTCCGCCCGGCTGCTGGAGGTCATGTACCTCTTCATCGGCATCATCATGGGCGTGCTGGTCGTGCTCTACATCGGGCTCCAGTTCGACGCCTCCCCGAAGCCGGAGGAGGTCCTGGAGATCACCGAGCGGCCGCTGATCCAGATCGCGGCCTCGATGGTGCTGGTGTTCACCTTCGCGATCCTGCTCCAGCAGGAGCGCTCCACCGTGGCGATCGTGACGCTGAACGGCGCGGTGGCGTGGGTGACGTTCGGGGCCATGCACTACGCGGGCAACATCCCGCCCGTGCCGTCCACGGCCGTCGCGGCGGGGCTGGTGGGGCTGTTCGGGCAGCTCTTCTCGCGCTACCGCTTCGCGTCCGCGCTGCCGTACGTGACGGCCGCCATCGGCCCGCTGCTGCCCGGCTCGGCGACCTACTACGGGCTGCTGCTGATCGCCGAGGACCGGCTGAACGAGGGGCTGGGCTCGCTGGTGAACGCCGCGGCCATCGCGCTGGCCATCGCGATCGGGGTGAACCTGGGGTCGGAGACCTCACGGCTGTTCATGCGGATCCCGGGAGCCGCGAGCGCCGCGAAGCGCCGTGCGGCGAAGCGGACCCGCGGCTTCTGACCGGCTTGGGCACGCGTACGCCCCGCAGGCTCTCGCGTGCCTGCGGGGCGTAGCCGAGCGCGGCTCACCGATTCGGGGCTCCGCCCCGGACCCCGCGCCTCAATCGCCGGCGAGGCTGAATCAGCGCTTGGCGTGGCGGCCGCGCTGGGGGCCGGAGTCCTCGACCGTGCCGGGCGCGGCGGGCGCCTGGCCGGCGGTCGCCCTGTTCGCCTTGTTCTCCTTGCGGGCCTTGAGGACCTCGAAGACCACCGGGATGACCGAGATGAGGACGATGCCCACCAGGATCGGCTCGACGTTGGTCTTGATGAACTCGATCTGGCCGAGCCAGTAGCCCGCGACCGTGACACCGGCGCCCCAGGCGACGCCGCCGATGACGTTGTAGGTCAGGAAGGTGCGGTACTTCATCGAGCCGGCGCCCGCGACCATCGGGGCGAAGGTGCGGATGATCGGCACGAACCGGGCGAGCACGATGGCCTTCGGGCCGTGCCGGTCCATGAACTCGTGCGCCTTGTCGAGGTTCTCCCGCTTGAAGAGCTTGGAGTTCGGCCGGTTGAAGAGCTTCGGGCCGAAGAACTTGCCGATCATGTAGCCGACCTGGTCGCCGATGATGGCGGCGGCCACGATCAGCGTGCAGACCAGCCACAGCGGCTGCTTGATGTACTGCCCGTCCGCGACCAGCAGACCTGCCGTGAACAGCAGCGAGTCGCCCGGCAGGAAGGCGAAGAGCCCCGACTCGGCGAAGACGATGACCAGGATGCCGATCAGGCCGAAGTGCGAGATCAGATAGTCCGGACTGAGCCACTCAGGGCCGAGCGCAAGCGTTTCCACGGGTTCCGGGCTCTCCTGGATCGAGGGGGTGCGGGGGGCGGGCGGTCTCAATTATCAACGCACACGACCCCCGCCCGGTTCCAGGGCCCGGAGGGGGCGTGTGCGTGACGTCCGCGCCTACACGTGGCGTACGGCGTTGGCCGTGATCGAGTCCCGCAGATGCGCGGCCATGCCGGGCTTGACGGCGTCGTAGAACGCCGTGAACCGCTCGTCCGTGACGTACATCTCGCCGAGGCAGGTGTGCATCTCGTACGGGCACTCGTAGAACCACGTGCTGATGTGCCGGCGGTGTTCCTCGGCCAGGTCCATCGCCCGCTCGCCTTCCGCGGGCTCACCGGCCTCCATGAGGGCCGCGTACCGGCTGCCCCAGCCGGCGGACTCGTCCTGGATCCGCTGCCAGTCGTCCTTCGTGTACGAGGCCGCGCGGCGCTGCGACTGGGCGTAGGCGTCGGTGCCGCCCCAGCGCTGCTCGGCCTCCTGCGCGTACTGCTCGGGGTCGCTGTCCCCGAAGACCTCGAACTTCTCCTCGGGTGTGAGGTTGATGCCCATCTTCTTCGCCTCCATGGCGTGCTCAACGGCCTTGGCCATCTGCTGGAGCCGGTCGATCCGGTCGGTCAGCAGGGCGTGCTGCCGGCGCAGATGCTCCCGCGGATCCGATTCCGGGTCGTCCAGCAGGACCGCGACCTCGTCGAGGGGGAAGCCGAGCTCCCGGTAGAACAGGATCCGCTGCAGCCGGTCCAGGTCGGCGTCGTCGTACCGCCGGTGTCCCGCGTGGCTGCGGCCGCTCGGGCAGAGCAGACCGATCTCGTCGTAGTGGTGCAGGGTGCGCACCGTCACTCCGGCGAATCCGGCGACCTGGCCCACGGAGTGGCCCATCGCTTCCCTCCTCTGTTCGGGTACGCCCTTCACTGTGGTCCCTCACGCGGCGTGAGGTGCAAGTCCTCTTCCGCCTCTGCCGCCGGCGGGGTCCGCCTAACGGCTGAGGCCGCGGAACCGGGCCACCGCCAGCGGGAAGAAGACCGCCAGCAGCAGGACCGGCCAGGCGACGGCGAGCAGTGCGGCATGGTCGGAGGCCCAGGACGGGGGCGCCGCCGCCGGGTTGCCGAACAGGTCGCGGACCGCCGTCGCGGTGGCCGACATCGGGTTCCATTCCACCACCGCCCCCAGCCAGCCCGGCATCGACTGCGGCGTGGCGAAGGCGTTGGAGAGGAAGCCCACCGGCCACACCAGGATCTGCACCGCCTGCACCAGTTCGGGCCGGCCCGCGACCATGCCGAGCCAGATCCCGATCCACAGCATCGCGAAGCGCAGCAGCAGGAGCAGTGCGAAGGCCAGCAGGGCGGCCGCGGGTGAGCCGTGCCAGCGCCAGCCGAGGAGGAGGCCGACGCCCGCCAGGACCGCGAGCCCCACGGCCGACTGGAGCATGTCCGCCGCGCTGCGGCCGACCAGGACCGCCGAGGAGGACATCGGCATGGCGCGGAAGCGGTCGATGACGCCCTTGCCCAGGTCCTGGGTGACCGCCGTCATCGTCGCCTCCAGTCCGAAGGCCATGGTCAGCGCGAGCATCCCGGGCACCAGGAACTCGACGTACTCGCCGTCGATGCCGCGCCCGCCGCCGACGAGGAAGCCGAACATCAGCAGCAGCATCACGGGGAAGACCAGTCCGACGACCATCTGGACCGGTTGGCGCGCCCAGTGGGCGAGTTCGCGCCGGGTCATCGTCCAGGAGTCCACGAGCACCCAGGGGACGCCAGTGTGCGTGCTCACGCCCGTGTGCGGGCCCAGGCCCGTGCTCGTGCCCGTGCTCGTGCCCGTGCTCGTGCCCGTGCTGGTGCTGGTGCTGGTGCTCATGCGGCCACCTCCGCGGTGTTCGTACGGTCGGTCAGGTGCAGGAAGACCTCGTCGAGCGTGGGCCGCCGCACCGAGAGGTCCGCCGCCTCGATGCCGGCCTCCTCCAGCGCGCGCAGGGTCAGGGTCAGGCCCGCCATGCGGTCCTGGACCGGGAAGCTGAGCGTCAGGGAGTCGGGGTCGACGGACGGGTCCGGCAGCAGCGCCGCCGCCTGCCCGAGCCGTGCCGCGTCCCGCAGGACGACGACGATCCGGTCCGCCCCGACGAGGGCCTTCAGCTCGTCGGCCGTGCCCTCGGCGGCCACCCGCCCGGCGTCGATCAGCGCGATGCGGTCGGACAGCTGGTCGGCCTCCTCCAGGTACTGGGTGGTCAGCAGGACCGTCGTGCCGCCGCCCACCAGTGAGCGGACCGCGTTCCACACCTCGGCGCGGCCGCGCGGATCGAGCCCGGTGGTCGGCTCGTCCAGGAAGAGCACCTCCGGCTCGGTGATCAGGGACGCCGCGAGGTCGAGGCGGCGGCGCATGCCGCCGCTGTACTGCTTCACGGGCTTGCGGCCGGTGTCCGCGAGGCCGAACCGCTCCAGCAGTTCGTCGGCCCGCAGCCCGGCCCGCCGCGCGCCCAGGTGGTGCAGGCGCCCGAACATCTCCAGGTTCTGCCGCCCGGCCAGTTCCTCGTCGAGCGCCGCGTGCTGGCCGAGCAGGCCGATCCGGGCGCGGACGGCCGCCGCGTCCGTCCGTACGTCGTGGCCCGCCACCCGCACCGCGCCCTCGTCGTGCCGCAGCAGGGTGCTCATGATGCGGACCGCCGTGGTCTTGCCGGCTCCGTTGGGGCCGAGCACCGCGTGCACCGTTCCGCGTGCCACCTCCAGGTCGAGCCCGGCCAGGGCGGGCTTGTCGCCGTACCGCTTGTGGACGCCTTCGGCGGAGATCGCCGCCATCACTTCGCTCCTCGATTAGTCAAATTTGAGTAGCAGGGCGGCAAACGTATGCCCGGATCTCCGGCTAGTCAAACTTGATTACATGTCTCGCGGGTCCGGCCCGGTCGCGTACGGGTTCTCCTGCCCGTCCGCCAGGACCCCCACGAACGGTTCGCCGCCCTCGCCCGCGAAGGAGTACGCGCCCCCCTCGATCCGGGCGATCAGCCCCCGGGTCCACTCCGCCTCGGCGTCCCCGGAGTGGACCCACATGTGCATGATCTCGCCGATGTGGCCCAGCGCCTGCGGCCCGCCCTCCGGCGTGTAGTACTCGGTCACCGCCGACCGCCAGCCCGCCAGCTTCGCCAGCCGCTCCCGGAGCAGCGCGAGGACCTCCTCCCGCGGGAGGTCGACCATGAAGCCGATCGCCGCCGACAGCACGTCCGTCTTCTGGTCGTACGCCGCGAGCGCCTCGCGCAGCAGCCGGAAGTACTCCTCGCGCCCGGCGTCCGTCAGCTCGTACTCGGTGCGCGGGGGCCCGCCCGCCACGCTCGGCGCCACCTCGTGAGCGTGCAGGACGCCCTGCTTCGCCATCTGCTTGAGCGCGTGGTAGATCGATCCGGGCTTGGTGTTCGACCACTCGTGGGCGCCCCAGTACTCCAGGTCGTTGCGCACCTGGTACCCATGGGCCCGCCCGTGCTGGCGGACCGCACCGAGGACAAGAAGCCGGATCGCTGACATGGGGCCAGGCTCACACAGTTCTTTGGGTATCCAAAGTGATCGTGTGTGTCTGCCCATGGCGTCCGCGCCGGGGTGCCGAAGATGAGTTCACGAGTCGAATGAGTGACCTTGCACCGAGACAGTCGTTGATCGGATGAGAGCACACGGGAGACAGGGGGTGGGTGGGCGTTGAGTCGGAAGCTACTGCTCGCGAATGGCGAGACTTCCCGCATCGCCTGCGCCCGTGCCGTTCTGCATATCGGAGTTGACGAGAGGACCGGTGAGCCACTGCCCGTCTCCGTGTTGGCTGAGCGGGTCGGCTGGGCCGCTGACCTGGTGTGCGGCATGGTGGATGCGCTTCTGGCCGGGCACTGGAACACCGCCGACGTCGACATCGGGCCTTGACCCCGGATTTTGAACACATCTATGCGGCTTGGGTCAGGGTAGTTGTTGCTGGTTGGAGGTCGTTCTCGTAGGCGATCGGAGATCGCTGGCCGAGGCGGGAGTGCCGGCGGCGGGTGTTGTATCGGGTCAGCCAGCGGAAGGCGTCGAGTCGCGCTTCATGCTCGTTCGACCAGCCTTTGCGGCCTTGGAGCGTTTCTCTCTTGAAGGCGGCGTTGAAGCTTTCCGCGGCTGCGTTGTCCGCGCTGGACCCGATCGCGCCCATGCTCTGCCGGACCCCTGCTGACCTGCAGATTTCAGCGAAGGCCCTACTCGTGTATTGCGAGCCGTGATCCGTGTGCATGACTGCTCCGGCCATGCTCCCGCGGGTCCGCTCGGCTGCCGCGAGGGCGTCGGTGACGAGTTCTGTCCGCATGTGGTCAGCGATGGCCCATCCGGCCAGCCGGCGTGAGGCGAGGTCGATGACGGTCGCGAGGTAGAGCGGCTTCGCGCCGCTCACCGGCAGATACGTGATGTCGCCGACGTACTTCGTGTTCACCTCGGACGCGGTGAAGTCACGGCCGATCAGATCTGGTGCCTTCGGCGCCGCATGGTCCGCGAGGGTGGTGCGGTGCCGGCGGCGCAGGCGGACTCCCTCGAGCCCGATGGTCCGCATGATCCTGGCGACCCGCTTGTGGTTGACCGCCGGGCCGCCTTCGTCACGGAGCTCGGCGGTGATCCTGGGGACTCCGTAAGTGCCGTCGGATTCCTGGTGGGCCTTGCGTATCCGGGCCGCGATCCCGGCCTCGGCGATCTGCCGGGCCGCCCTTGCTGCCGCGGTGCGGCGCCAGTAGTAGAAGCTCGAGCGGGAGAGGCCGAGGATGTCGCAGAGCCGCTTCACGCCGTGACGGCGCTGGTGATCCTCAACGAACTGGCAGCGGGTCACCAGCGCGTCTCCGTCGCGAAATATCGGGCCGCCTTGCGGAGAATGTCGCGCTCTTCCTCCAGCTCGCGGATCCTCTTCCGGGCCGCGGCCAGCTCCGCCTGAACGTCGTCACCGCTGGCCAGCGCGGCGGCCGGCTGCGTCGAGTGGGCGCCGGGCCGGCGCCCGTCGGCGGCCCGGATCCAGTTCCGCAACGTCTCGGTGTTCACCCCGAGATCACCGGCGACCGACTTGATCGTCGCCCCCGGCCTCGACCGGTACAACGCGACCGCGTCCGCCTTGAACTCGGCGGGGTAATGCTTCATCCCCACGGGGACTCCGTTCTCCTGGACCATCAAGATCCAAGTCTCTCCGGTGTCCAACATCCGGGGTCAAGGCCCATCCTCGCATCCGGTGAGGACGCGGGCGGGCGGACGCTGCCGTCGAACGCGTGGATGGCTCTGCGCCGGCTCGGTTGGAGCGTCACCACCCTGGACGGCATCCGTGTCAACGACCGGATCGTTCGCATGGCCCAGGAGACGGCCGGGCGCACGTTGCGGTCGGCGAAGTGGCGCGCCGACCTGACCGCCGCCGTGCTCGCGACCTGGCCTGCTGATCCGTCCAAGCGCACACCCGAGGAGTGGGACGCCGTTCGGTCTGCCGCGCCCGGCGGCCAGCATCTGCCGTCCAGTGTCATCAAGGGCCGTACCCGGCAGGTCGCCGTGTTCGTCCGAGAGCACGGGCGACTACCGGTCGATGTGTTCGAGGCGGAAGACGTCCCCCGACCCGCTCACATGTTGCTGTTGTCGGCGTGTGACGGGCAGCAGGCAACCATCGAACGGCACGAG
The DNA here is from genome assembly GCF_035917235.1 of Streptomyces sp. NBC_01294. Lineage (NCBI taxonomy): Bacteria > Bacillati > Actinomycetota > Actinomycetes > Kitasatosporales > Streptomycetaceae > Streptomyces > Streptomyces sp. NBC_01294. The sequence goes on from NZ_CP108423.1 coordinate 3,593,817, forward strand.
AGTGATCCGGGCTGGGCATTGCTGCGGCTGCAACTGCCGGCCCGGCCTGATCCGCAGTCGTACAAGGACTGGACATGGGTGTCCTGCCCGATCTCGCTTCCGCCGACGATTCCGGCCTCGGCGGTGCTGCACCTGCCCACCCTGCGCGTGACGGGCGGCCGCGTGCGAGCGGATCTCGCCTACACCCACGCCGTTCCCAGGACCGCCCGCACCGGGCATACGGTCGCGCTCGGCGTGGACTGGGGCCTGAACACCCTGCTCAGTGCCGGGGCCGCCCGTCTCCACGATGACGGCACGATCACCGCCCTCGGAGCCGGGGGCATGTTCCGGGCGGCCGGTGTCCTTGCCAAACAGCACCTGCTCCGCCGCCACAGTGAACTCCTGCACGCGAAAGCCCATCGCTACCAGCGGCTCACCGGCAGCGACACCGAACACCCCTTGGCGGCCAGGCACGCAGTCCTGGCCGACCAGATCCGACGCATCTCCGACAAACGGTCGAACCTGGGCGATGCCCTGGCGCGGGCTGCGGCGCGATGGGCGGTGGACCAGGCCATCACCGCCGGGGCCAGTGTCATCTACCTCGAAGACCTGCGGTCGATGGAAGCACGCGGCATGGGCCGCACCATGAACACCCGTCTGTCCCAGACGGTACGAGGGCAGATCGTGGACCGCATGCGACACCTCGCCGCCGAGGTGGGCATCAGTGTGGTCATGGTGCCCGCGAAGAACACCTCCAAGCACTGCCCGCGGTGCCTCGTACCGCTGTGGCACCGTAAGGCCCCGGACCGGCCCACCACTCCGGGATGGAAGTGGGCTGTCTGCCGCTCCTGCGGATACCAGGGGGACCGCGACCAGGGCGCGCGGAATCGCATCGTCGCACGCGGCCTCACCCACCAAGCGAAGACCGTGACCGAACGGGCCAACGGCGCCATGGTCATCCGCTCGGTGGTAGACACACTCGAAAAAGCGGCGGTCATCACACCGTCCGCACCAAAGACCAGTCGGGACAGGTCCAAGACCGGACCCACCCGGCACGAGGCAACAAGCCCCGCGCCCAGGCGACGCAGGGCACCCTCCCCCACCAGGCCCCAAGGCCCGGCGGGCAAGCGTCCGGAGGGACACGCTCACACGGACCGGCCCCGACTGCCCCGCGCAGCCCACCGGCACCAGGACGTGACAACGACCAGCACACCCACCACCAGCCGACACCGGCCACGAGGCACAGCACTGGGCGCGGGCTTCCACCTCCACGCCCATGCCACCCCTCCACGATGGGAGATCCTCTCGGACACCGTGTCCGACACGGGATCATCAAGCTGATCAGAGACGCTACTCACCGCATGGTCAGCCCATGGCGCGGGTGCCGTCGAGGGATTCGCGGACGATGTCCGCGTGGCCCGCGTGCCGGGCGAACTCCTCCACCAGGTGCAGCAGCATCCAGCGCATCGAGACCTTGCCGTTCTTCGGGAACCAGGGCGCCGGCGGGAGCGGGAAGGTGTCGTCCAGGCTCGGCAGGCCGGCGACGAAGGCCTCCGTCTCCTGCCGGACCTCGTCCCAGAAGGCCAGGACGGACGGGATCGACTCGCCCTCGACCAGCCGGAAGGCCTCGTTCCAGGTCTCCTCGGTGCGCTGGCGCTCGTTCGGGACCTGCTGGGCCATCCGCAGCCAGCCCAGCTCGACCTCGGCCACGTGCTTGAGCACGCCGGACAGGGTGAGCTCGCTGACGGTGGGGCGGCTCGCCGCCTGCTCCTCGTCGAGCCCGAGGACCGTTTCGCGGATCGCCGCGCGCTGGGCCTCGACGAAGGCGAGGAGCGTGCCGCGCTCGTCGCCGAGGACCTCGGTGGAAATCTGAGCCATGACCGACCGCCTTTGTGTGGGGTGCCGGGGAGCCCGTCCCCCCGACAACCCACACGCTACGGAGCCTTGCGGTCAGTCTCTGTCCTAGATGGCCGCTCAGTGCGGGGAGATTTCCCCGTCCGGGCGAATCGCGGGCAGCGCCGTGGCGGGCTGCGGGAGCAGGGCCTTGGCGAGGTCCTGCCTGCCCGTCGGGTCGAGCCCGTACATCGCCTCGTAGATCTTGCGGACGGCCGGCCCCGACGCACCCGAGCCGGTGCCGCCCTGCGAGATCGTCATGACGATCGCGTAGTCCTCGGTGTAGGAGGCGAACCACGAGGTGGTCTGCTTGCCCTGGACCTCGGCCGTGCCGGTCTTGGCGTGCATCGGGATCTGCTTCTGCGGCCAGCCGCCGAAGCGCCAGGCGGCGCTGCCGCTGGTGGCCACGCCGGCGAGGGCCTGGTCGATGTTGTTGCGGGTCTTGGCGTCCATCGGCAGCTTGCCCTGCACCTTGGGCGCAATCTCCTGGACCGACGTCCCGTCGGCGCTGACGACCGCCTTGCCGACGCTGGGCTGGTGCAGCGTGCCGCCGTTGGCGATGGCCGCGTAGACGGAGGCCATCTGGAGCGGGGTGACGAGGGTGTCGCCCTGCCCGATCGAGTAGTTGATGGCGTCGCCCTCGCGCAGCTGGTTGCCCTGGCGGCAGTTCTCGTAGGCGATCTTCTCGGCGAAGCTGCCGCTCTTCTTGCCGTCGCGGCACCAGGCGTCCTTGTTCGCCTCGAAGAAGTCCTGCTTCCACTTGCGGTCGGGGATCCGGCCGGGCACCTCGTTCGGCAGGTCGATGCCGGTCCGCTTGCCCAGCCCGAACTCGTGGGCGGTCTTGAAGAACCAGTCGTTCGGGTTCTTCTTCGGGTTGATCCCGCCGTCCTTCTTCCACTCCTGGTCCGCGATCAGGTAGTAGACCGTGTCGCAGGAGACCTCCAGGGCCCGGCCGATCGTGATGTCGCCGTGGCCCTGCGACTCGAAGTTCGTGAAGGTCTGGTTGCCGACCGAGTACGAGCTGGGGCAGGGGTAGCGGTTGTTGAAGGCGTACCCGGCGTTGACCGCGGCGGTCGAGGTGACCACCTTGAAGATGGAGCCGGGCGCCGCCTGGGCCTGGATCGCCCGGTTCAGCAGCGGGTAGTTCGACTTCTTGTCGGTCAGGCCGGCGTAGTCCTTCGCGGAGATGCCGCCCACCCAGGCGTTCGGGTCGTAGGTCGGGTTCGAGGCCATCGCCACGACCCGGCCGGTCTTGGTCTCCATCACCACGACCGAGCCCGAGTCGGCCTCGTAGTTCCGGCGGGTGTTGTTCTCGTCGAACGTCTTGCGGGCGTCGATCATCGCGTTGTTCAGCTCGCGCTCCGCGACCGCCTGCACACGGGAGTCGATCGAGGTCACGATGTTCGAGCCGGGCTTCGCCGGGTCGGTCTCGCCCTGCCCGATGACCCGGCCGAGGTTGTCCACCTCGTAGCGGGTGATGCCCGCCTTTCCGCGCAGCTCCTTGTCGTAGGTGCGCTCCAGGCCGGAGCGGCCCACCTGGTCGGAGCGCAGGTACGGGGAGTCGGACTTCTTCGCCTTGGCGATCTCCTCGTCGGTGACGGGCGAGAGGTAGCCCAGCACCTGGGAGGTGTTGGCCTGGTCCGGGGCGGCGTAGCGGCGCAGGGCGGTCGCCTCGGCCGTGATGCCCGGGAAGTCCTCGGGGTGCTCACGGATCTGCAGGGCCTGCTCGGTGGTGGCCTCGTCGCTGACCGGGATCGGCTGGTAGGGCGAGCCGTTCCAGCAGGGCTGCTTGGTCTTGGAGTCGCAGAGCCGGACCTTGTCGACGACCTCCTGGGGGTCCAGGCCCAGGACGCCGGCGAGCCGGGTCAGGACGGACTTGCCCTTGTCCTTCATGGTCAGCAGCTCGGTGCGGTTGGCGGAGACCACGAGGTGGGTCGCGTTGTCGGCGAGCGGCACCCCGCGCGAGTCGAGGATCGAGCCGCGCACGGCGGGCTGGACCACCTGCTGGACGTGGTTGTTCTTCGCCTCGTCCGTGTACTCCGAGCCATTGCGGATCTGGAGGTACCAGAGGCGTCCGCCCAGCGTGAGCAGCAGGGAGAAGACGACGATCTGGATGACGACGAGACGGTTCTGGACCCGAGGGGTCCGGCCGGTCTCCGGTATGTTGCTCAACTCTGTCTCCCCCGGAACGCATGCCGTACGCCCGGTTGAGTTTAGGGGCCCTTCGGGACCCCTAGAACGGGAAGCGGCTCCGGCCGTGCTGCACGGAGATCCACTTCTGCGTGGTGAAGGCCTCGACCGTGGCCTCGCCGTTCAGCCGTCCGAGGCCCGAGGCCTTCTCGCCGCCGAAGGCGGCCAGCGGCTCGTCCCCGATCGTGGAGTCGTTGACGTGCATCATGCCCGTCTCGATCCGCTGGGCGAAGCGGACGCCCCGTTCCACGTCCCGGGTGTGCACGGCGCCGCTGAGCCCGTACGGGGTCGCGTTGGTCAGCCGTACGGCCTCGTCCTCGCCGTCGAAGACCACGAGCAGGGCCACCGGGCCGAAGATCTCCTGGCCCAGCAGCGGGGAGTCCTCGGGGATCCCGGCGAGCACCGTCGGTTCGACGAGGTTGCCGCGCGTAGACCCCCGTACGAGTGCCTGCGCCCCGGATTCCACGGCCTGGTCGACGAGCGCGGTCAGGGCGTCGGCCTGGAAGGAGTTGATCAGCGGGCCGATGTGGGTGTCGGCGTCGTGGGGGTCGCCGGTCTTCAGGCTCCGCACGCGGGCTGTGAACTTCTCGGTGAACTCGTCCGCGACGGTCGCGTCGACCAGGATCCGGTTGGCGGCCATGCAGACCTGGCCCTGGTAGACGAAGCGGCTGAAGACGGCCGCGTCCACCGCGTAGTCGAGGTCGGCGTCGTCGAGGACGACGAGGGCGCTGTTGCCGCTGAGTTCCAGGACCGTCCGCTTGAAGTGGCGGGCGGCGACGGCGCCGACGTGCCGGCCGACGCGGTCCGATCCCGCGAAGGAGATCACCTTGGGCACGGGGTGGGTCAGGAGCGCGTCGCCTATCTCGGCGATGTCGGTGACCAGGACGTTCAGCAGGCCGGCGGGCAGTCCCGCGTCCTCGAAGATCTTGGCTATCACCCCGCCGCCCACGACCGGGGCGTTCTGGTTGGGCTTGATGACGACCGCGTTGCCCAGCGCCAGGGCCGGGGCGACCGACTTCAGGGTGACCAGGAAGGGGAAGTTGAAGGGGCTGATCACGGTGACGACGCCGACGGGGAGCCGCTGGACGCGGTTCTCCTTGCCCTCGACCGGCGAGGCCAGGATCCGACCCTCCGGCCGGACGGCGAGCTGGATCGACTCGCGGATGAACTCCTTGGCGAGGTAGACCTCGTACTCGGCCTTGGGACGGGTCCCGCCGAGCTCGTCGATCATCGCCTCGACGATCTCCTTCTCGCGCTCCTCGGTGATCCGCAGGGCGCGCTCCAGGACCGCGCGTCTCAGGTACGGGCTGGTGGCGGCCCACTCGCGCTGGGCGCGCTCGGCGCCGCGGTAGGCCTGGTCCACCTGCTCGACGGTGGCCACGGTGATGGCCGCGAGCTTCTCCCCGTTGTACGGGTTGACGTCGATGATGTCCCACGAACCGGTACCGGCCAGCCATTCGCCGTCGATGTACTGGTGAGCCAGGTCGCTGAATATGGACATGCCATCCCTTACTGCGAGCGCGCACCCGTGCGCTGCACCGGAGACCGATCGGTCATCATGCACTGATCAGCCGTCATACTACGTGCGAATCAAGACAGTTGGAGCAGTCCACGCAGAAGATCCCGGGTGCGGTCGGCGTCCGGGCAGTCGGCCTGGAGTCGTTCCATCGCCCTCCCGTACTGCCCCACTTCCTCGTCCTTGTCCAGGTAGAGGGCACTGGTGAGCTGTTCCAGATAGACGATGTCCTGCAGGTCCGACTCGGGGAAGCGGAGCAGGGTGAAGGCTCCGCTCTCGCCCGCGTGGCCGCCGAAGGAGAAGGGCATCACCTGGAGCTGAACGTTGGGGCGCTGGGAGACCTCGATGAGGTGCTCCAACTGGCCGCGCATGACGTCGCGGTCGCCGTACGGGCGGCGCAGCGCGGCCTCGTCGAGGACGGCGTGGAAGATCGGGGCGTTCTCGGAGACGAGGACCTTCTGCCGCTCCAGCCGCAGGGCGACGCGGCGGTCGATCTCGGCAGCGGTGGCGCCGGGCATGCCGCGGCTGACGACGGCGTGGGCGTAGGCCTCGGTCTGCAACAGGCCGTGGACGAACTGCACCTCGTAGATCCGGATGAGCGAGGCGGCGCCCTCCAGGCCGATGTAGGTCTGGAACCAGCCGGGCAGCACGTCGCCGTAACTGTGCCACCAGCCGGTCGCGTTGGCCTCCCGGACCAGTCCGAGCAGCGACTCGCGCTCCGTGGTGTCCGTGACCCCGTAGAGCGTCAGGAGGTCCTCCACGTCTCTGGCCTTGAAGCTCACCCTTCCCAACTCCAAGCGGCTGATCTTCGATTCGGATGCGCGGATCGAGTAGCCGGCCGCCTCACGGGTGATGCCGCGGGATTCTCGGAGTCGCCTGAGCTGGGAGCCCAGGAGGATGCGGCGCACCACAGAACCGCTTGCTTCTGCGGTCACTAGTACTGCCCTCCCCATCGCATTGGCGTGCGCGTGGTGTGCGCGAGCGTCGCGGGGCCCCCGAACCCCAGAGGCCGCAGTCTGCCACCAAAACGCATCGGGTCGTACTCGTTCTGTAACGGAATACCGCCGCCGGTAAAAGAAGTCCGTAAGGATGCGTAGGAAGAAATGAGCAAGAACCGTCACGGGAGTGGACAGGTCCGGCGCGTGCACGTGCATCTGCCCTTGCATCCGGCTCCGGCATTCGGAACGATGGTCCCCGCGCACCTGCGTGCTCTTCGCGCCGGCGCCGGACCCACCCCGCAGTTCTCTTTGGACGGAGCCGCCGCTTCGCCCGCGAATCCCGGGAGTGCCTCGCATGGGGACGAATGGATCGACCATGCTCGAGCCGTTACGGCAGGGGCTTCCCCCGGTCGACCCCACGGCTGTCTCCGGGTCCGCCTCCTGCGCTCTGCCCGCACGGTTCGACGCGGTGCGGGGCGCGCGTACTTTCACCCGGTCGACCCTGTCCCAGTGGGGCCTCGACGACCGCTTCGACGATGTGGCCCTGGTCGTCTCCGAACTCGTCACGAACGCGCTTCGCCATGCCCTGCCCGGGGACGCGCGGTGCGCGGACGCCGAGCCGGAGCCGCCGGTACGGCTGCACCTGATGCGGTGGAGCACCCGACTGGTGTGCGCGGTGCGCGACCCCAGCGAGGACCGGCCCGGCGGGGCCTTCTCACCGGAGCGCACCGAGGAGAACTTCGACCTGGAGTCCGGGCGCGGGCTGTTCCTGGTGGACTCCTACAGCGACAGCTGGGGCTGGCACCCGCTCGCGGGACGGCTGACCGGCAAGGTCGTCTGGGCGCTGTTCCTGCTCCAGGACTGAGCGGCCGGCTGCCGCCCGCCGAGGGCCCTCACACGACGACTGGCCGGGATTGATCACTGCGATCAGTCCCGGCCAGTGCACGTGCATGGCTTGATGAATGCGCCGTTCCGTCAGCCGATCAGATGATCGAACTCGCCGTCCTTGACGCCCAGGAGCAGGGCCTCGATCTCGGCCGGCGTGTAGACGAGCGCCGGACCGTCCGGAAAGCGCGAGTTGCGCATGGCGACGTCGCCTCCCGGCAGCCGTGCGAACTCCACGCAGGAACCCTGCGAGTTGCTGTGTCTGCTCTTCTGCCACGTCAGCTCAAACAAGGAAGCGAGTTCTGCAGCTGCCATCCCGTTGTACGCGTGGTCCACAGGAAGCCCCCGATAGTGCAGATGTCAACTCCTCCGGATCATAGCTGTGTTCATGAGCGCATGCATGGGCAGATGCACGTGCACGCGGGGTGGTCCCTTGATCACAGACAGGTTCGCCCCGCGCAGCACCCCCGGCTCCGGGGCGTCCCGATCCAGCCCCGCCGGCGTTTGAGGCGCGGGGTCCGGGGCGGAGCCCCGGCTACCGCGGCAGCGGTGTGCTTGGACGGGAGCCGCGGGGCTAGCGCCGGAGGGGCTTGCGCCGGCTGCCCACCTGGGCGGCGTCGGCGGCGGCCGTGCCGTCTTCCCAGCCCGCGTGGTCGGTCGCGCCGCGCAGCCGGGTCGTGGTGGTCCGGGGGAACATCTCCTCCGCGCGGGAGGTGACCGCGACATCGCGCGCCACCAGGGCCGGCAGGTTGTCCGGGGCCTGCGTCGCCGTGTGTTCGGCCGTCTCGGCGAGCCGGTGGCCGAGGCGGCTGGCGTAGGCCAGCAGGAAGGACTGCCTGAAGGTCTTCGTCCGCTTGCGTCCGCCCGAGCGCTGCGCGGCCTCCGCGCGGGTCATCGCCGCCGTGCCCTGCACGAGCAGCGAGGTGTAGAGGAGCTCCACCGCCTCCAGATCGCTCTCGAAGCCCACCACCGTGGAGAACTCGAAGCCGCTGTTCCACACCGCCCGGCAGCGGTTGGCGGTGGCCACCGCGTCGAGGAGTACCGCCTTGGCCTCCTCGTACGGCGGCTCGACCCCGATCCGGCAGGCCCCCGGGACCTGGGCCGGGCCCTGGCCGCTCGCCGCGAGCAGGGCCTCGTCCACGGTGTGCCGGGCCATCAGCTCCTGGGCCTTGGCGCTGAGCGCCTCCGCCTCCTCCGGGAAGGTGGTGGCCTCGGCCTTGGCGAGCAGGGCCCGGATCCGGCCCAGCATGCGGGGCTCGATGTGCGCGTGCTCCGCGAGGGCGTCGAAGGGATCGCCGGGAAGCGGACCCACCGGTTCGATCGAGGGCAGCCGGATCAGCAGCCGCAGCACCTCCAGGAAGGCGGTGGCCAGGGTGAACCGATCGGCCCGTTCGCGCTGCGCGAGCCGGTCGGCGTACTGCTCGTCGCCGCCCCACCACACCTCACCGGCATCCCAGCGCGCCGGCAGCCGGGCGTAGCGGCGCGCCTCGGCGGCGATCAGATCCCCGGTGATGCGCAGGTGCCGCTCGTCGAGGTCCCGGCGGACCAGCCGCAGCACGTCGGCCGGCTGCCAGCCCCGCTCCCAGCCCTGGCGCACGGACGCCTCCCCGCGCGCCAGCAGCTCCCGCCCGACCCCGGCCCACCCGGCCTGATCGGCGACGAGCAGCGAGGCCCCGGTGTCCAGCCCTGCGTCGTCCTGGGCGTAGAGGGCGGCGGCGAAGGCTCGGTCGACGGTCTCGGCAAGGTCTCTCACACCCTTCAGCTTGGCATGTCCGCCCTCGCGTCCCATTCCCGGCGGGCGGCCTCGATCTGCGGGCGGTGCGCCAGCGACCAGTCGGCGAGTCCCCTGACCAGAAGGGTCAGACTGCGGCCGAGGCCGGTCAGCTCGTACTCGACCTGGGGCGGCACGGTGGCGTGCACGGTCCGGCTGACCAGGCCGTCGCGCTCCAGGCGGCGGACCGTGAGGGTGAGCATCCGCTGCGAGATGCCGTCGACCGCCCGCTGGAGCTCCTTGAACCGGCGCACACCGGCACCGAGTTCCACCACGACGAGGACGGACCACTTGTCGCCGAGCCGGTCGAGGACATCGCGGATGCCGCAATCGTCGTCGCAGCTCAACAGCGGCTCGGGGGTGGTTACCCCGGTGTGCCCTACTGACATGAAAGTGCCTCCTTACGCGCCGTGCGCCCAGCCGCGCACGATGTCCCCGTCCCCGAAGCCAACCAGGCCGACCGGCACGACCACGAAGGACCACCCATGCTTTTGATCACCGGAACCTCCGGCGGACTCGGCTCACTGATCGCACGCCGGCTGGCGGACCGGCCGGACGTACGCTTCGGCACCCGCGTCCCGGACGGCGGCCCCGGCCAGGTCCGGGTGGACTTCGACGCCCCCGGCTCCCTCGACTTCGCCGGGGTGGACACCCTGCTGCTCATCTCGGCCGGTCACGGCGAGGACGACCAGGTCATCGCGCGGCACGAGGCAGCCGTCTCGGCCGCCGAGCGGGACGGGGTGCGGCACATCGTCTACACCAGCCTCACCGGGGCGGGCGACCACCTGCCGTACGCGCTGGCGCACCGCTGGACCGAACGCCGCCTGCGCGGCTCCGCCGTGGCTTGGACCGTGCTGCGCAACGGGCTGTACGCGGAGCTGCTGGGCGCGCTCGCCGCGCCGGGGCCCGACGGGGTGATCACCGCCCCGCTGGGCGGCGGCCGGCTCGCGGCGGTCGCACGGGAGGACCTGGCGGAGGTGGCGATACGGGTGGCCCTCGCACCCGACGCACACGCCGGGCAGGTCTACGAGCTGGTCGGGGACCGCGCCCTGGGCGGGGCGGAACTCGCCGCGGCGGTGGGCGCCCGCTACGCCCCCGCCTCCCTGGCCGAGGCCCGCAGCGCCCTGTCCGGCCCGGACGCGGCCCCCTTCCAGCCCCCGATGCTGGTGGCCACGTACTCGGCCATCGCGGCGGGCTTCCTCGACACCCCGGACCGCGGCACCCTCCGCCACCTCCTTGCCCGCGCCCCGCACCCGGCCCTGGACACCTACACGACAACCACAACCACCACCCGACCCCCCACCGCACCCGCTTCCCACCCCGTCGGCGCTCCTCCCAGCCCCGCCGCCGTTTGAGGCGCTCCTTTTTTCAGCCCCGCCGGCGTTTGAGGCGCGGGGCCCGGGGCGGAGCACGTTCTTTCAGCCCCGTCGGCCCGGGGTTGTCAGACCGCGGTGGGAGACTCGCACCCATGAGCGACCGCACGTCCCGGTGGGCCCTCGCCGAGGACGGCGACGGCTGGTGGCACGCCGCGCCCGTGCACCCCGCGGCCGGCCCCGGAGCCAGGATGCGCGTCCGCGATCCCGCCGAGGCGGTCCGGGCCGCCCCGCCCGGCACCCGCTGGGTCTGGCGGTCCACCGCCGCCGTGTACCCCCGGCTGCTCGCGGCCGGCGCCCGCGTCGAGCGCTGCCACGACATCGAGGACGCCGAGCTGCTGCTCCTCGGCCACGAGGGCCGCTCCGGCGAGCCCCGCTCGGCGGCCGCCGCCTGGGCCCGGCTCAACAACGCCCCCGTACCGCCCGATCCTCCGCAGCGCGCCGTCGACCCCCGCGCCCAGGACTCCCTCTTCGATCCGCGGCCGACCACCCCCGTCCCCCTGGACGCCCTGCTCGCCGTCCACGCCGACCAGGAGAAACGGCTCGACGCCACCGCCCACCCCGACCGGATGCGGCTGCTCACCGCCGCCGAGTCCGCGGCCTTCCTCGTCGCCGCCGAGATGAACCGCGCGGGCCTGCCCTGGCGGGCCGACGTCCACCGCGCCCTGCTCACCGAGCTGCTCGGCGAGCGGTACGCGGGCGGCGGGGAGCCCCGGCGCCTCGCCGAGCTCGCCGACCGCGTCTCCGCCGCCTTCGGCCGCCGCGTACGCCCCGATCTGCCCGCCGACGTCGTCAAGGCCTTCGCCGAGGCCGGGTTCAAGCTCAAGTCCACCCGCCGCTGGGAGATCCAGGAGCTGGACCACCCGGCCGTCGAGCCGTTGATCGAGTACAAGAAGCTGTACCGGATCTACACCGCCCACGGCTGGAGCTGGCTCGCGGACTGGGTCCACGACGGCCGCTTCCGCCCGGAGTTCATCCCCGGCGGCACCCTCACCGGCCGCTGGGTCACCAACGGCGGCGGGGCCCTGCAGATCCCCAAGGTGATCCGCCGTGCCGTGGTCGCCGACCCCGGCTGGCGGCTCGTCGTCGCCGACGCCGACCAGATGGAACCGCGCGTGCTGGCCGCGATCTCCCGCGACCCGGCCTTCATGGAGGTGGCCGGCCGCCCCGAGGACCTCTACACCGCCGTCTCCCGCCAGGGCTTCTCCGGCGACCGGGACAAGGCCAAGATCGCCGTCCTCGGCGCCGTCTACGGCCAGACCTCCGGGGACGGCCTGAAGAACCTGGCCGCGCTCCGCCGCCGCTTCCCCCGGGCCGTGGCGTACGTGGACGACGCGGCGAAGGCCGGGGAGGACGGCCGGCTCGTACGGACCTGGCTGGGCCGGACCTGTCCGCCGCCCGCCGGCTCCGGCGACGGGTACGAGACGGGCGACGGCGGCGTCGACCCGGCCGAGGGGGCGGGCGAGGGCGAGGCCGGGCTCCCCCGGGACAGGGACCGGGACAGGGACCGGGACGACGCCTGGACCCCGAGCTACGCCTCCACCAACACCCGGGCCCGCGGCCGGTTCACCCGTAACTTCGTCGTCCAGGGCAGCGCCGCCGACTGGGCCCTGCTGCTGCTCGCGGCCCTGCGGCAGGCGACCGTCGGAATGCGGGCCGAGCTGGTGTTCTTCCAGCACGACGAGGTGATCGTGCACTGCCCGGCCGAGGAGGCCGGGGCCGTCGTGGAGGCGATCCGCGCCGCCGGCGACCGGGCCGGCCGGATCGCCTTCGGCGACACCCCGGTCCGGTTCCCGTTCACGACGGCGGTCGTGGAGTGCTACGCCGACGCCAAATGACTCGCTCGCGCTAGTTGCGCGTCCGGTTCCAGGCCGGGGCGAGCGCGAGCTCCTTCAGCTGGTCCAGCGTCAGCGCGGGCGCCTCGCGGGTGGGCGCTCCGCTCTGGTTGGCGGTGTTGTAGGCGGAGATCGCCACGCGCAGCCCGTCCTTGCGCAGGGTGTCCACGGTCCACTCGACGACGCCCTTGCCCTTCTCCGCGGGCCCCTGCGAGACCTTCACCATGGTGCCGTCGGGCTGCGAGGTGACACCGGCGCCCAGGAAGCGGGAGGTGGTCTCGCCCTTGCTCACGTTGATCTGGACCAGGGACATGCCCTTGCCGTCGTCGAGCACGAGGTAGCCGTACCCGTTCTCCCCGCCCTTGGAGGCGACCGGAACCTTGATCCCGAGCCCGGTCATCAGCTGTTCCAGGGCCTGCGCGGCCGGCCGGTCCCGCAGCGCGAGCGCCGACTCCGCCGAGTCCGTCCGGGGCGGCTCCTGCTCGGCCGCCGGCAGGTCGCCCAGCGCCGCGTGCCACACGGCCGAGGTGACCAGGGTCTTCAACTGCGCGGTGCTGAGCGGCGGGTTGGGCCGCGAGACGGGGGCGTCCTTCTCGGCGGGGGCGTTCCACTCGGACACGTCGACCACGAAGCCCTGCGGGGTCACGAGCACGGCCCGCCAGACCTTCGTGTCCACCCGGCGGTCGGGGTACTCGTACCCCTTCTGGAGCAGCAGCCTGGAGCCGTCCGCCAGCTTCTCGGTCCGGCAGTCGTCGTACCCCTGCAGGAGCTTGTCCCCGCACTCGGTCCTCGCACGGGCGTGGCTGCCGCCCGGGTCCACCCGCTGGAGGCTGAGGCTGACGGCCGCCTTGCCCTTCCCGTCGTCGTACACGCCGGAGACCATCGGGACCTGGTCTTCCGTGCCCCGCGCCTCGAGCTTGGTCCACTGCCCGTCGGGCAGGAGCCCCTCCAGCTGGGCGATCATCTGCGCGCCGGTGACCGCGCCGGTGCCGGCCCGCGGATCCTTCTCGCTCCCGTCCGTCCCGTCCGAGCCGCCCGGCGGGGTCGGCGGCGCCGCGACGGTGACCGCGTTCGCGCCGCCGGGTCCGCCGAGGAGACCGCCGGAATAGGCGCCCACCGTCGCGATCAGGGCCAGGGTCAGCACGGATCCGCCGACCACGGCGGCCCGCCGGCGCGCCACCATCCGTCGGCCGCGCCGCTCTCCGGCGTCCACGAGGGCGGGCCGGTCGGCGGTGAAACCGTTCCCCGCACGCCGGAGGGCTTCACCGAGGTCGTCTTCAAAGGGCATGGGGAACCAGACCTTCCGATTCAAGGGTGGGATGAGGCGAGGGATCCGGACGGACCGGCGGTCTCAGAGCTCCGCGAAGGCGGCGAGGCTGCCGCCGAGCTGCTCACGCAGCCGGGCGAGCGCCCGCGAGGTCCGGGTACGGACCGCCGCGGAGCTGACGTTCATGGCGTCGGCGGTCTCCTCGACGCTGCGGTCCTCCCAGTAGCGCAGCACCAGGACCGCCCGGTCCTTGGGCGCCAGCCGTCCCAGCGCCTCCAGCAGCGTCAGCCGCAGCGCCGGGTCCGCGCCGCCGGCCGCCGCCGCACCCGCGTCGGGGAACTCCCCGACCGGCCGCTCCCCCGCCGACCGGCGGCGCTGGTGCGTGAGGAAGGCCCGTACCAGCACCGTCTGCGCGTACGCCGCCGGATTGTCGATACGGGAGATCCGCCCCCAGAGCAGGTACATCCGGCCCAGGGTCTCCTGCACCAGGTCCTCCGCGAGGTGGGTGTCCCCGCTCGCCAGCAGACAGGCCGACCGGTACAGATGACCCGACCGGCCTTCCGCGAACTCGCGGAACCCGTCTCTGCGACCCTGCCGCATGTACTCCCCCTCGCGTCCGTCTCACCCCACTGACGCGACGGCGGGCGGGAATGTTTCATTCCTGGCCGGGAGTTCCTCGACCCAGGTCGTGGAAGTACACGTGGAACTCCTCGCGGACGAAGCCCTCCGCCTCGTACAGCCCCTGCGCGACGGTGTTGTCGTACGCGGTCTCCAGCTGCACGCCCGACACTCCGGCCTCGCGGGCCCGGCGCAGCACTTCGCGCAGCAGCGCCCGGCCGGCGCCGGTGCGGCGGCCGGACGGGGCGACGTACAGGTCGTTGAGGACCCAGGCGGGCCGCAGGGAGAGCGAGGAGAAGCCGCGGTAGACCTGCGCGAAGCCGACCGTGCCGAGCTCCGGGACGTCGCCGAGCAGGACGAGGGACTCGTCCTTCGCGATGCGCTCCGCCAGGAAGGCCCGCGGGGCGTCGGGGTCTTGGACGTCCACCTCGTAGAAGTCGAGGTATCCGCGGAACAGCGCGGCCGCCGTCTCGACGTCCGCCTCCCCGGCCGCGCGGACCACGACCGCGCCGACGCCCACGCCCGTGCCGGCGCCGGCGCCCGTGCCGGTGTCCGCGGAGTCGCCCGCGGGGTCGCCCGCCGCGGACGGGATGTCCTGCTGTGCTGCCTGACCGTTCATGTGCGTCTCCCTCAGGGGTGTCCGGCGCGCCGGTGACCATTGTGCGCGGAGGAAGAGGAGCGGCCGGTCCGCAGGGGCGTGCTCACTGTCCGGGCTGGGCGGGGAGCGAGAAGACGTGCCCGGGGGACACGATCTCGGTGATCGCCTTGCCGAAGAGGGTGCTGGGCTCGTTGCCCTGGTAGGCGATGTCGGTGTTGAGCAGCACGACCATCGTGGCCTGCGGCTCCGGCAGGTAGACGGTCAGCGACCCGTAGCCCGGCAGGGAGCCGTTGTGCCCGATCCAGCCCTGGACGTTGAAGATGCCCAGCCCGTAGCCCGCGCCCGGGAGGGCCGGGACCACCTTCAGCCGCTCGGCCTGGGTGGCGGGGGTCAGCAGGGTGCCGGTGGCAAGGGTCCTGGCCCAGGACCGCAGGTCGGAGAGGTCGGAGATCATCGCTCCGGCCGCCCAGCCCCAGGAGGGGTTCCAGTCGGTGGCGTCCTCGGTCTTCCCGGAGGCCGTCTGGTTCGTGTACCCGTGGGCGTGCGGACTCGGGAACTCCGCGCCGACGGGGAACAGCGTGTGCTCCAGTCCGGCCGGTTTGACGACTTCCCGGGCGATGTAGTCGGCGAGGGGGTCTCCGCTGACCTTCTCGACCACCAGCCCGAGCAGGATCAGGTTGGTGTTGCAGTAGGAGAATTCCGCGCCCGGCTCGAACAGCACCGGGTGCTTGAAGGAGTACGCGAGCAGCTCCTGCGGGGTGAAGGACCGGTACGGATCGCTCGTCAGCGCCTTGAAGAACCCTTCGTCGGCGGAGTAGTTGAACAGACCGCTCCGCATCCCGGCCAGCTCGCGCAAGGTGATCCGGTCGCCGTTCGGCACGCCCTCGACGTACTTTCCGATCGGGTCGTCCAGCCCGATCCTCCCCTCGTCCACCAGCCGGAGCAGCGCGGTCACGGTGAAGGTCTTCGTCACGCTGCCGATCCGCATGTTCAGGTTCGGGGCCATCGGCGCGCCCGTGGCCTTGTCGGCGATCCCGAAGGACCGTACGTACGCGCCCTTGCCGGGCGCCGAGACGGACACGATCACCCCGGGCACCTTCGCCTCGGCCATCACCTCGCGCACGGCTTCGTCCAACTGCCGCGCCACGGCGGGCGTCAGCTGCGCGAACTCCCCGGAGGCGGGGGTCGGGGCCGGAACGGGCGCGGGAACGGGTGCCGGAACGGGGACGGTCACGCCCGGTGCGGGCTGCGCGGGCGGTGCGGGCGCCGGCCCGTCCCCCGCGTACCCCGCGCCCACGGGCCCCAGGACCAGGCCCACGGCGAGCATCGCCGCGGCCGCGCCGCGCCCACGTGTCGTCATGCCCGGCCTCCTCACCCGCCGAGACGGGGACCACCACATTCCAACGTAACCCCGCCCGTTCGGCCGGGCGACCGGGGCCCGGAGGGGGTGAGGGAGGTGACGAAGTAGTCTAAAAATCTATTCTAGAAAGACCGCTTTTCGGGCGACACTCTCCCCATGACCGGTCGTACATCCGGCGCACCGCCGGAACCCGATGAGCAGTGGCCCGGCGCCGCGCCCACGCCCCCACGGGTACCGCCCGGCTTCGGACCGCCGCCCGCGGCGTTCGATCCGCAACCCGGCGGCCGCCCCGGGCGCCGGCCGTCCGTGGTCGTCGCGGCGCTGGTGGCCGTCCTGCTCGTCATCGGCGGCGGCGTGTACCTCACGGTCGGCGACGGCCTCGGCACGTTCACGCGGGACGGCGGGACAGCGGCCGGACCCTCCGGTTCCCCCTCGGTCGACCAGGGCGACGGCAAGGGCCCCGGCGGGGGAGCCGACACCTACGACCCCAACGCCGGCATCAGGCCGGGTGAGTCCCGGGTCTGGCTGCGCGACAACCAGACCGAGGTCGCCGGCTCGGGAACCTCGCAGTACGGCCCGTGGCGGGTGGGCGACGTGGTGGTCAAGGCGATCGCCAACGAGTTCACCGCCTACGCGGTGGCCGACGGCCAGGAGAAGTGGAAGCTCCCGCTGCCGACCGCGATGTGCGGGGTTCCGCCGGCCCCGTCCGCGAACGGCAAGCTGGTCGTGGGCGTGAAGGAGAGCGCCTCGGAGAAGGCGCGCTGCACCGGTCTCCAGCTGATCGACCTGACCACCGGCAAGGCGGGGTGGAAGGCGGCGGTGACGCCGGAGAACCAGTACGACACCGCGCTGGAGTTCGAGATGGCGATCGCCGGTGACACCGTGGCCGTCGCACGGTCGGCCGTCATGAGCGGCTTCTCGGTCACCGACGGCAGGAAGCTCTTCGGGACCTGGAACGCGAACGGCTGCTACCCGAGCGCGTTCGCCGGGGGGTCCCGGCTGGTCGTCATCCGCCACTGCCCCGACCCGAACGACGCCCGCGCGTCCGGCCGGCCGATGGTCCAGGAGCTGGATCCGGCCACGGGCAGCCCCAAGTGGAGCCACAAGTACGACCCGGACTGGACCGTCGGCAGGATGCTCTCCATGGATCCGCTGGTGATCGCCGCGCACCACAAGGACAAGAAGACCTGGAACGTCACGGCGTTCGCCGCCGACGGCAAGGTGCGCTCGCAGCACGCCCCCGGCTTCGCGGTCAGCGGCCGGTGCAACGGCTTCGGCAACGCGAGCGGCTTCCAGGAGTGCTACGCCGCCGCGGCCGACGCCGACACCCTCTACATCGGCGCGGGCAAGCCCGGCACCAGCCTCGGCATCGAGGACACCAACCAGGTCGTCGCGGTGGACCTGAACACGGGCAAGGAGCGGTGGCGCACCGCCGAGCAGCCCAAGGGCCGCACGATGTGGCCGCTGGCGGTCGAGGGCGGCAGGGTGGTCGTGTACGTCACCCCCGGCAGCGGCGAGGCGGGGGCGGTGGTCTCCCTCGCACCGGCCGACGGCGCCTCGCAGCCCGTTCTGCACAGCCCGGCCGCCTCCGCCGGCGCCGAGGGCGTCTTCTACACGCACAACGTCCGCATCGCGTGGGCGGGCGGACGGCTGTTCCTGCTCAACGGCAGGGTCTACAGCCCGGATCCCAGGAAGGCGAGCCGCGCGGTCCTGTCCTTCGGCAAGTAGCCGGGCGGGACGGGCCGGCCGGCGCGTACGCACACGGTCGAGCAGGGCAGTCGAGCAGGGCAGTCGAGCGAGGAGGGGCACGGTGGACGACCCGTACAACCCGTACCGGCAACCGATGGACGGCACTTCGGGGCAGCAGCGGCCGCAGCCCTTCTCGTCCTTCTCCTCCTTCCCGTCGTATCCGGCGTCCACGCCCCCGCCCCCGTCACCGCCGCCGCCCGCGCCCGGGACCGACGGTGGGAGAAGGCGGAGGAAGAGGACCGTCGTCATCGCCGTCTGCGCAGTGGCCGCCGTGGTGGCCGGCGCCGCCGTCACCGCCGCCGTGCTCGTCGGCCGCGCCGACGAGGACCGTACGCCGGCGGCCGCGGCGGACCCGGCGAAGCCGCTCGTCGCGGGCTGGAAGACCGTCATCAACCCCAAGCACGGCACGGCGTTCGACGTCCCGCCGCAGTGGGAGGTCCTCTCACCCGACGTCTTCAGCGGGCACACCGACCGCAAGGACCCCGACAAGGTCCTGATCGGGCACACGGCACCCGCCCTCTACAAGTCCAAGTGGTGCAGCATCGACGCAAACGGCGACGGCCAGGTCACGGACGTCCGGCTCGGCAACACCGGCACCAAGGGGGCCTCCGGCGCCAAGGACACCGCCGAGATCGCCGAGAAGAGCGCGCCCACCTGGGTCTACGCCGCCTACACCCAGCCGGACAAGAGCGTCGTCACGTGGGACAAGCCCAAGGAGTTCACGACGAAGTCCGGAGTCCGGGGCAGTTACGTCAAGGCCCGCTCCAAGGGGGCCGCGCAGCCCAACCGGTGCGCCGGTGACGGGCAGGCGGTCGTCTTCGGCTTCAAGAACTCCCGGGGCGACCTGGTCGCATGGGACTTCTACGGCCGCACGGGCGTGCCCGGCGCCGTCGACGACGCCCTCGTCATGCGCATCATGAGCACCGTCCGCCTCGCGGGCGACCCCAAGGAGCCCAGCCCCTGACGTCACCCTCCTGGGTGTGCTCAAGGCATGTCCATGCTCTATGTTGCAGAGGCAAAACACGGGGAACTTCGAAAGCCGCACACGCGCACAACCGCGCTCCGGAGCGGTTGTCGGCGCTTGACGAGCCGAGACCGAGGCGACGGACGACGGATGACACGGGACTACGACAGCCAGCTTCTGGAGTCGGTGGCGGTACGCCGCCGCAGGACGCGGGACGCGCTGCTGTTCGGCGTGCAGCGGGCGAGGCGCACGGCGGACGAGCGGCTCGGGAAACTCTTCGCGGGCATCGCCATCGCGGCCGTCCTGTGCGCGGGTTGCGTCGGATGGTCCTTCATCCAGCACACCCTCGCGAAGCAGAAGGCCGAACAGCAGAAGCAGCGGCAGGGCTCGGTGCAGCAGTTCGGGCAGCCGTCGCCACCCGCGAAGTCTCCGCAGCCGACGCAGCCTTCGCAGACGTCCACGTCCACGTCCGGGTCGCCCAAGCCGGCCAAGTCGCCCCAGCCCGCGCGGTCGCAACCGTCGCAACCGTCGCAGGCACCGCAGTCGTCACTGTCTCCGCAGTCGTGATCGTCGTGACTGTC